>NZ_JBHVYZ010000015.1:54559-84189 GCF_042880295.1 Streptomyces sp. NPDC058307
ACCGTGACCTGAACACGGTGACGCCGCTGCAGTTTTGGGCGACATTTCGCGGTATGGGGTGATCGGTCCGTGGCTCGGAAGGCCGCTCGTGGGCCGCTCGGCAAGCCGTTCAGAAATTCCCCATCGCTCCGGTGAGCGAGATCTCGATGACCACCCGCAGCGGGTTCGGCGCCGGCGTCCGTTCGTAGCGCTCGGCGTACCGCCGCATCGCGTCCGCCACCCGGTCCGGCTCCGTGCGCACGCGCGCCCGCCCTTCCAGCGTCGCCCACCGCCGCCCCGCCACCTGGCACACCGCCACCGCCGCCCCGCCCTCGCCGGCCGCCAGCACGTGCCGTACCTTCGCGCTCGTCCGGCTCGCGATCACATGAGCCAGACGGGCCTCGGGGTCGTACGTCACCCCGACGGGCACCACGTGCGGGCTCCCGTCCGGGCGGGGTGTCGTCAGTGTGCACAGATGCCGTTCGCGCCAGAAGCTGAGGAACGACGGGTCCGGGGCACCCGGATCCTGGGCGTAGGAGGTCATGCCGGGACGCTAGCCCCTGATCCCTCCCACGGACTGCCTTGAGTGGAATAGACTCAACTTTATGTACGCTGAATGAGTCAGCGCAGGAGTCGGTACAGGAGCTGACACCGAGGAGGAGTACGGACCAGTGGATGCCGAGCTGACCAACCGGAGCCGGGACGCCATCAACGCGGCCAGCAACCGGGCCGTGACCGAGGGACACCCGGACCTCACCCCCGCCCACCTGCTCCTTGCTCTGCTCCAGGGGCAGGACAACGAGAACATCGTCGACCTGCTCGCTGCCGTCGACGCGGACCAGGCCGCCGTGCGGGCCGGGGCCGAGAAGGTGCTCGGTTCGCTGCCCAGCGTGGCGGGGTCCACCGTCGCGCCCCCGCAGCCCAACCGCGACCTGCTCTCCGTCATCGCCGACGCACAGGCCCGTGCCCAGGACCTCGGCGACGAGTACCTCTCCACCGAGCACCTGCTCATCGGCATCGCCGCCAAGGGCGGACCGGCCGCCGAGGTGCTGACGGGACAGGGCGCCACCCCGAAGAAGCTGCTCGAAGCGTTCCAGAAGGCCCGAGGAGGGCGCAGAGTGACCACCGCCGACCCCGAGGGCCAGTACAAGGCCCTGGAGAAGTTCGGAACCGACTTCACCGCCGCCGCACGGGACGGCAAGCTCGACCCCGTCATCGGCCGCGACCAGGAGATCCGCCGGGTCGTGCAGGTGCTCAGCCGCCGTACGAAGAACAACCCCGTCCTCATCGGCGAGCCCGGCGTCGGCAAGACCGCCGTCGTCGAGGGGCTCGCCCAGCGGATCGTCAAGGGGGACGTGCCCGAGTCGCTCAAGGACAAGCGGCTCGTCGCGCTCGACCTCGGGGCGATGGTCGCCGGTGCCAAGTACCGGGGCGAGTTCGAGGAGCGGCTCAAGACCGTCCTCGCGGAGATCAAGGACTCCGACGGGCAGATCATCACCTTCATCGACGAGCTGCACACCGTCGTGGGCGCGGGCGCCGGCGGCGACTCCTCCATGGACGCCGGCAACATGCTCAAGCCCATGCTCGCCCGGGGTGAGCTGCGCATGGTCGGCGCGACGACCCTCGACGAGTACCGGGAGCGGATCGAGAAGGACCCCGCCCTGGAGCGGCGCTTCCAGCAGGTGCTGGTCGCCGAGCCGACCGTCGAGGACACCATCGCCATCCTGCGCGGACTCAAGGGACGCTACGAGGCCCACCACAAGGTCCAGATCGCCGACAGCGCGCTGGTCGCGGCGGCCACCCTCTCCGACCGGTACATCACCTCCCGCTTCCTGCCCGACAAGGCCATCGACCTCGTCGACGAGGCGGCCTCCCGGCTGCGGATGGAGATCGACTCCTCGCCCGTCGAGATCGACGAACTCCAGCGCGGGGTGGACCGGTTGAAGATGGAGGAGCTCGCGCTGGTCAAGGAGACCGACCCGGCCTCCCGCGAGCGCCTGGAGCGGCTGCGCCGCGACCTCGCCGACAAGGAGGAGGAGCTGCGGGGCCTGACCGCCCGCTGGGAGAAGGAGAAGCAGTCCCTCAACCGGGTCGGTGAACTGAAGGAGAAGCTGGACGAGTTGCGCGGTCAGGCCGAACGCGCCCAGCGCGACGGCGACTTCGACACCGCCAGCAAGCTGCTCTACGGCGAGATCCCCACCCTGGAACGGGACCTGGAGGCCGCGTCCGAGGCCGAGGAGGAGGTCTCCAAGGACACCATGGTCAAGGAGGAAGTCGGCCCCGACGACATCGCCGACACCGTCGCCGCCTGGACCGGCATCCCGGCGGGCCGCCTCCTGGAGGGCGAGACGCAGAAGCTGCTGCGCATGGAGGAGGAGCTGGGCAAGCGGCTCATCGGCCAGAGCGAGGCCGTGCAGGCCGTCTCCGACGCCGTACGGCGCACCCGGGCCGGTATCTCCGACCCGGACCGGCCCACCGGGTCCTTCCTCTTCCTCGGCCCCACCGGCGTCGGAAAGACCGAACTCGCCAAGGCCCTCGCCGACTTCCTCTTCGACGACGAGCGGGCGATGGTCCGCATCGACATGTCGGAGTACGGCGAGAAGCACACGGTCTCCCGTCTGGTCGGCGCGCCCCCCGGTTACGTCGGCTACGAGGAGGGCGGTCAGCTGACCGAGGCGGTGCGCAGGCGGCCGTACAGCGTGGTGCTCCTCGACGAGGTGGAGAAGGCCCACCCGGAGGTCTTCGACATCCTGCTCCAGGTGCTGGACGACGGGCGCCTGACGGACGGTCAGGGCCGTACGGTCGACTTCCGCAACGCGATCCTGGTTCTGACGTCGAACCTGGGCAGCCAGTTCCTGGTCGACCCGATCACCTCCCAGGAGGAGAAGAAGGAGCAGGTCCTCGAGGTGGTCCGCGCCTCCTTCAAGCCGGAGTTCCTCAACCGGCTCGACGACCTGGTCGTCTTCTCCGCCCTGACCAAGGACGAGCTGCGCCGCATCGCGCGCCTGCAGATCGACAGCCTGGCCAGGCGGCTCGCCGAGCGCAGGCTCACCCTGGAGGTCACCGACGAGGCCCTGGACTGGCTCGCCGTCGAGGGCCTGGACCCGGCCTACGGCGCCCGCCCGCTGCGCCGCCTGGTCCAGACGGCCATCGGCGACCGCCTCGCCAAGGAGATCCTGTCCGGCGAGGTCAAGGACGGCGACACGGTCCGGGTGGACGCCTTCGGCGAGGGTCTGATCGTGGGACCGGCGACCGGCCGTCCGGAGACGGGCAAGACGCTCTGAGCGGCGTGGTGACGAGGGGGCGCTGCCCCCTCGTCACAGCGTGAACGCGATCTCTCACATCGTGGACGCGGCTGTCACAGCGTGAACGCGACGAACCGCACCTCGGACCACTTGTGCCCGTCGTGGACGATCTCGATCTGCACGGAGGCCCGCTCTCCGGCGACCGGGCCCGCGTTCAGGCACGCGTCGACCTGGGCGTCGCCGCACTGCGTGGTCCGCAGCCGCGGCCCCTCGGGGAAGGTGGCCGCCACCCAGGCGTCGACCTCGCCGCGCGGCATCCGGAAGCGCGCGTCGAAGCGGGGCTCGGGCCCGGCCTCGACCCCGCACCAGGTGTCGTACGCCCCCGCCGGCAGCTTCGCCCCGCCGAAGGCCAGCGCCTCGGAGCACGAGGTCTTCTTCACGTCCGCGGCGACCGAGTCGTCCGTGAACAGCCAGGCGATCCCCAGCGCGAGCAGGGCCGCCACCACCAGCGTCGGCACGGCCAGGATCGCCAGGAAGACGCCCCATCTGGTCCCGCCCGGCTCTGCCTGTTCCGGCACTGTCTCGATCTGCGTCTCGGTCTGCGTCGGTGTCATGGCTTCCCCGTTTCCTTGACCCCTGTTTACCGTGGCTGACCGGATCATGTCAGCCCTGGGAGGACAGGTTCCGTCTGGGCTTGCCACCCCCCTCCCCGGATGGGGGAGGATGGCGGGATCCGTACGAAGGGAAATTCACGGTGACCATCGATCCGTCCTCGATTCCGAACTTCGGGGGCCAGCCCGAGCCGCAGCCCCAAGGACCGGCGGGCCCCGTCGTCCCGGATCAGGATCTCGTGAAGCAGCTCCTCGACCAGATGGAGCTGAAGTATGTCGTCGACGACGAGGGTGACCTCGCGGCGCCGTGGGAGCAGTTCCGTACGTATTTCATGTTCCGTGGCGAGGGTGACCAGCAGGTCTTCTCGGTGCGGACGTTCTACGACCGGCCCCACCAGATCGACGAGAAGCCCACGCTGCTGGAGTCCATCGACGACTGGAACCGGCGCACCCTGTGGCCCAAGGTCTACAGCCACACCCATGACGACGGCACCGTCCGTCTGATCGGTGAGGCGCAGATGCTCATCGGCACCGGCGTCAGCCTGGAGCACTTCGTCTCCTCGACCGTCAGCTGGGTGCGCGCCGCCATCGAGTTCGACAAGTGGCTCGTGGAGCAGCTCGGCCTCGAGGAGGAAGTCAACGACGCCGAGAAGCCCGAGGACGACGAGTAGACGTTCTCCGGCTACCGGGGTGTATCGGTTGACATGACCTGATACGCCCCGCAGGCAACGAGAGCCCGGCCAGGGCACCGGCCACCACGGCCGCGTGCCGGGGCCGGGCTCTGGCCGTTCGCGGCGCGGTACACAGGCGAGCCGACCGGGCGGTGCGAGTGCGGCGGTCGTCCACAGCCTGTGGGTAACTTTTCGACTGTGATCGCCACCCACAGCGCGGTCCACGTCACCAGCAGGCCCGCCGCGCTCCCGACTCACCGGGCTCTTGTCCGCGAGGGTCCGGCGGGCCGCTGACCTCCCCAAAGAACCAGGGGAAACAACCTGCCCACCATCGATCCGAGGTTCGGCCACGGTCTCCCCGTGGTGGCCGCCCACCCCGTCACGGTCCGGGCTGTCACGGACCTGTGGGAGGCCGGGGAGAGTCTTGCCGCCTGAGTTCAGGGACTGAGGTCCAGGGTGCGCACCGGCTGCCCCTTCCACGTGTGCGGCGTGGTGGTCGCGATCACTGCTCCGTCCGGTCGGTCGGGACTGGGCTGGGCAGCGTAGAGCGTGTGGGCGTCGGCCCATGTGGTCGCGCGGGCTACCGACAGGGCGGCGGGCAGGTCAAGGTCGACGATCGCGATGCCGGGCAGGGCGGCAACGTGTTCTGCGGTGCCCGGCCGGGCACGGTCGGCCTCGACGAGGGCACACACGGTGGCGTACAGGAACCAGCCCGCCTCGGCGTGAGCGCGATGGATCAGCCGGGAGGCCAGGGCGTTGCCTCGCCCAGCAGCCACCATCGCGCTCTCGTCGAGGAACACATGCACGTCACGGGTCACGCGGCACCCGCTTCGGTCATACGGCGGTCCAGTTCGGCGTCCAACTCGGCCTGCTCGCGGTCGTTGGG
The DNA here is from genome assembly GCF_042880295.1 of Streptomyces sp. NPDC058307. NCBI lineage: Bacteria > Bacillati > Actinomycetota > Actinomycetes > Kitasatosporales > Streptomycetaceae > Streptomyces > Streptomyces sp. NPDC058307. The sequence goes on from NZ_JBHVYZ010000015.1 coordinate 59,952, forward strand.
GTCGTAGCCGTTCCACTTGCGCAGCACTGCCCGTGCCTTCTCCGCCCGCTCGGCCCGCTCCGCCGGGGTGAGCAGGGTCTCGGCGAGCCGGGCCAGGTAGGAACGCAGGGACAGCCCCTCCTCAGCAGCTATCTCGGCAAGCCGGTCGCGAGCATCGGCGGGGATACGAACGTTGGCATCGGGCATGATGCGAACTCCTTGCTCACCGGGACGGGTACGGGTACGTACCCGTGGTGTCACTTTAGCTTGCCTGGTGTACCACCGTCCGCTACTTCACTGCGGGCGCCCACAAGGCAGCCGCGATCTCCATCTGCTTGAGGACCAGGTCGACCGCCTCGCGCTCCTCCTCCGGCGGGTAGTCGAACATCGCCAGCAGGCGGCGGGTGCGGTTCGAAGCTTGGCCCGGACGGGTTCACGGGAGAGCCAGTCGGGGTCCCTGAGATCCTGGTCCGAGTACACCGAGTGTCTCGACCAGCTGCCACGGGGCGAAGCTTTCTCGCAGGCAGATGATGCCGAACAGGGCGAGTTCCGAACGGAGTTCCGTCGGAGCGCGTTGCCAAAGCATGCCGCGATCAACCACTCAAAGGCGGCGGGGAAATCCGGGTGCCGGCGATGCCACGTGGACACGACGGGGCGCTTCACACCTCCTGACACACGCGCCCACACCCCACTCAACGCCCCTCACAGCTGACAGCCCATCCGGGGTTCCCGTGGTGACCCGAAGAAAGGCGACCGGGGCAGCGTCACCCGTTGAGCGGCTGGAACGTCGTCCGTCCACGGTGCTCGTCCGGCGCGCTCTCAGGCGGCGAGCCTCTTGAGGCGGGCCACAGCCTCGTCCAGAACATCGGTGCGCTTGCAGAACGCGAACCGCACGAACGGCGCTCCCTCCTCCCGGTGGTCGTAGAACACCGCGTTCGGGATGGCGACGACGCCCGCGCGTTCGGGCAGGGCCCGGCAGAAGGCGAAGCCGTCGCTCTCGCCGAGGGGGCGGATGTCGGTGGTGACGAAGTAGGTGCCGGCCGGCTTGAAGACCTTGAAGCCCGCGTCCGCGAGGCCCGCCGCCAGCAGGTCACGCTTGGCCAGCATGTCCTCGCGGAAGGCGGTGAAGTAGCTGTCGGGGAGGGCGAGGGCCTCGGCGACCGCGTACTGGAAGGGGCCGGAGGACACGTACGTCAGGAACTGCTTCGCCGAGCGGACCGCCGAGACCAGGCCGGGCGTCGACGTGATCCAGCCGACCTTCCAGCCGGTGAAGGAGAAGGTCTTGCCGGCGGAGCCGATGGAGACCGTGCGCTCCCGCATCCCCGGGAAGGTCGCGAGGGGCAGGTGCTCGGCGTCGTCGAAGACCAGGTGCTCGTACACCTCGTCCGTGACCACCAGCAGGTCCCGCTCCACGGCCAGCTCGGCGATCGCCGTCAGCTCCTCGCGGGTGAGGACCGTGCCGGTGGGGTTGTGCGGGGTGTTGATGAGGAGCAGGCGGGTGCGGTCGGTGACGGCGGCGCGCAGCTCGTCGAGGTCGAGGCGGAAGCTGCCCTCGTGCGGCCGCAGGGTGACCGGGACCCTGGTCCCGCCCGCCATCGCGATACAGGCCGCGTAGGAGTCGTAGTACGGCTCGAACGCGACGACCTCGTCACCCGGCTCCACCAGCGCGAGCAGCGCGGCGGCGATGGCCTCCGTGGCACCCGCCGTGACCAGCACCTCGGTGTCGGGGTCGTAGGCCAGGCCGTAGCAGCGCTCCTGGTGCGCCGCGACCGCCGAGCGCAGTTCCGGGACGCCCGGGCCCGGCGGGTACTGGTTGCCGCGTCCGTCGCGCAGCGCCCGCACCGCCGCCTCCCTGACCTCCTCGGGGCCGTCCGTGTCGGGGAAGCCCTGCCCCAGGTTGATCGAGCCGGTCCGCAGAGCCAGGGCGGACATCTCGGCGAAGATCGTCGTCCCGAACTCGGCGAGGCGGCGGTTGAGCAGGGGGCGCGCGCTGGAGGTCATGCGGGTCATCCTGCGCCCAAGCTCTGGAGTTCCTCAACTCTGCTTTGACCCGTGAGACGGAAGGGCATCTCCAGCTCACGCAACCGGCGAGGCGCCCACGGGGGGTCGCTTCGAGGGGGTAACGGAAGGAGGGTGAGCCATGGTCTTCGGCATCATCCTGGTGGTGTTCCTGGTCCTGTTCCTCATCGGCGCGGTGGCCACGGTGTTCCGGAACGGCTCGACGCGTCGGCGTATGCGGGCCCACAGCAGCGGCGGGGCCGGCACGGCCGGCGGCAGCTGGTGGGCCGGGGGCGACGGCGGCGGATCGGACTCCGGTGGCGGCGGCCACCACGGCGGGCACTCCTGTGGCGGTGGGTCCTCCTGTGGTGGCGGGTCGTCCTGCGGGGGCGGCGGTGGCGGATGCGGGGGCGGGGGCAGCTGACACGGGGCAGCTGAGCTCCGGCCGGGGGAACCGCATCCGAAACCGGGGGAACGGGGGAACGCGGGGGCGTGGGTCCTGACCTGGGGTCGGGCCGCACGCCCCCGCTTGTCGTTTTGTCACTCCGGTGCTCCGGCGCACGCTCCGGCCGCCGTGGCGTGCGCCGTGGTTGAACAGTTGAGCTGGGGAGCCCACGCAGGGATGGAAACCCCCCGAAGTTGGGTAAAAACCCTGTGACGGCACCGCCGTTCATGATTCCCTCTAAACCACCAACGCAGCCCTCGGACGTCCTGCGGACACCTCCTGACCTCCCGACTGGGCTGACCGGGCCGATCCCCCCCACAGTCGCCCGGGTGCGCCGGTACCCCACACCACCCTTTCTTTGCGTGCTAGCGGAGCCGATCCATGCTCACGACCCTGAACACCTCGTACACCGACACGCGCGCGGCCGACCTCGCCTGGGCTCTGGGGCGTGAGCCGCTGCCCGCCCTCGCCGAGCTCGACCTCGAGATCGGCGGGACGAAGCTGCAGTTGAGACTCCTCGGCGCCTCCCACCAAGTGCTTCTGGAGGAGGACCGGGGCACCTGCTCGGAGACGGTGGCGTGCATCGCCGGCAGCAGTACGCCGCTGCCGCTGGGCGTGACCAAGCGGGTGGGGAACTGGGAGTACGAGTTCGCCGCGCGCGTCGAGGCCCTGTCGCCGGGCGAGTTCGCCGGCCGGGCACAGGAGTTGCTCGCGCTGGTGTCCGACCATCCGCACGGCCTTGCCGGGGTCTTTCCCGGCAGCCCGCACGCGTTCACCGCGCTACTGGCCCAGCGGTACGAGGGGCAGGTGCACTGGCGGACCTGGCACGCGTACCCGCAGGACGGGCAGTTGGTGGCCACGCGGACGCGTGTCGGGGTCAGGGTTTCGGTGGCGACGTCGGGTTGAGCGACGGGGCGTCGGGTTGAGCGACGCAAACCCCTGTTTCCCGGTTCACTCCCGGTTCCACACGTGTGGGTGACGAAGCGTGCCGGAGCCGTGACGTAACGTCGCACCGTGATCGAGCCGCACGCCCCCGCCCCGCCCGGCGCTCCGCCCTCCTGGGCCGGGCCCGCGCGGCTGCCGGTCCGGCAGGGCACCGGGCGGTTCCTCGTGCTCGCGTGCGTCTTCGTCTGCGCGGCCTGCGGACTGGTGTACGAGCTCGAACTGGTCGCTCTCGCCTCGTACTTGACCGGCGACCCGGTCACCCAGGCCTCCGTGGTGCTGTCCGTCATGGTCTTCGCGATGGGGATCGGCTCGCTGCTCGCCAAGCGGCTGCGCCGGCACGCGGCGGCCGCCTTCGGCGCGCTGGAAGCGCTGCTCGCACTCGTCGGCGGGTGCAGCGCGATGGCCCTGTACGCCGTGTTCGCGTGGACCGGCGACTGGGGCGGGTTGTGGGTGTGCGGCCCGCGCTGGCTCCTGGTCGCCTTCTCCCTGGCCATCGGTCTGCTCATCGGCGCCGAAGTCCCCCTGCTGATGGAGCTGATCCAGCGCATCCGCCGCCAGGACGCGGGCGGCGCGGTGGCCGACCTGTTCGCCGCGGACTACGTCGGCGCCCTGGTCGGCGGCCTGGCCTTCCCGTTCCTGCTGCTGCCCCTGCTGGGCCAGTTGACCGGCGCCATGCTCACCGGCGCGGTCAACGCGGTCGCGGGCGGCGCCCTGGTCCTCGGCCTGTTCCGCCGCGACCTGACCCGCCGGGCCCGCTGGCTGCTGCTGGTCGCCAACCTCGCCGTGCTCGGCGTCCTCGCCACCGCCACCCTCCTCGTCGACGACTTCGAGCGGGCCGCGCAGGAGGCGGTCTACGGCAAGGACGTGCGCGTCGCCGTGCAGACCGGCGTCCGGGAGATCGCCCTCACCGGCGGCACCGACGGCCGCCCCCTCGACCTCTACGTCGACGGCCGTCTGAGGGTCAGCGGCCGCGACGAGGACCGCTACCACGAGGCCCTCGTCCACCCCGCGATGGACGGCCCCCACGCGCGCGTGCTCGTCCTCGGCGGCGGCGACGGGCTCGCCGCCCGTGAGGTGCTCAGGTACTCCGGGGTGCGGCGGGTCGACATCGTGGCACTGGATCCCGCGGTGGTCGACCTGGCCCGCCACGACCCGGCGCTCTCCCGGCTCAACGGCCACGTCTACGACGACGCGCGCCTCCACGTCAGCACGGCGGACGCCTTCCGCCGGCTGCGCACGCCGGCGCCCGTGCCGTCGTACGACGTGGTGATCGCCGACCTGCCCGATCCCCGCGTCACCGCGAGCGCCAAGCTGTACTCGGAGGAGTTCTACGGCCTCGTCCGCCGCGTCCTGGCCCCCGGCGGCCGTCTCGTCGTGCACGCGGGACCGGTCGCCTCCCGTCCCCGTGTCTTCTGGACGGTGGAGGCGACCCTGCGCGCGGCGGGCCTGCGCACCACGCCGTACCGCGTCGGCGGCCGCGACTCCGGCTTCGCCGCGGGACCCGACCGCACGGCCGGGGCGTCCCGTGCCCCCCGCGACTGGGGCTTCGTGCTGGCGTCGCGGGGACCGCGCCCGGCCCTGGCCCTGGACCCCCGCGGGCCCCGGCCGGCGACCCTGACGGATCAGTCCCTGCGCGCGGCGCTGCGGGCGGCTCAGGCCACCCGGGTCCGGGGCCTCGGGGCCTCCACATTGGTGCATCCGCGCTACTGATCCACGCCGCGGGACGGAACAGCGCCGTCACTTTCCACCAACCGGGGGTGCAGGACCGGCGCCCCTGGGTAGGCTCGGCAACCATGGAGCATGAGGTGTTCGTTCCGGTTCCGGTCGAGCGGCTGAGGCAGACCCTGGGGGACCCCGTCAGGGTGGCCCGGGCGGTCCCCGGGCTCCAGCAGGACGCCGGCGCGGACCCCGTCGCCGGGCGGCTGAAGGTGCGGGTCGGCAGCCACTCCGTCACCTACCGGGGCACGGCACACGTCGCCGCCCGGGACGACGGTTCCTACGCCGTCGAGGGCGAGGCAGGCGAGACCCGCGGCACCGGCTCCGTCAAGCTCGCCCTCACCGTGCGCCTGCGCGACACGGACGGCGGCACGACCCTGACCTTCGACGGCACGGCCACGGCGGACGGCCGCGTCACGGAACTTCCCCAGGATGCGGTGAGCTCCGCGGTCGTACGCCTGCTGAACCGTTTCGCGGAGGCGCTGGGCGAGACGACGGAGGAGCCGGAGCGGACGGAGACGGCTGAAGCCGCGGCCACTTCAGGGGCGGCGGAGACCTCCGAGACACCAGAGGCCCCCGAGACCACCGAGGCCGTGGACACCTCGGAGGCCCTGGATACACCGGAGGCCGGCGAGACGCCCGAAGAGCCCCCCGCCCCCCTCGTCGAGGACTTCACGGAGCCCGTCCACCCCCCGGCCGAGGCCGCCCACGCCCGGCGCACGATGATCGGCCGCAGCGCGGAAGAGGTCGACCACGCGCCCCCGCGGGGCCGTTACGCCCCCGTCCCCGCTCCCCAGACGGTCGCCTCCGGCCTGCCCCTGCGCTGGGCGGCACCGGCGGCGGCGGTGGCCCTGGCATCGGCGATCGTGGTGGGAAGGGCCCTGAGAAAGCGCCGTTGAGTAGGGTCGTCCCGTGAGCCAAGAAGACATCACGCTGACCGCGGGCGACGCGGAAGCGACCTTGCAGCCGGGAAACGGCGGACGGGTCGGGGGACTTCGAGTCGGAGGCGTCCAACTGCTGCGCCAGGGGGAGCGGTTCGGCTGCTTCCCGATGGTCCCCTGGTGCGGCCGTACCCGGGACGGACGGTTCCGTGACGGGGCCGACGTCCACCAGCTGCCGCTCAACTCCCCGCCGCACGCCATTCACGGCACGGCCCGCGACGGTGCCTGGACCGTCGCCCGCAGCAGCGCCGACGAGGCGGTCCTCACGTACGACCTCGTCGAGCCCTGGCCCTACTCGGGCCGCGTCACCCAGATCGCGGCGCTCACCCCGGACGCCCTGACCCTCACCATGTCCGTCGAGACGTACGACTCCTCCTTCCCGGCCCAGATCGGCTGGCACCCCTGGTTCAACCGCACCCTCGACGGCGGCGAGCCCGTCCGGCTCGACTTCACCGCCGCCTGGCAGGAGGAGCGCGGCGACGACCACCTGCCGACCGGCAACCGCGTCGAGCCGAAGCCGGGCCCCTGGGACGACTGCTTCGGCATGCCCGGCGGCGTCGACGTCACCCTCACCTGGCCCGGGCAGCTGGAGCTGAAGGTCGCCAGCCGCGAGGAATGGGTCGTGGTCTACGACGAGCAGGAGGCCGCCGTCTGCGTGGAGCCGCAGACCGGGCCGCCCAACGGCCTGAACACCCTGCCGCGCCTGGTCACGCCCCTGGAGCCGCTGGAGGCCTCGACGACCTGGAGCTGGCACCGCCTCTAAGCTGACAGTCATGACTGACGCACGCGCCGCCCTGAAGCAGCACATTCTCGACAAGGCCGTGGTGCACGGCAAGGTGACCCTGTCCTCGGGTCTGGAGGCCGACTACTACGTCGACCTGCGCCGCGTCACCCTCGACGGCGAGGCGGCCCCGCTCGTCGGGCAGGTGCTCCTGGACCTGACCGCGGACCTGGAGTTCGACGCGGTCGGCGGCCTGACCATGGGCGCCGACCCGGTCGCCGGCGCCATGCTGCACGCGGCCGCCGCGCGCGGGAAGCGCCTGGACGCCTTCGTCGTCCGCAAGGCCGCCAAGGCGCACGGCATGCAGCGGCGCGTGGAGGGCCCCGACATCGCGGGCCGCCGGGTCGTGGTCGTCGAGGACACCTCCACCACCGGCGGCTCCCCGCTCGAAGCGGTCGCGGCGGTGCGCGAGGCGGGCGCCGAGGTCGTCGCCGTCGCGACGATCGTGGACCGGGCGACGGGCGCCGCGGAGAAGATCGAGCAGGGCGCGGGAGTGCCGTACCTCTTCGCGTACTCGAAGGACGAGCTGGGACTGGCCTGACCAGGGGCTGGACTGACCAGGGGATGGACCATCCGGCCAAGTCTGGAAGGATGGGGCCGACGATGACGTCGAACCCCCACACAAGGTCTAGGTCAGGGCCGTAAGCACGCAGTACGCCAACCCGCAGATACAAGGAGCGGACACATGCCGATCGCAACTCCCGAGGTCTACAACGAGATGCTCGACCGGGCGAAGGCAGGCAGGTTCGCCTACCCGGCCATCAACGTGACCTCGACCCAGACCCTGCACGCTGCGCTGCGCGGCTTCGCGGAGGCCGAGAGCGACGGCATCATCCAGATCTCGACCGGCGGTGCCGAGTTCCTGGGCGGCCAGTACAGCAAGGAGATGGTCACGGGTTCCGTGGCCCTCGCCGAGTTCGCGCACATCGTCGCCGAGAAGTACCCGGTCACCGTCGCCCTGCACACCGACCACTGCCCCAAGGACAAGCTCGACGGGTACGTACGCCCGCTGATCGCCGTGTCCGAGGAGCGCGTGAAGGCCGGCGGCAACCCGCTGTTCCAGTCGCACATGTGGGACGGCTCGGCGGAGACCCTCGCCGACAACCTCTCCATCGCCCAGGAGCTCCTGGAGCGCGCCCGCGCCGCGAAGATCATCCTCGAGGTCGAGATCACCCCGACCGGCGGCGAGGAGGACGGCGTCACGCACGAGATCAACGACTCCCTCTACACGACCGTCGACGACGCGATCCGTACGGCCGAGGCGCTCGGCCTGGGCGAGAAGGGCCGCTACCTGCTGGCCGCCTCCTTCGGCAACGTCCACGGCGTGTACAAGCCGGGCAACGTCGTGCTCCGCCCCGACCTGCTGAAGGAGCTGAACGACGGCGTGGCCGCCAAGTTCGGCAAGCCGGCCGGGTCCCAGCCCTTCGACTTCGTCTTCCACGGCGGCTCCGGCTCCACCGCCGAGGAGATCGCCACCGCGCTGGAGAACGGCGTCGTGAAGATGAACCTCGACACCGACACCCAGTACGCCTTCACCCGCCCCGTCGCGGACCACATGTTCCGCAACTACGACGGTGTCCTGAAGGTCGACGGCGAGGTCGGCTCCAAGAAGACCTACGACCCGCGCACCTGGGGCAAGCTCGCGGAGGCCTCCATGGCCGCCCGCGTCGTCGAGGCCACGCAGAACCTGCGCTCGGCGGGCACGAAGATCAAGTAGTACACCGTTTCCAGCGAGCCCGGTGCTACGGCGCCGGGCTCGCTGTATACCTGGGGCATGTCCGACGTCCGGCTGGCCACGCCGCAAGGCAAGTGGATCCTGCTCACCACTGTCCTCGGCTCCAGCATGGTGCTGCTGGACTCGACCGTCGTCAACGTCGCCCTGCCGCGCATCGGCCGTGACCTGGACGCCGACCTCGCCGCCCTGCAGTGGACGGTCAACGCGTACATGCTGACGCTGGCCGGGCTGATCCTGCTCGGCGGCTCCCTCGGGGACCGGTACGGCCGCCGCAGGGTATTCGTGGTGGGTGTCGTGTGGTTCGCGGCCGCCTCCCTGCTGTGCGGCCTCGCCCCGAACGCCGGTGTCCTCGTCGCCGCCCGGGCCCTGCAGGGGGTGGGGGGCGCCCTGCTCACCCCCGGGTCCCTGGCCCTGATCCAGGCCTCCTTCCACCCCGACGACCGGGGCCGCGCCGTGGGCCTGTGGTCCGGGTTCGGCGGTGTCGGGGCGGCCGTCGGCCCCTTCGTGGGCGGCTGGCTGGTGGACGGGCCGGGCTGGCGCTGGGTGTTCCTGCTCAACGTCCCGCTGGCGCTGGTGTGCGCGCCGATCGCCGTACGGCATGTTCCCGAGTCGGATGGGGGCACCTCCCGCTCGAGCGGAGCCGAGAGTGGGGGAGGTCGGTCCGACCACGGGCGCTTCGACGTACTCGGCGCGGTCCTGGGCGCGCTGGCGCTCGCGCTGGTGACGTACGCGCTGATCGAGGCGCGCTCCGGCTCCCCGCTGGTCGCCGTCTCGGCGGTCGCGGGCGTGGCCGCCGGGGTGGCCTTCGTCGCCGTGGAGAAGCGGCGGCCCGATCCGATGATGCCGCTCGGGATCTTCGCGTCCCGGCAGTTCACCGCGGTCAACCTGGTGACCCTGTGCGTGTACGGGGCCTTCGGCGGGTTCTTCTTCCTGGGCGCCGTTCAGCTCCAGGTGGTGGTCGGTTACTCGGCCCTCCAGGCCGGTACGGCCCTACTGCCGACGACCGCCCTGATGCTGCTGTTCTCCGCCCGCTCGGGCGCCCTCGCCGCCCGTATCGGGCCGCGCATCCCGCTCACCGTGGGGCCGCTGCTGTGCGCGGCGGGGATGCTGCTGATGCTGCGGGTCGGGCCGGGGGCGTCGTACCTCCTGGACGTGGTCCCGGCCCTCCTGGTCCTCGGCGCCGGCATGGTCACGCTGGTCGCCCCGCTGACGGCGACCGTGCTGGCCTCGGTGGACACCGCGCGGGCCGGCCTCGCCAGCGGGATCAACAACGCGGCCGCCCGGGCGGCGGGCCTGATCGCGGTGGCCGCGCTGCCGCTGGTCACGGGGATGGGGGAGGAGGCCTACCGGTCGCCTACGGCTTTCGACAGTGCGTTCGGGCGGGCGATGACGGTGTGTGCGGGGGTGCTGGTGGTGGGGTCTGTCGTGGCCTTCGCGTCCGTACGCTCGCTGCCGCCGGGGTGCCGGAGGCCGGAGTGCCGTACGCATGGGGCGGTCATGGCGCCGCCGCTGGAGGGGGAGCGGGCTCGGGGGCGGCTGGCGTAGTGCGGGTGCGCGTGCGGGTGCGCGTGCGGTTGCGTGCGTTGTGGCTGGTCGCGTAGTTCGGGGGCGGCTCCGCCGCGTGGGCGCGACCGGACCCCACGGACCCGTGTCGGCAAGCCGTCCCGGCGAGGGACACTGGACCCATGTCCATTCACGAGAACCTTCTCGGGGGCCCGCCCCCGACCCACCTCCCCGACGACCCGGAGCCCCGTGAGCTCCTGGCGAACGGCACCGCCCCCGCGGACGTCGCCGCGAAGTACCCGACCTCCTCGCTGGCCTGGGCGCAGCTCGCCGACGAGGCGTTCGAGCGGGGCAGCGTCGTGGAGTCGTACGCCTATGCCCGTACGGGCTACCACCGCGGCCTGGACTCCCTGCGCCGCAGCGGCTGGAAGGGCCACGGGCCGGTCCCGTGGGAGCACGAGCCGAACCGCGGCTTCCTGCGCGCCCTGCACGGCCTCGCCCGTGCCGCGGGCGCCATCGGCGAGCAGGACGAGTACGAGCGCTGCACGCAGTTCCTGAAGGACTCCTCGCTCACGGCGGCCGAGACGCTGGGCTGATGACGCCGGGCTGGTGAGGCTGGGCTGATGACGCCGGGCTGATCCGTCACCGTTTTCCGGGCCCGCCTGTGTGACCAGGCGGGCCTTGCCATTTCCGGGGAGCATGGAAGAGGATGCCCGGCGGGGACCGGGGCCCCGTGTCGGTAACGGCAGGGCGGACCGCTACCCGGAGTACAACAGGAGACAGCGATGTCGTCCCATGAGGCTCAGGAATCGCAGGAGCCGGAGACCCCGCATCTCGACTTCCAAGGCACGACGCCGTACGAGGACTACGTCAAGGCGGACGTGCTCACCCACCTCCAGCACACCCTCTCCGACGATCCCGGAGAAATGGTCTTCCTGGTCACGACCCAGGTCATGGAGCTGTGGTTCACCGTCATCGTGCACGAGTGGGAGACCGCGGCGGGTGCGCTGCGCTCCGACGACGTGCCCACGGCCGTCGCCGCGCTGAAGCGTTCCGTACGGGAGCTGGAGGCGCTGAACGCCTCCTGGAAGCCGCTCGGCCAGCTGACGCCCGCGCAGTTCAACTCCTACCGCTCGGCGCTCGGCGAGGGCTCCGGCTTCCAGTCGGCGATGTACCGCCGCATGGAGTTCCTGCTCGGCGACAAGTCCGCGTCCATGCTCGTCCCGCACCGGGGCGCGCCCCGCGTCCACGCCGAGCTGGAGAAGGCGCTGCACGAGCCGAGCCTGTACGACGAGGTGCTGCGGCTGCTCGCGCGGCGCGGGCACGCGATCCCCTCCGCGGTCCTGGACCGGGACGTCTCGCGCCGGTACGAGCCGTCGGAGGAGGTCGAGGCCGCCTGGACGGCCCTCTACTCCGGCCCCGAGAACGACGAACTCGCCCGTCTGGGCGAGGCGTTGACGGATGTCGCCGAGCTGGTGTGGCGCTGGCGCAACGACCATCTGGTCGCCACCCGCCGCGCGATGGGATCCAAGGCCGGCACGGGCGGCTCCGCCGGGGTGGCCTGGCTGGAGAAGCGTGCGCAGAAGAACGTGTTCCCCGAGCTGTGGACGGCGCGGTCCCATGTCTGAACTCGCTTTTAAGGCACGGGAATTGGACGCCGGTGACGAACTGGCGGGCCTGCGCTCGCAGTTCGTCCTCGACGACGTGGTGTATCTGGACGGGAACTCGCTGGGCGCGCTCCCGGCCGCCGTCCCGGGGCGCGTCGAGGATGTCGTACGCCGCCAGTGGGGGTCCTTGCGGATCCGGTCCTGGGACGAGAGCGGCTGGTGGACCGCGCCCGAGCGGATCGGTGACCGGATCGCTCCGCTGGTCGGGGCGGCGGCCGGGCAGATCGTGGTCGGCGACTCGACAAGTGTCAACGTCTTCAAGGCACTTGTGGGTGCGGTACGGCTCTCGGGTGGTCCGGACGCCGGTCGTGACGAGGTGGTCGTCGACGCGACCACCTTCCCCACGGACGGGTACATCGCCGAGTCCGCGGCCCGGATGACGGGCTGCGCCCTGCGGGCGGTGCCCCCGGCGGAGGTGCCGGGCGTACTGAGCGGCCGTACGGCGGCCGTGCTGCTCAACCACGTCGACTACCGCACCGGGCGCCTGCACGACCTGCCCGGTCTCACGGCCGCCGTGCACGCGGCGGGCGCGATCGCCGTCTGGGACCTGTGCCACAGTGCGGGCGCCCTGCCGGTCGGTCTCGACGCGCACGGCGTCGACCTCGCGGTCGGCTGCACTTACAAGTACCTGAACGGCGGCCCCGGTTCACCGGCGTACCTCTATGTGCGCCGCGAGCACCAGGACCGCTTCGACTCCCCGCTGCCCGGCTGGAACTCCCATGTGGAGCCCTTCGGGATGCGGCCGTCGTACGAACCCGCGCCGGGCGCGCTGCGGGGCCGTGTCGGCACGCCCGACATCCTCTCCATGCTCGCCCTGGAGGCGGCCCTCGAGGTCTGGGACGGGGTCTCGGTCGAGGCGGTGCGCGCCAAGTCCCTCGCCCTGACGGACTTCTTCCTGGAGTGCGTCTCGTCGTACGTCGACGAGGGCCGCGTCGAGTGCGTGACGCCCCTGGCCCACGGGGAGCGGGGCAGCCAGGTCGCGCTGCGCTGCGAGGACGCCGGAGAGGTGATGAAGCGGCTCGTCGAGCGGGGTGTGGTGGGCGACTTCCGGCACCCGGACGTGCTGCGGTTCGGCTTCACGCCGTTGTACGTCGGGTTCGCGGAGGTGGAGCGGGCGGCGCAGGCGCTGGCTCGGGTGCTGGGTGAGACGCCCGTCCGCTGACAGGTGTGTCGTGGTGTCGGGCCGGGGTGACGTACACCCCGGCCTTCGTCGCCGCCACCGCCGCGTCCGGGCACGTCATCGGCCTGATAGCGTCCCGGCCAACGGCCGGATTCTCCTCCAGGATGCTTCACGGTCCGTCAGATCCGTTTCAGCGCTGAGAGGTTGGAGCATGCCGGACGACGCCGCAGAAGCCCGTGCCGTGGCCGAAGCCCGTGCCGTGGCCGAGGAGGAGTCGGCCTTCGCGCACCCGGCGGTCGACCCCGACGCCACCGCGGCGTACGGCGGCGACCCCGACCAGGTGATCGACTTCTACGCCCCGCGCGTGGCGATGTCCCCGGGCGGCGGTCTCGCGCCACTGGTGGTCGTCCTGCACGGCGGGGCGTGGCGGGCGCCGTACGACCGGCGGCATGTGACGCCGTTCGCGGACTTCCTGGCCCGGCGGGGGTTCGCGGTGGCCAATGTGGAGTACCGGCGGGGCGGGGTCTCCCTTCCGGCGCAGGGTGGTGCGGCCGGGGGCGGGGCGGGTGACGTCGGCCATGTGGCCGGGGGCGGCTCCGGTGGCGTCGGCCCGGTGGCCGGGCGCTGGCCCGAGACCTTCGACGACGTGGCCGCCGCGATGGACGCGCTTCCCGGGTTCGTGCGGGAGTTCCTCCCGCAGGCCGATCCGCGCCGCATGGTGGTCACGGGTCACTCCGCGGGCGGCCACCTCGCGCTGTGGGCCGCGGCCCGGCACCTCCTGCCGGCCGACGCCGCGTGGCGCATCGACCGGCCGGCGCCCCTGCGCGGGGTCGTCGCCCTCGCCCCGATCGCCGACTTCACGGTCGCCGACAAGCTGGACGTGTGCGGCGGGGCGTGCCGTCAACTCCTGGGCGGCGAGGAGGAGTTCACCGCGCGCGTGCCGTACGCCGACCCCGCGCTGCTGCTGCCCACCGGCATCGCGACCACCCTCGTCCAGGGCCGCAGCGACACGGTCGTCCCGCAGGCGGTCGCCGAGGCGTACGCGGACGCGGCGGCCAAGGCGGGCGAGGTGGTGGGCCTGACGCTGCTGGAGGACGTCGGCCACTTCCCGTTGATCGACCCGGCGGCGGACGCGTGCGCGGTGGTGGCGGAGGAGATCGCGCAGTTGGCGTGGTGACGGTGGCTTCGGCGCCTGTCCGCCCGCTCCCGCTCCCGCTTCCTCGCCCCTCTCCCGGTGATACCCGTAATACCTGAGAGCTACGGCTGAGAAGAGCTCCCTGGCGTGACGCGGACGACTGCCGTGACTCCGTAACTTCCCATCCAGACAAGGCCGATGGCCGGACTTGTCGGGACGGGAAGGGACGGGGACCGTGGGGATCAGTTGGAGGGGCGGGGGCGAGCGCCGGGGAGCCGCACGGCAGGAACGGGGGGACGGTCGGCGCTCCCATCGGTGGCGCCGGGCCTTCCTCGCCACCCTCATCACCGCCGCGGTGGTGGTCCCTCTCTCCGCGGCCGCCCGCCCCGAGATCCCGTCCCCGCTCCCCGCCACGCTCCCGAAGCCGACCGCCACCAACCTCGACGAGATCTACGCGGCCAACAGCGCCGACGCCGCCGAGGCCGCCCGCATGGCCGCGGCCCACGACGACAGCCACCGCGCCACGGCGGACCGGGAGTTGGCCGCCCCCGCCCGTCACCTGCTCACCTTCGACGGCCGGGGCCCGGGGCTGGCGACGGAGGTCTTCGGCGACCTCGCCCGCGCCGACCACGTGGCCGTCCTGGTCCCCGGCTCCGACACCTCCCTGGACACCTACGACCGCTTCCGTGCGACGGCGGTGTCCCTGCGGCGGCAGCTCACCGGCACCGCTCCCCCCGGTACCCGGACCGCAGTGGTCGCCTGGCTCGGCTACCGCACCCCGGACACCGTCAGCACCACGGTCCTGACCACCGACAGGGCCGACGAAGCGGCTCCCCACCTGCGCGCGTTCATACGCGGGCTCCAGGGCGTCGTCGCCGACACCACCACCGTCTCCCTCGTCTGCCACTCCTACGGCACGGTGGTCTGTGCCAGGGCCGCCGCCCACCTGGACATCGACGACCTGGCCCTCGTCGGCAGCCCCGGCACGGGCACCGACACCGCTTCGGCCCTGCACACCGCGGCCCGGGTCTGGGCGGCCAGGGGCGAGGACGACTGGGTCGGCGAAGTTCCCCACATCAGGAGCGACCTCTTCGGCGTCACCGTCGGCTTCGGCACCGACCCGGTCTCCCCGGCCTTCGGCGCCCGCGTCTTCGCCGCCGGAAAGGGCGGCCACAGCGACTACTTCAGCCCGGGCTCGGTTTCCCTGAGCAACCTCGCCCGGATCGTCCTCGGAGACACCGCGGAGGTGACCCGTGCCTGAGACCCACCACACCCGGGGCGGCGTACGTTCCGGCATACGCGAGTACGCAGACGGCATACGGCACGGGGCTGACGGCATACGCCGGGCCGCCGACCGGGTCGACGCGGCGACACCCCCCGAGCGGGACCGTGCCGTCGACGCCCTGCGCGCCTTCGCGATCCTCGGCGTCGTGCTCGGCCACTGGCTGGTGACCGCCCTGGTCGCCGACGGGGGCACCCTGCACACCGCGAGCCCGCTGCAGCACATGCCGTGGCTGGCCCCGATCTCCTGGGCGTTCCAGACACTGGCCGTGTTCTTCCTGGTCGGCGGCCGTGTGGCGACACGCGGCTACACCTCGGCACGCGCCCGTGGGACGACGTACCGCCAGTGGCTGACGAGCCGTCTGTCGCGGCTGTTCAAGCCGGTGGCCGCCGTCCTCACCCTGTGGACGGTGGCGGCGACGGCCCTGCTGTTGACGGGCGCCCCGTTCGAGACGGTCCGCACGCTGGTCAAACTCGCCCTGTCCCCGATGTGGTTCCTCCTGGTCTTCAGCGCCCTGACGGCCGCGACCCCGCTGCTGCGGCGGCTCCACCCGCTGTGGCCGCTGGCCGTCGTCCTGCATGTGGACCTCGTGCGCTTCGGACTCGGCGGCCCGGACTGGCTCGGCTGGGTGAACCTGGCGGCCGGCTGGCTGGTGCCGTACACCCTGGGCGCGGCCTGGACACGGGGCGAGCTGGAGGGACGGCGCGTGGGATGGGTCCTGCTCGGGGGTGGTGCGGTGGCGACCACGGTGCTCGTCGGCTGGGCGGGGTATCCGGCGTCGATGGTCGGCGTGCCGGGGGCCTCCGTCTCCAACCTGAACCCCCCGACGCTGGCCGTGGTCACCTTCGGCCTGGCCCAGTGCGGCCTGGCCCTGCTGCTGCGCGACCGGTTGCGCAGCGGTATGCGACGCCCCGCGGCCTGGGCGGCGGTGGCGTTCGTCAACCTCTCCGCGATGACGATCTTCCTGTGGCACCAGACGGCGCTGATGGCCACCACGGCCACCGGCCTCGCCCTGGGCAGGCTCCCCGGCCTGCACACCGTGCCCGACTCGCTGAGCTGGGTGGCGGCCCGGCTGGCCTGGCTTCCGGTGTTCGTCCTCGTCCTGGCGGTGTGCCGGTCGGCCTTCCGCTCACTGGAACAGGGACCGCGCCGGGCCGGGGGACGTCCGTCACGGGTGATCCGGGTTCACCGCCGTACCGATCGGGTGGCAACGAAGGAGGCGCGTCGTGCCTAGGGTGGTCGGCGTGACGGAGACGGGGGGCCGGCAGGTGGTCGTGGGCCGGGTGCTGCGCTGGCTGCGGGTGCTGCGCGAGGACCTGTGGACGCTCCGGGCCGATCCGCTCCCCCCGTCCGTCTGGCTGCGCTGGCTGCCGCACGGGGTGCTGTGCATGGTGGCCTTCGGGGTCACGATCGGCGCCGTGGCGGAACTCCCGGGCAGCGGCGGAGTGGGGCTCACCCTCGCCTTCGTGATCGGTCTCGCGCAGGGAGCCGCCGTCGTTTTCGCGCTGTGGCGGCCCGTCGCGGCGTGGGGGTTGTCCACGATGACCATGGTGGTCGGTGCCATCGAGGTGCGCCGACAGCTGCTGGCCGGTGGCGCGCACGGCTTCACCTGGCCCTGGACCACCGCCGGACTCATCGCTCACCTGACCGTGCTGCTGCTGCTCGCCCTCCGGGTGCCCACCCGTGTGGCCCTCGAGGCACTGGCGGTGACGCTGCTTCTCACCTATCTGATCGAGGGCGTGCTGGGCGCGGCCGACTTCCAGCCCACCGGGATACTCGCGGCCACCTTGTTCGCCGTCGTGGTGGTGCTCGGCACCGCCCTGCGCGGCCGTCGCGAGGCCAGCAGGGCACTGGTCGAGCAGACCACCCTCACCGCCGAGGAGCGGGCCCGCCGCACCCTCCTTGAGGAGCGCAGCCGGATCGCGCGCGAGCTGCACGACGTGGTCGCCCACCACATGTCCGTCATCTCGATCCAGGCGCAGGTCGCCCCGCACCTCGTCGAGAACCCGTCCGAGGAGCTCCGGGAGAATCTCGACGGCATCCGGCAGAACGCGCTGGAGGCGCTGACGGAACTGCGCCGGGTCCTGGGTGTGCTGCGGGCCGAGCACCCCGAGCCGCCGGAGCAGCCCGCCGACCTCGCCACCGGCACCGCCCCGCACGCGCCGCAGCCCACCCTCGACCGGCTCGACGCGCTGGTGGAGAACACCCGGGCGGCCGGACTGGCCGTCGAGGTCGACGTGCGAGGTGCCCGGCGGCCGCTGCCGCCCGGCGTGGACCTGTCGGCGTACCGGATCGTGCAGGAGGCGCTGAGCAACGTCCTGCGCCACGCGCCCGGCGCGACCGCCTCCGTCGCGCTCGTCCACTACATGCACGGGGTGGACGTGCGGATCGTCAACTCACGGCCCACCCGCAGTGTGCCGTCCTCGCCGGGCGCGGGGCACGGCCTGCTCGGCATGCGGGAGCGGGCCGCGATGCTGGGCGGGACCCTGCGCGCCGGCCCCCGGCCCGACGGCGGCTACGAGGTGGCCGCGTATCTTCCGACGGCACCCCCGGGCGCGCCCGGTCAGTTCACCGAACCGAAGGACGACACCGCATGACGAGCGGCACGAGCGGCACGAGCGGCAGCATCCGCGTACTGATCGCCGACGACCAGCAGATGGTCCGGCAGGGCTTCAGCGTGCTGCTGGGCGCCCAGCCCGGCATCGAGGTGATCGGGCAGGCGGTCGACGGACTGGACGCGATCGCCAAGGTCGACGAACTCGCCCCCGACGTCGTCCTGATGGACATCCGCATGCCCGAGCTGGGCGGCATCGAGGCCACCCGCCGCATCACGGATGAGCGCCCGGAGATCCGGGTCCTGGTGCTGACCACGTTCGACCTCGACGAGTACGTCTACGAGGCGCTGCGGGCCGGCGCGTCCGGGTTCCTGCTGAAGGACGCCTCCGCGGAGCAGCTCGCCGAGGCCGTGCGGGTGGTGGCGGCCGGGGACGCGCTGCTCGCGCCCGGCATCACCCGGCGGCTGCTCGCCGAGTTCTCCCGCCTCGACAACCGGCCCCGCTCCCCGCTCAAGAGCCGGGTCGGCGAGCTGACCGAGCGGGAGACGGAGGTCCTCGCGCTGATCGCGCAGGGCCTGTCGAACGCGGAGATCGCCGAGCGGCTCGTGGTGGCCGAGCAGACGGTGAAGACCCATGTGGGCCGCATCCTGGTGAAGCTGGGCCTCAGGGACCGTACGCAGGCGGCGGTCTTCGCGTACGAGTCGGGGCTGGTGCGGCCGTCGGGCTACTGAGCGGCCGCCCTCCGGTACCTGTAGTACCTGAGAGGGATGCCGAAGGACCCCTCTCGCTGGTGACGACGGTGACCGCCGCCCGCGCCTACCTTTTTGACTGTGACCGAGACGACCGAGACATACATGACACCCCCGCACAGCGACAGCGGCGAATTCGACGCGTACCAGCCCCGCAGCCCGGAGTTCAGGGCCGCCGTGGACGCCCTGCGTGGCCTGCGGCACGACCTGATCAGCGATGCCCTCGCCTATCGCCCGCTGCCCCCGATGCGCGTCGACAGGGGGCTCTCCCGCAGGTTGCCCGGCCGAGCGCGGGAGTACGTGGCCTGGACACCGCACGTGCTGATCACCGCGGCCGGCCTGCTCGCGATGCTCATCGGCTCGGCCAACAGCGACACCGGCGAGGTCACCAGTCTCTTCGTCGGCGTGCTCGCCCTGGCCCCGGTACTGCTGACCATGGTGCGGCCGGTCCTGGCCTTCTGGGTCTCGATGGGCGCGACGGCGGCCACCTACGCGGTGGCTTTCACCGCCTGGGACGAGTGGCCCTGGCTGGACGGCAGCTTCGCCTGCCACCTCATGGTGCTCACGCTGGTGGCCATACGCACCAGGCCGCGCACAGCCGCGTGGATGTGGCTGCTGACCGGGGTCTACGGCCTGATGTGGGAGGGAGCCTTCAGCGGCGGGCACTACAACAGCTCCGACACGGTGCAGCTGCTGTTCGTCTCCGCCCTGTCCCTGCTCGCCGTCAGCGTCTGGCACATACGCCGTGACGCCCAGGAGACCGTGACCGCCCAGCAGACGGTGACCGCGCACGAGCGCTCCCGTCGCACGCTCCTGGAGGAGCGCACGACCATCGCCCGCGAGCTGCACGATGTGGTCGCCCACCACATGTCGGTCGTCGCCATCCAGGCGGAGGCCGCGCCCTACCGGGTGGAGAACCCGCCCCCGGAGCTGGAGAAGGCGTTCGCCACGATCCGGGAGAACGCGGTGGCGGCCCTGACCGAGCTGCGCCGGGTCCTCGGAGTGGTCCGCGCCGAGGACTACGAGGCACCGGACGCCCCGCAGCCCACCCTCGCCGACCTGGACGCCCTGCTCGGCAACGTGCGGGAGGCGGGCCTGAGCGTCGACAAGGCGGTCACGGGGGCGGTGCGCGAGCTCCCGCAGGGCGTGGAGCTGTCGGCGTACCGGATCGTCCAGGAGGCACTGAGCAACACCCTGCGCCACGCCCCCGGGGCGAGCGCACGGGTCGAGATCGGATACGTCCTCGGCGGCCTGGGCCTGCGCATAGTCAACGGCCCGCGGCCCGAGCTGTCGCTGGTGAAGCCCTCGCCCGGCGCGGGCCACGGCATCACCGGCATGCGGGAGCGGGTCTCCATGCTGAACGGCGAGATGACGGCGGGTGCCACGGACGAGGGCGGGTACGAGGTCGCGGTGTTCCTCCCGGTGCCGCTGCCGGTGCCGTTCGAGGACGGGGGTTCGGCATGACGATCCGGGTCCTGGTCGCGGACGACCAGATGATGGTCCGCGAGGGCTTCTCCGTCCTCCTGAACGCGATGCCGGACATCGAGGTGGTCGGCGAGGCCGTCAACGGCCGCGAGGCGGTAGACCGGGTCCGCGAACTCGCCCCCGACGTGGTCCTGATGGACATCCGGATGCCCGAGCTGAACGGCATCGAGGCGACCAGGGAGATCGTCGCGGCCGACGGCACGGCGAAGGTCCTGGTCCTGACGACCTTCGACCTCGACGAGTACGTGTACCAGGCCCTGCGCGCGGGAGCCTCGGGCTTCCTCCTCAAGGACGCCTCGGCTCGTCAACTAGCCGAGGGGGTAAGGGTGGTGGCCTCCGGCGAGGCGCTCCTCGCACCCTCGGTCACCAGACGCCTGATCACCGAGTTCTCCAAACTCTCCGAGTCCCCGAGGCTCATGGCCTCGGCCCACACGGCCTATGGCGACCTCACCGACCGCGAGACGGAGGTCCTGATCCTCATCGCGCAGGGCCTGTCCAACTCGGAGATGGCCGAGCGGCTGATGGTGGCCGAGTCGACGATCAAGACCCACGTCAGCCGGATCCTGGTGAAGCTGGGCCTCAGGGACCGTACGCAGGCGGCGGTGTTCGCGTACGAGGCGCGGCTGGTGACGCCGGGGTAGGGAGGGGCGCCCTTCTCGGCCACGTGGCGTGGCGTCAGTCCTCCAGGCGGACCGGCATCAGGACCGAGAAGCCGCTCTCGTCGTCGGGGCGGCGGATCGCGATCGGCGCCGTGGCGGATGCGAGCTCCAGAACCAGCCGGTCCCGGCCTCCGGCGGCCAACGCGTCCAGCAGGAACTCGCGGTTGACCGCGACACGGTCCTGATCGCCGTCGTCACCGTCGTCACCGTCGTCACCGTCGGCGCAGAGGACCACCGTCCCGTCATCCGTCACCCTGAGCACGCTGAGGTCGTGCGTTCCGGTCTCGTCGGGGCGAACAGGGCCCGTCTGCAGGGCCTCCCGGAAGTCCGCGACCTCGACGAGGGCGCGGCGGTCACCGGCCTGGGGGAGGAGACGACGGTAGTCGGGAAAGTCGTGCTCGAGGCACTGGCCGGCCGTCTGCCTGTCCCCGGCCTCCAGGGTCACGCGGTCGCCGTCGAGGGAGAGCCGCACCGGACCTTCGCCGTGCGCCAGCGCCCGCATCGCGTCGGCGAGCGGGGTGGGCACGATGACCTGCACCCGGCTCCCGTCGTGCCCGTCGTGCCCGTCGACGCCGGCCCGTGCGACGGCGAGGCGGTACCGGTCGGTGGCCACGAGATGGAGGTCCTCGTCCTCGATGTCGAACAGGATCCCGCCGAGCATGGGCAGTTCCGGGTCGGTGCTCACAGCGAAACGGACGGTGTCCAGCGCGGCCGCCAGCTCGGGTGCGGCGACGGTCAGCCGGACGGTGGCGACATGGAGCGACGTCATGGGGTTCTCCCGTTGGTCGAGTAGGGCTCGGAGTGCGGAGAACT
The DNA here is from genome assembly GCF_042880295.1 of Streptomyces sp. NPDC058307. Lineage (NCBI taxonomy): Bacteria > Bacillati > Actinomycetota > Actinomycetes > Kitasatosporales > Streptomycetaceae > Streptomyces > Streptomyces sp. NPDC058307. The sequence continues at coordinate 81,460 of NZ_JBHVYZ010000015.1, forward strand.
CGCTGCGGGCGTCGGACAGCCCCAGTTCGAGGCGGCGAAGGTGGGCCGTGAGCAGTTTCCGGACCAGATCGGTGTCCGTGCCGGACCAACTGGCCAGCACCAGCCGGATGTCCGCCAGCGGCATCCCGGCCCGGCGCAGCCTGGCCAGCAACCGGGCCTCTTCGAGCTGCCCGGGCTCGTACCAGCGGTACCCGCTCACCGGATCAACCCAGGCCGGCACGAGCACACCGGCACGGTCGTAGAACCGCAGGGCGCTCACACCCAGTCCGCTGTCGCGGGCCATCCGGCCAATGCTGCGCATGTCGTTCTCCACGCCCTGAACTCTCGGCCCTGCACAAGGTCGAGGGTCAACCCGGCGCGGTCAATCGCGGTTTGCGGTCTGTTTCCTGGACCAGGCCGTGGCGTCGGCTCCGTAGCGGGTCAGGAGCCGGGCGAACTGGATCCGCTCCTCCGGTGACCAGGCGGCGGTGATCTCCAGGAACGCTTGTCGCTGTTCGGCGGCGAAGCGGTTGCGTTCGGCCTCGCCGTGCTCGGTGAGTTCGAGCACGGTGCGGCGTCCGTCGGACTGGGATGCCGCCCGCCGCAGCAGACCGTCCGCTATGCAGGCGGCGACGGTCCGGCTGGCCACCGGCTGCGCGACGCCCATCTCGGAGGCAAGCCCGCCGACGGTCGTCTCGCCCGGAGCGTCGGCGATGACGTTGAGCACGAGGTTGCGGGAGAGGTCCTTGCCAGACGCCGGTACGCGTCGCCGCAGACGGGACAGCGCCGGGCCGATCTGATCCAGCGCCGGGTCGTCGGGGGGCTGCTGGGAGGAGGACGTGCTGCTCATGTGCCGATTCTAGGGTCCGCCGACACAGTTGCATACCACTTGGTAAATGCATAGCATCGGGTATGTAAATCGGAACGAGCCAGGAAATGAGGCGGACCGCCATGGCACTCACCGCGATCACCAACGCGCAGATCTTCGACGGGGAGAAGGCGGTCGGCGTGCGGACCGTGGTCATCGACGGCGGGAGAATCGCCCGCGTCGGTGGCGACGCCCCCGAGGGCAGCGAGATCGTCGACGGCGCCGGCGCCACCCTGCTGCCGGGACTCGTCGACGCCCACGTCCACTCCGCCCCGGGCTCCCTGGCACTCGCGCTGCGGTTCGGGGTGACGACCGAACTGGAGATGCAGGGGATGAACACCCGGGAGAACCGGGGAGCCGTCACCGACGACGACACACAGGCCGACGTGCGCTCCTCCGGCTTCGCCATCACTCCGCCCGGTGGTCACCCGAGCGAGCTGATGCCCGAGGGGTTCCGGCCCAAGTGGGACCTTCCCCCGGTGATGCCCCTGATGCCGTTCTCCACCACACCCGAACAGGCCGCCGCTTTCGTGCCGCAGCTCCTCGCGCGGGGCTCCGACTACATCAAGTTCATGATCGACGACGGCAGCGTGGAGGGACACCCCGGGCTGCCCGTGCTCGACCGGGCCACCGTGCGCGCCGGAGTCGCCGAAGCAAAGAAGTACGGCGCGCTGACCGTTGCCCACGCGCTGACCCTGGAGGCCACCAGGACAGCCGCCGAAGCCGGCGTCGACGGCGTCACCCACGTGTTCATGGACCAGCCGCACACCGCCGAGATCATCAGCCTGATCAAGGACTCGGGCATGTTCGTCATCCCCTGCGTCACTCTCAACGCCTCGATGATGGGGATCACCGGCAGCGAACTCGCCGACGATCCCCGGGTCGCCGCACGCCTCGACGCCGGCTGGGACCGGACCCTGCGCTCCAGCTTCAACCGCTACCCGCAGGGCAAGCTCCACGACGTGTACGACACCGTGCGCGCGCTGGACGCCGCCGGTGTCGACGTGCTGGCCGGCACCGATGCCTCCATACCCGAGACGTTCTTCGGGGGCCTGGCACACGGAGCGAGCCTGCACCACGAACTGCAGTACCTGGTGGCGGCCGGCCTCACACCCGTACGGGCCCTGCGCGCGGCCACGGCGACCACGGCCCGCCGCTTCCGCCTCAGCGACCGGGGCCGCATCGCCGAGGGCCTGCGCGCCGACCTCCTGCTGGTCGACGGCGACCCGACCAGCAACATCGGCGACACCCTCAACACCCGCGCCGTCTGGCGCCGCGGCACCCGCCTGGCGGCATGACCGCGGTCCCTCCCCTTCGAGGGAGGGCCTCGACGGTCCGGTCAGGCGAGCTTCTGAGCTGGCTACCCGCGTGGAGCACCGGATGAGACGGCGCGTGGCGATCGAGGGCGACGACCCGACGCCGTACGAGACGGTGGTCCACGAGTTTGCCCTGCGCATCCGCGTGGCCGACCGCCAGACGTCCGTGGCTCAGCTTCGACTCATTTTGGAAGAGATCGAAAGGGGTCACGCAACCGTGCGGGTCGTCCCGGTCGACCGGGACGGCTTCGCTGGTGCCGATGCTTCGATGATGTACATGGGCGGCCCGGTGCCCAAGCTGGACACCGGGTTCCTTGACGCTCCGACGGGGACCCTGTTCATCGATGCGGAAGCCCACTTGAATCGGCTCCGAACGCTCTTCCGTACGGTGAAGGAGTCGTCGCTGGACCCCTCGGAGTCCCGGGACTTCATTCACCGGCTGACGAAGGAACTCTGATGAACTGGCGTAAGTCCACGTACTCGGGCGGCGGTGAGGGCAACACCTGCGTCGAGATCGCGGAGGCGGGCCCCCGAATAGCCGTGCGTGACTCCAAGGCCCCCGCCCGA
>NZ_JBHVYZ010000015.1:84285-115703 GCF_042880295.1 Streptomyces sp. NPDC058307
CGTGCCACCCTCTCCTTCCCCACCCCCGTCTTCACCGCCCTCATCGACCACCTGAAAGAACACCCCTGGTCAGACGCCCGCATCAGCGGCTAGCGTCGCCGCATGACCGCCTTCGATCCCTGGGACCCGGCGTTTCTCGCCGACCCGTACCCCGCTTACGCCGAGCTCCGCGCCCACGGCCGGGTGCAGTACTTCGAGCCGACGAACCAGTGGCTCGTCCCGCACCACGCGGACGTCTCCGCGCTGCTCAGGGATCGCAGGCTCGGGCGGACGTACCAGCACCGGTTCACGCACGAGGACTTCGGGCGTACGGCACCGCCGGCGGAACACGAGCCGTTCCACACGCTCAACGACCACGGGATGCTCGACCTGGAGCCCCCGGACCACACCCGGATCCGGCGCCTGGTGTCGAAGGCGTTCACACCGCGTACGGTCGAGCAGCTGAGGCCGTACGTGACCAAGCTGGCCGGTGAGCTGGTGGACCGGCTCGTGGCGGAGGGCGGCGGCGATCTGCTCACCGATGTCGCCGAACCGCTCCCCGTCGCCGTGATCGCGGAGATGCTGGGGATCCCGGAAGCGGACCGGGCGCCGCTGCGGCCCTGGTCGGCGGACATCTGCGGGATGTACGAGCTGAACCCGCCGGAGGACGTGGCGGCACGGGCGGTACGGGCCTCGGTCGAGTTCTCCGACTACCTCCGCGACCTGATCGCCGAGCGCCGCAAGAACCCCGGGGACGACCTGATCTCGGGGCTCATCGCCGCGCACGACGAGGGCGACCGGCTCACCGAGCAGGAGATGATCTCCACCTGCGTCCTGCTGCTCAACGCCGGTCACGAGGCCACCGTGAACGCCACGGTCAACGGCTGGTACGCGCTGTTCCGCAACCCCGATCAGCTCGCGGAACTGCGCGCGGACCACTCCCTCGTTCCCCGGGCCGTCGAAGAACTCATGCGCTACGACACCCCCCTCCAGCTCTTCGAACGCTGGGTCCTGGACGAGATCGAGATCGACGGGACGACCATCCCGAGAGGTGCCGAGATCGCCCTGCTCTTCGGCTCCGCCAACCACGACCCGGCCACCTTCCCGGACCCGGAACGCCTCGACCTCACCCGCGCCGACAACCCGCACATCTCCTTCAGCGCCGGTATCCACTACTGCATCGGCGCCCCCCTGGCCCGTATCGAACTGGCCGCCTCCATGACGGCCCTGCTGGACAAGGCCCCGACGCTGACCCTGGCGGCGGAGCCGCGGCGCAAGCCGAACTTCGTGATCCGGGGGCTGGAGGGACTGCGCGTCCACACCGCTTGACGGGGCTGACACGGCTGACGCAACAGGCCTTACTCAGACCGCAGTTGAGTACGCGTGCTCATACCCGGCGCTCTCCGCGCGGCCAGTATGGGACCCACGGCGCCGGCAAGAGCGCCGGTGGGATCCAACTGAGCTTGTCAGGAGAATTTCTCATGTCGCGTCGCATCGTTGTCTCGGTCGCTGCCGGTGTCGTCGTCCTCGGAGGTGCCGGGGCCTTCGCCCTCGCCTACGCCGGGGACCAGTCGCCGGCGCTGTCCCACAGCACCGCCCGCTACACGGCTCCCGCCGCCGACCGCGACGGCTCGTTGACCTTCACCACCGACGTCACGACGTCCTCCGACCTCAAGAGCGTGAAGGTGGTGGCCTGGCCGGCGAAGTCGGAGTTCGCGAAGAAGGGGCTGACGGCCAAGGACATGGCCGGTGTCGAGTCCGCCGTCTGCAAGCCCTCGGGCGGGGACGTCGAGCGGTGCACCTACAAGGTCGCCGTCACTCGCGCTGATGCCGAGGGGTCCCCGAAGGGGCAGTGGCACGTGGCCGTCCTGGTCACCGCCAAGGACGGCGACACGACCCTGGACACCAAGGCAGCCGACTTCACGGTCGCCTGAGCCGGACGTACCCATCATGGTCGCCAACGAGTCATGGCGGATGTCGGTGGACGGCGAGGAGTTCGAGGTCAGCCAGCCGGAGGGCAAACCGGGCACCTACAACTTCACATGGCTGACCGGGCCCAACCCCGGGTACGGGTTCGGGTTCAGCACCCACCCACCGGTGCCCTCCGACAGAGAGGACCTGGAGGAGGCGGTGCGGGACTTCCTCTCGCAGGTGGACCCCGACACCGGACACATCGAGTGATCACCGGTGCCGGGCCGCCCGCACCAGCAGGGTGACGATCAGGACCGGGAGGAACGCCCCTCCCAGCACCACGAACGGCAGTTCCGTGAGCAGCACCGAGAGGTCCATGCCCTCGTTCTCGAAGGCACCGCCGAGGTGGCGGCGGGTGCGGGGCATGGACAGCCACAGCAGCGGGGCCGCGGTCGCCCCCACTGCCGACAGCGCACAGCCCCCGCAGGTCATCGCGTCCACGCGCCGTTTCATGGAGACGCGTCCACTCGCCGCTTCATGCAGAGAGGGACGCGTGGACCGGACCCGGGGTTCGGGCCCCTAGCGCTCCTTCGTCTCCTCCAGCACCGTCCGCCCCAGCAGCAGATACCGCTCGGGCGACCGCCGCTTCAGGTACTGCGCGTACCCGATGCCGAGTGCCGCGACCAGCGCCACCAGCCACGGCGTGGCCTTCAGCACCAGCGAACCGGACTCCGTGCCGGCCGCCGCGCTCATGTTGGAGACCAGCAGGACGACCACCGCGAGCATGGCGATGCCGCCGACCAGCGGGGCCGTCAGGGTCCGGAACCAGTGGCGGCTCTCCGGGTGGTGCGTGCGGAAGTACGCCAGCACCGCGAAGGAGCACACGGCCTGCACGATCAGGATCGCCATGGTGCCGAGGATGGCGAGCAGGACGTACGTCCCGCTGTACGGGTCCTTGCCGGCCGCCCAGAACGCCAGCAGGAGTACGGCCGTCACGATCGTCTGCACCAGGCCCGCGACGTGCGGGGAGCCGTGCCGGGGGTGGGTGCGGCCGACCGTGTGCTTCAGCGAGGGCAGGGCGCCCTCGCGGCCCAGCGCGTACATGTAGCGGGCGGCGCAGTTGTGGAAGGCCATGCCGCAGGCCAGCGAGCCGGTGATCATCAGCCACTGCATGACGTCGACCGCCCAGTGGCCGACGTACTGCTCGGTGGGGCCGAAGAAGAGCTGGAGGGGGTTGGCGGTGGCGACCTTGACGGCGTTCGACTCGCCGGTGCCCGAGATCGCCATCCAGGAGACGAAGACGTAGAAGACGCCGACGCCCAGGACGGAGATCATCGTCGCCTTGGGGATGATCTTCTTCGGGTTGCGGGACTCCTCGCCGTACATCGCCGTCGACTCGAAGCCGACCCACGACCAGAAGGCGAAGAAGAGGCCGAGGCCGGCGGAGGTGCCCTTGAAGGCGTTGACCGGGTTGACGGGATCGAGGCTGAAGCCGTTCGGGCCGCCGCCGTGGAAGGCCACGGAGATCGCCATCGCGGCGAGGACCGTCACCTCGGTGGCGAGGAGGACCACGAGGAGCTTCTCGGCGACCGAGACGCCGAACCAGGTGCCCGTCGCGTTGACCGCGAGCATCAGGATCGCGAACGCCCACCAGGGGATGTGCACCCCGGTCTGGTCCTTCAGCGTGCCCGTCGCGAACGTCGAGAAGATGCCGATGAGCGCCGGCTCGAAGACGACGTACGCGAAGGTGGCGAGCAGTCCCGAGGCGAGGCCCACCGTGCGGCCGAGGCCGTAGGAGATGAAGCCGTAGAAGGCGCCGGTGGAGGTGATGTGCTTCGCCATCGAGGTGAAGCCGACGGAAAAGATTGCCAGGACGACCATTGCGACGAGATAACTCGCGGGCGCGCCTATGCCGTTGCCCGCCGACACCATGAAGGGCACGTTGCCCGTCATCGCGGTGATCGGCGCGGCCGTCGCCACGGCCATGAACACCACGCCCAGCAGACCGATGGCGTTGGGCTTCAGCCGGTGAACCGTGCCTTCCTCATCCGTGTTCGCCGCCGGGGCGACTCCCTCGTCCACTGCCATCGGGTGGCCCCTCTCCTTGCCCGTCCACTACGTTCCGAACCGGAACTCTGTGCCCCGAATGAGTCGGGCAAGGGTCTCGGGGCGTTAAATGTTTGTCAACCAGACCTTTAGAAATCTGACCGCAACACGCGGCTCGTAGCGTCCTCGCCATGAGCTACACGTCCGTACTCGGTGGTCGACACCACCGCTTCGACACCCTCGCCCGTCTGCTCGCCGCCGCGAGTCCCGAACGCTCCGGTGACCGGCTGGCCGGACTCGCGGCCGCCTCCGAACAGGAGCGGGTGGCCGCGCGCTGGGCGCTGGCGGACGTGCCGCTCGCCACGTTCCTGGCCGAGCCGCTGATCCCGTACGAGACGGACGACGTCACCCGGCTGATCCTCGACACGCACGACACGGCCGCCTTCGCGCCGGTCGCGGGGCTGACGGTGGGCGAGTTCCGGGAGTGGCTGCTGTCCCCGGGCGCCGACGCGGGGGCGCTGGCCGCCCTCGCGCCCGGGCTCACGCCCGAGATGGTCGCCGCGGTCTCCAAGCTGATGGGTAACGCGGACCTGGTCGCCGTGGCCCGCAAGGTGCGTGTGGTCACCGCGTTCCGCTCGACGATCGGGCTGCCCGGGCGGCTGGCGACCCGGCTCCAGCCCAACCACCCGACCGACGACCCGGCGGGCGTGGCGGCGGCTCTCCTGGACGGACTGCTGCTGGGCTCCGGTGACGCGGTGATCGGCATCAACCCGGCGACCGACAGCCCGAAGGCGGTACGGGATCTGCTGGAACTGCTCGACGGGGTGATCCAGCGGTACGCGATCCCCACCCAGTCCTGCGTGCTGTCCCATGTGACGACGAGCGTGGATCTCATGGCCCGGGGCGCCCCGGTCGACCTGGTCTTCCAGTCGATCGCGGGGACCCAGGCGGCGAACGCGTCCTTCGGGGTGACGCTGGGGCTGCTCGACGAGGCGTACGAGGCTGCGCTGAAGCTGGAGCGCGGGACCGTCGGCCAGAACGTCATGTACTTCGAGACCGGGCAGGGCAGCGCCCTGTCGGCGGACGCGCACCACGGGGTGGACCAGCAGACGGTGGAGGCCCGGGCGTACGCGGTCGCGCGGCGCTACGACCCGCTGCTCGTGAACACGGTCGTCGGCTTCATCGGCCCGGAGTACCTCTACGACGGCCGGCAGATCCTGCGCGCCGCCCTGGAGGACCACTTCTGCGGCAAGCTGCTCGGCCTGCCCATGGGCCTGGACATCTGCTACACCAACCACGCCGACGCGGACGACGACGACATCGCCACGATGCTCACGATGCTCGGCGTGGCCGGCGCGTCCTTCGTGATCTGCACACCGGGCGGCGACGACATCATGCTCAACTACCAGTCCGCCTCCTACCACGACGCGTTGTACCTCCGGGAGGTGCTGGGGCTGCGCCCGGCACCGGAGTTCGAGGCGTGGCTGGAGTCGATCGGACTGCTGGACGAGCGGGGGGCGATCAGGGACGCGGCGGGCGGACATCCGCTGACGGCTATCGGAAGGGAGCTCGCGGCATGAGTCAAGTAGCGCTGAACGAAGGCGAGTTGTGGTCGTCCCTGCGTCGCCACACACAGGCCCGCATCGGCCTCGGCCGCGCCGGCTCCGCCCTCCCCACCCGGCACCGGCTGGAACTCCAGGCCGCGCATGCGGCGGCCCGGGACGCGGTGCACTCGCCGTTCGACCCGGACGCGGTCGTGGCGGGACTGGCGGGGATGCCGACGGTACGGGTCCGCAGCGCGGCCCCCGACCGGCTCACCTACCTCCAGCGACCGGACCTGGGCCGCCGCCTCGACCCCACGGACCGGGCCCATCTGCCCACGGGGGAGTGGGACGTGGTCTTCGTCGTCGCCGACGGGCTGTCCAGCCGGGCGGTGCACGAGCACGCGGCGGCGGTCGTACGGCGGACGGTGGAGCGTCTGCCGTCGTGGTCCGTCGCTCCGGTCGTCCTCGCCGAGCAGGCTCGCGTGGCGCTGGGTGACGACGTCGCCTCCGCGATGGGGGCGGCCATGGTGGTGGTGCTGGTCGGGGAACGTCCCGGGATGTCGGCGGCGGACTCGCTGGGGGCGTACCTGACGTACCGGCCGGTGCGGGGTGTGACGACTGACGCCGACCGTAATTGTTTGTCGAACATCCGGCCGCCGGCGGGGCTCTCCTACGAGGGGGCGGCAGGGAAGCTGGCGGGGCTGATGGGGCGGGCCCGGGAGCTGGGTGCCACGGGGGTGGCGTTGAAGGACGAGTCGGACGCGGTGGCTCCGCTGGCGTAGGGCCTCTCCTCTCCTCTCCTCTCCTCGACGCCGGACGGGCTGGAATCAGCCCGTCCGGCGCTTGACGTTCTCGACGGCGCCGGGGCCTGTGACTCAGGTCTCATCGTGCGCGTGCAGCAGATCCCGGGCTGTCTCCGTCGAGGAGGGGTGACAGGAAGGGAGGAGCGTGTGGAGACGGATTTCGACGGTTTCGTCGCCGCCCGGTCGGCATCGCTGTTCCGGGGCGCCCTGGTCCTGACGGGGAACCGCGACGCCGCCGAGGACCTGGTCCAGGAGACCCTGGAGCGGGCCTGCCGAAAGTGGCGCACGATCTCCGCCAAGGACGCCCCGGAGGCTTATGTCCGGCGGATCATGGTCAACCTGGCCAACGACCGCTGGCGCCGCTTCCGCCGTACGACTGTGCAGGCGGACGGCCCCGACCGGGCCGCCCGCGGCGACGAGTACGGACAGGTCGACAGCAGGGACCAGTTGGTGCGCGCACTGCAGCAACTGCCCATGCGGATGCGGACGGTGGTGGTGCTTCGGTACTTCCACGACCTCTCGGACACCGAGATCGCGGCCGACCTGGGCGTCTCGCCAAGCACCGTGCGCTCCCAGCTCGCCCGGGGGATCGAGAAGCTCAGAAACCAGTTCCCCGCACTCTCCGACCCTTCACCACGGCAGCACACGGAAGGAATCCGATGACTTCGTACGGCGACGCGCGGCCTTCTGGCTGCACACCTTTCGAAGAGGAACTGATGAACGCCATGAACGGCTACGCGAACTCCGCCGAGGCACCCGACTTCGACGCACCGACGATCATGCGCCGCACCCGGCGCCGCCGGACCGTCGGCATCGCCGCCGTCGCCGCAGCCCTCCTCGTGGGTGGTGGGGGAACCGCTCTGGCCACCTCGGTCGCGGGCGGCTCGCACCAGGCGGCGAGCAGCACGGTCACCAAGAGCGACGCCACCACCCTGCTGTTCGACGACCACGGGGTGACCATTCCGATCGACTTCTCGCGCCTGGACCTGGTGTTCGCGAAGCAGCAGCTCCTGAAGACACAGACCAAGCTCGGCACCGTCACCAAGAAGGCCGTCAAGAACTGCAAGCCCGGTTCGGTGGTGGGTGTCGACCCGCACGCCCCGAAGATCGTCAAGTCCGGGGACACGGTCAACCTGACCCTGTGCTCCGGCTGATCGTCCTCCGGTTGATCGTCCTTCGGCTGATCCGAGACGCCCGCCCCTGCGCCAATCAGGGGCGGGCGTCCGTCACATCGTCGCACCGCGAGGCGCACAAGCAGGGTGCCCGGGAGCCGGGAGGTACAGCCTGCTGTACCTCGAACCGGGCGGACCGCGGGATCGGCCGAGGGGGGTCCTGATCCATAGCGTCGGTGGGGTGACGGCAGGAGCCGTACGCGGGGCCCGACTTGAGGAAGAGCCATGACGCACCCGAACCCCTACCGGCTGACCGATCCGCTCGCCGATCCACCCGCCGACGGCCCGAGCCGCGTCTCCCGCGGGGACGTCCTGCGCTCGGTGCTGTGGGCGGCGGTGGTGGTCAGCACCGTCGCCAACATGGCCGCCTCCTACGGCGGCGCCCGCACCTGGGTGCACCTGCTGTGCGGTGCCGTCACCGTGCTCTGTGCCGGCACCCTGGTCGTGCGCAACCTGCGGGGACACAAGTGAGCGCCCCCGTCGTGCCGCTCACCGTGCGGCAGACGCCCGCCATCGCGCTGGAGCGGGTCAGCAAGACGTACGCGGGCGGGGTGCGGGCCCTGGACGACGTGTCGCTCAGCGTGCGGCGCGGCACCTTCCTCGCCGTCATGGGGCCCTCCGGCTCCGGCAAGAGCACCCTGATGCACTGCGCCGCCGGGCTCGACTCCCCGACCACGGGCAGCATCCGGATCGACGGCCGCGAGATCTCCGGGCTCAACGAGACCCGCCGCACCGAACTGCGCCGCGAGCGCGTCGGTTTCGTCTTCCAGGCCTACAACCTGATCCCCTCCCTCAGCATCGAGGACAACATCACGCTGCCGCTGCGCCTCGCGGGCCGCCGCCCCGACGCCGACTGGCTGCGCACCCTGGTCGAGCGGGTCGGTCTGGCCGACCGGCTCACCCACCGCCCGGCCGAGCTCTCCGGCGGTCAGCAGCAACGGGCCGCCGTCGTAAGGGCGTTGGCGGCTCGTCCGGCCGTCGTGTTCGCGGACGAGCCGACCGGCGCGCTCGACCTGCGCAGCGCCCACCAGGTCCTCGACCTCCTGCGTGACCTCGTCGACGACCTCGGGCAGACGGTCGTGATGGTCACCCACGACCCCGCCGCCGCGGCCCGGGCCCACCGCACCCTCGTCATGGCCGACGGCTGCGTGGTCGACGCCCTGGACGCGCCCACCGCGCCCGAACTCGCGGACCGGCTCGTCGCGCTGACGGAGAGGTAGAGCGACCATGTTCCCTCTCGCGGTACGCATGGCCGCCCACCGGATCACCGCACTGCTCGCCGTGGCCTGCGCGGTCCTCGGCGGCGCCATACTCATCACGGTCACCGGCGTCCTCGCCGAGTCCGGCGTGCGCTCCCACCTGCCGCCTGGCCGCCTCGCCGGCGCGGACGTCGTGGTGGCGGCCGGCCAGGAGTTCCGTCCGAGCGGCGACCTGCCCATCGCCCTGCCCGAGCGGGCCACCGTCCCGGCCCGGCTCACGGACCGGCTGGCCGGGCTGGACGGCGTCACCGCCGCGGTCGGCGCCGTCGACTTCCCGGCGGCTCTCGTCGACGCCCACGGCCAGGTCGTACCGGCCGGTGACGACCCCCGGACGGCGGGCCACGGCTGGTCCTCGACGAAACTGCTGGCCGCGCCGCACATCGAGGGCCGGGCCCCGGCCGGTTCCGGCGAGATCGCCGTGGACACCGCCGCCGCCGCGGCGGCCGGGATCGAGGCGGGCGACCGGGTCGAGGTCGTCGCGGACGGGCGCCCCGCCACGCCCTACCGCGTCTCCGCCGTGGTCGGCACACCGGGCGCGGGCGTCTTCTTCGCCGACGCCACCGCCGTACGGCTCTCCGGCCGGGCCGGTGACGGGCCGCGCGCCGGCACCGTCGACCTGATCGGCCTGAAGACCGCGCCCGGGGCCGCCGACCGGGTCGCCGAGGCAGTCCGTGAGCAGGTGGCCGGCACCGGTCTGAAGGTCGTCACCGGCGGCGACCGGGGCAACGTGGTCTCGCCCGGCATCGGCGCGGCCCGCTCGCTGCTCATCCTCCTGTCCGGTTCGCTCGCCGGGGTCGTGCTGCTCATCACCGGGTTCGTCACGGCGGGCGCGCTGGGCGTGGCGATCGCCGGGCAGCGCCGCGACCTGGCGCTGATGCGGGCGGTGGGAGCGACGCCGAGGCAGATACGGCGACTGGCCGCCGCGCAGTCGTCCGTCGTGGCGGCCGTGGCCCTCGTCCCCGGCGTGGCGCTCGGCTACCTGCTCGCGGGCCGGTTCCACGACGTACTGGCGCACCGGGGCGTCCTGCCCGCCGAACTCCCCCTGACCGTCAGCCCGTTGCCCGCCCTCGCCGCCCTGGTGCTGACCGCCGCCTCCGTGCAGCTGTCCGCCCGGGCCGCGTCCTGGCGCACCTCGCGCATGCCGGCCACCGAGGCGGTCGCCGAGTCCCGCAGCGAACCGCGCACCCCGTCCCGCGTGCGCACCCGCACCGGCCTGCTGCTCTTCGCCGCCGCGAGCACCCTGTCCGTCGTCCCGCTGTTCTCGCGCACGGTCATCGGCGCCTCGGCCACGTCCCTCGCGGGCATCCTCGGCGCGATCGGCCTGGCCCTGGCCGGGCCCGCCCTCATCAAGGCGCTGGGCGACGCGGCGGTCCGGCGCACCCGGGCCGGGGTCTCCGCGCCGAGCTGGCTCGCGACGGCCAACCTGCGCGCCTACGCCCAGCGCAACGCCGGGATCGTCAGCCCCCTCGCCATGGCGGTCGTCTTCGTCCTGACGTACGCCTTCGCCCAGACCACCGTCATGGCCGCCACCTCCCACGACACGGACACCGGCACCCTCGCCCAGTACCGGCTCACCGCGCCGGCGCTGGGCGGTCTGCCCGAGGTCACGCTCACCGCCGTACGGAACACGCCGGGCGTACGGGCGGCCGCGCCGGTCACCACGACCACGGCCGTGTGGCAGTACGAGCAGTTCGGCGACCCGGACACCGAGTCCGTGTCCGCGATGATCCTCACGCCGGACACGACGGACGTCCTCGACCCCGGCGTACGGGACGGCGGCCTCGACCGGCTCACCGGCGCCACCGTGGCCGTGAGCAGCGACGCGGCCCGCACCCGCGGCGCCGGGACCGGGAGCCGGGTGCACCTGGTCCTCGGCGACGGAACGCGGGTCGTCGCCCGGGTCGTCGCCGTCTACTCCGGGGGCCTGGGCTTCGGCCCGGTCGTCCTCTCCCGCGACCTGGCGGCCGGTCATACGACGACGGACCGGGCCCAGAGCGTGCTCGCGCGCACCGACGGCACGGCCGAGGCCGGACAGCGGCTCGCGGCACTGGCCACCGCACGTCCCGGCCTGACCCTGAGCACCACGCGGGCCACGCCCGGCGGGAGCGACACCCCGCCCGAGGTGTGGATCAACCTGGTCGTGATCGTCGTACTGCTCGCCTACCTGCTGCTGAGCATCGCGAACAAGCTGGTCGCGGCGACCGCCCAGCGCCGCACGGAACTCGCGGCCCTGCGTCTGGGCGGCACCACGCCCGGCCAGATCCGCGCGATGATGCGCCGCGAGGCCGCCGTCATCGCCGCCGCCGCGCTCGCCGGAGGCCTGCTGCTGTCCGCGCTGCCGCTGGCGCTGCTGGGTCAGGGGTTCCTGGGTCGGCCCTGGCCCGCCGGCCCGGTGTGGCTCCTGCCTGCTGCCGCGCTCACGGTGATCGTGACGGCGTTCCTCACCATGGAACTCCCCACCCGCCGCGCGCTGCGCATACCGCCGGCGGAGGTGATCCGCGCGCAGTGAGTCCAGCGGCCGGGGGTCTGGGGGCTCCGCCCCTCACCGCCCCGGCAACATCAACCCCAGCGCCCCCTCCCGCACCGTCCAGGTCCGTCTCCGTACCGGTCCGCCCACCCCCGCGTCCGCCCGGTAGCGGAAATCCGCCCCGGTGACCGTCACCGTCCTGCCGGTGGCCAGCAGGGGGGAGGCCTCCGCCCCGACCGACAGCCGGCGTACCTCCACCGAGGCCAGGCCGCCGCCGGAGCCCGGGGTCACCGAGACCGCCTCCAGGGGTTGGTCCAGGTCCACCAGGGTCACCCCGTCCACCTCCACCCGCAGCCGCGAGGGCCCGGGAAGGGCGGGCGCGGGCTCCCGGGCGGGACGGGCCGGCACCAGGGTCCGTACGAGGGACTGGCAGGTCCGCAGCCAGGGCCGCGCGGCCTCCGCCGGTTCCTGACGTGCGGCCGGCGCGGGGATCCGCAGGGCTCCGAGGACCACCCCGTCGCTGTCGTCCACCAGCATGTCCAGGCGCCGCTCGGCCCCGTCCAGGACCGCCCGCGCGGCCGCCACCGCCCCCATGGGCACCCCCAGCGCGTGGGCGACGCCCAGGACCGGGCCCACCGGCACCATCGACAGCACGCATCCGGCCAGCTCTCGCTGCCGGTGCAGCAGCAGCACCGCCCGCATCAGGGCACGGTCGTCCCCGACGATGACCGGCCGCCGGGAGCCCCGCCGGGCCAGTGCCCGGGCGAACTCCTCGGGCCCCTCCGGCAGACACACCTTCGTCGCCGCACCCGCGCTGAGCACGTCTTTCACGATCCGTACGGACTCGCCGTCCGTCTGCCGGGCGACCGGGTCGATCACCACCAGCAGGTGATCAGAAGTCGCGGAAGTCGCCACCTCGGCCATGCCTCGCTTCCTCGGGTAGCATCTTTGTGCAAGAGCCCCTTGCGCTATTGCGCCAGGGGCTTCGTCTATTCCGGGGCATCCGGGTCCGACGGACAGCGGCCGACGACGGCCGTGGTGCACGCGACGGAGGAACCGTACGCGTACGCCCCCGACCTTGGACATGCCCCGCCCGGAAGGGGTGTACGCGCGTGCCCGCACTTGTGCTGCTCGGTGCTCAGTGGGGTGACGAAGGCAAGGGAAAGGCAACCGACCTGCTCGGTGGCTCGGTGGACTATGTGGTGCGCTACCAGGGCGGCAACAACGCCGGCCACACGGTAGTCGTGGGCGATCAGAAGTACGCCCTCCACCTCCTCCCTTCCGGAATCCTGTCTCCGGGGTGCACCCCGGTCATCGGCAACGGTGTCGTCGTCGATCCGTCGGTCCTGTTCTCCGAGCTGAACGGACTGAACGACCGCGGCGTCGACACCTCCAAGCTCCTGATCAGCGGCAACGCCCACATCATCACGCCGTACAACGTCACCGTGGACAAGGTGACGGAACGCTTCCTCGGAAAGCGCAAGATCGGTACCACCGGTCGCGGCATCGGTCCCACCTACGCGGACAAGATCAACCGTGTGGGCATCCGCATCCAGGACCTGTACGACGAGTCGATCCTGACCCAGAAGGTCGAGGCGGCCCTCGACGGCAAGAACCAGCTCCTCACCAAGGTCTTCAACCGCCGGGCCATCGAGGTCGGCCAGGTCGTCGAGGAACTGCTCGGCTACGCGGACCGGCTCAAGCCCTACGTCGCCGACACGGTCCTGGTCCTCAACCAGGCCCTGGAGCAGGACAAGGTCGTCCTGTTCGAGGGCGGCCAGGGCACGCTCCTGGACATCGACCACGGCACGTACCCCTTCGTCACCTCCAGCAACCCCACCGCGGGCGGGGCGTGCACGGGTGCGGGCGTCGGCCCCACGAAGATCAGCCGGGTCATCGGCATCCTCAAGGCCTACACGACCCGTGTCGGTTCGGGCCCCTTCCCGACCGAGCTGTTCGACGCGGACGGCGACGCCCTGCGCCGCATCGGCGGTGAGCGGGGTGTCACCACCGGCCGTGACCGTCGCTGCGGCTGGTTCGACGCGGTGATCGCCCGGTACGCGACCCGCGTCAACGGCCTCACCGACTTCTTCCTCACCAAGCTCGACGTGCTCACCGGCTGGGAGCAGATCCCGGTCTGTGTCGCGTACGAGATCGACGGCGAGCGCGTCGAGGAGCTCCCCTACTCGCAGACCGACTTCCACCACGCGAAGCCGGTCTACGAGTACCTGCCGGGCTGGAGCGAGGACATCACGAAGGCCAAGACCTTCGCCGACCTCCCGAAGAACGCCCAGGACTACGTGAAGGCGCTGGAGGAGATGTCCGGCGCCCCGATCTCCGCGATCGGCGTGGGCCCGGGCCGGGACGAGACGATCGAGATCAACTCGTTCCTGTAAATCCCTTTTGTTCGCAGGCTGTTGGGCCGGTCATGGACTTCCTTGACCGGCCCATGGCTTGCTCCTGGTTCCGCGCGTGACCGGCGGGACGCGACTATCTACGCGGGTAGTTCCGTCTCGCCCGCCTCTCCCCCTCCAGGAGCCCCGCCATGCCCGTCAGTCCCCTGAACCGTCGTGCGTTCGTCAAGAAGTCGGCCGTCACCGGTGCGGCCGTGGCCGTCGCGGGGTCGGTGGGCGCGCCCGCCGCCGAGGCCGCCGAGCGCACACCGGTGCCGCCGGTCAAGAAGAACCGCACCTGGTCGTTCTCGATCCTCGGCACCACCGACCTGCACAGCCACGTCTTCGACTGGGACTACTACCTCGACAAGGCGTACTCCGACAGCAAGGGCAACTCCGTCGGCGTCGCCCGGGTCGCCACGCTGATCAAGCAGCAGCGCGCGGCGAAGGGCGAGGAGCACGTCCTGCTCGTCGACGCCGGCGACATCATCCAGGGCACCTCCCTGGCCTACTACTTCGCGCGCGTGCAGCCCATCACCGACAAGGGCGCCCCGAAGCACCCGATGGCCGTCGCCATGAACCACATGCGCTACGACGCCGCCGCCCTCGGCAACCACGAGTTCAACTACGGCATCGAGGTGCTCAGGAAGTTCGAGAGCCAGTGCCGCTTCCCGCTCCTCGCCGCCAACGCCCTGGACGCGAAGACACTGAAGCCCGCCTTCCAGCCGTACACGGTCAAGCGCATCTGCGTCCCCGGCGCCCCCGACATCAAGGTCGGCATCCTCGGCCTCACCAACCCCGGCATCGCCCTGTGGGACAAGGACAACGTCAGCGGGAAGATGGTCTTCCCGGGCCTGGTCGAGCAGGCGAAGAAGTACGTGCCCCGGCTGCGCGCCCTCGGCTGTGACGTCGTCTTCCTCACCGACCACTCGGGCCTGGACGGCAGTTCGTCCTACGGCGACGAGCTCCCGTACGTCGAGAA
The DNA here is from genome assembly GCF_042880295.1 of Streptomyces sp. NPDC058307. Classification (NCBI taxonomy): domain Bacteria; kingdom Bacillati; phylum Actinomycetota; class Actinomycetes; order Kitasatosporales; family Streptomycetaceae; genus Streptomyces; species Streptomyces sp. NPDC058307. The sequence continues at coordinate 98,842 of NZ_JBHVYZ010000015.1, forward strand.
CGCCTCCAACCTCGTCGCCCAGCAGGTCCCCGGCATCGACGCGATCCTGGTCGGCCACACCCACGTCGAGGTGCCGTCGTACACCGTCAAGAACGACGAGACCGGCGAGGACGTCCTGCTGTCGGAACCGTACTGCTGGGGCTACCGGCTCAGCGTCTTCGACTTCGAGCTGGAACTCGTGCGCGGGCAGTGGAAGGTCACCAAGAAGACCGCCCAGACCCTGAACCCCCACACGGTCGACGAGGACCCGGAGATCAGAAAGCTCCTGGAGGCCGACCACGAGCTGGTCGTGAAGTACGTCAACACGGCCGTCGGCACCTGTACCGAGGACCTCTCGGCGGCGGAGTCCTGCTGGAAGGACGTCCCGATCATGGACTTCATCCACCAGGTCCAGATGGACACCGTGAAGGCCGGCCTGTCGGCGTCCGACGCCGCCCTGCCCCTCATCTCGGTCGCCGCGCCCTTCTCCCGCACCGCGGACATCCCCGCGGGCAGCGTGACCATCAAGGACATCGCGGGCCTCTACATCTACGACAACACCCTCTACGGCAAGAAGCTCACCGGCGCCCAGCTCAAGGACTACCTGGAATACGCGGCGAAGTACTACCACCAGGTGCCCGCGGGCACGGCCGTGGACACCGCGACGCTGACCAACGCCAACAGCTTCTGGGACTACATGTACGACACCGCCGCGGGCGTCTCGTACGACATCGACATCGCGGCGGCCGAGGGCTCCCGCATCAAGAACCTGTCCTACAACGGGACTCCGGTCGCGGGCGACCAGGTCTTCGTCGTCGCCGTCAACAACTACCGGGCCAACGGCGGCTCCGGCTACCCGCACATCGCCGCCGCCGACATCGCCTACAGCTCCACCAACGAGATCCGCCAGCTGATGATCGACTACGTGACCTCCAAGGGCGCGCTGGACCCGAAGGACTTCGCGGTCGCCAACTGGAAGCTGACGCAGGGCGGTACGGCGGTCTTCTCCTGAAGTCGTTGAAGTTTCGCCAACTGAAGGCGCGATAAGCGCAGCCTGTCAGCAGGCCATGCTTATTTCTTCGATATGCGTCGCAATTCTCCCAAAGGGGACGTGGTTCGGACGCGCGCGCATTGAGCTGTCAACAATTTTGCTGATAGTTCTCTGGTCCAGCGCGCGCGTCCATCCCAACCATCGTCCCCAGGGAGTGTTCGTGAGCAGGGAAAGAACCAGTCAGGCGCGCAGGCGGCGCACATGGCGGGCCGTGGCCGGAGCCGCCGCCGGTGTCGTCCTCGTCGGTGGCGGATTCGTGGCGGCGAACGCCGCGACCCCCGGCACCACGAAGGCGGCGGCCCACTTCGCCGTGAACAAGAAGGCCACCGGCACCGCCGCCGTGGTCAGCGCCGCCAACGCGTTCCTCAACACGCTCGACTCCGACCAGCAGGCGGAGACGGTCCTGGATTTCAGCCAGGCCAACGCGACCGCCTGGTCGAACCTGCCGTGCGGCGGCAACTGCCGGCCCGGCATCCAGACCGGCTCGCTGTCCGAGGACCAGCTCACCGCCTTGCAGAACGTGTTGAAGGTCGCGCTGGGGTCCGGCAAGGACACCGGCTACGAGCACGTGATGCAGACCCTCGAGGCCGACGAGGTGCTCGCCTCCGCGCAGAGCACCAGTTCCTCGTCCGCCGCCCCGACGGGCGCCCCCTCGGCCGACCCGACGGCCAGTCCCACGGCCACGGGCGTTCCCACCGGCGTCCCGACCGGCACCCCGCCCTCGGGTGGTCCCGGAGGCGGTGGCGGCGGTGCCGGAGGTGGCGGTTACGGCAGCGGCGTCTACTTCCTGGCGTTCCTCGGCACCCCCTCGGCGACCGGCACCTGGCAGCTGCACTTCGGCGGCCACCACCTCGCCGTGAACATCACCTACAAGGACGGCAAGGTCGCCGGCGCCAGCCCGTTCTTCAGCGGCGTCGAGCCCACCACCTGGACCGCCGACGACGGCACCACGTACTCCCCGATGGCGAGGTTCCGCGACGGCCTGCTCAAGTTGACCGGCAGCCTGACCACCGAGCAGCTGGCCACCGCCAAGCTGTCCGAGTCCTTCGGTGACGTCCTGCTCGGCCCGGGCAAGGACGGCCAGTTCCCGGCGACCAAGGAGGGCATCAAGGTCAGCACTCTGTCGGCCAGGCAGAAGAAGCTGGTCCTGGAGGCCATCCACCCCTGGGTCGCCGACGTGGACGACGCCACGGCGAAGAAGCTCATGAAGACGTACGAGCACGAGCTGAACCAGACCTACGTCAGCTACTCCGGCGGCACCGGCCTGGACACCCAGGGCGACTACGTCCGGATCGACGGTCCCAGCGTGTGGATCGAGTTCGTCTGCCAGGACGGCGTGGTCTACCGGGACCAGATCCACTACCACACCGTGTACCGGGACCACACCCGCGACTACGGCAGCGAGTTCTCCTTCTCATGACCGGACCGCGAAACTGGCTGACCACAGCGCTCCGCTGGGTTGCCGGGATCGCGATCGCGGTACCGGCGGCGCTCCTTCTCGGGGCGTCGCCGGCCGCCGCGCATCCGATGCCGCACTCCGTGGTCCTGCTCGACGTGTACGAGCACTCGGTCTCCGCCCGCCTGGAACTGCCCGTCGGGGAGTTCACCCGGGCCAGCGGGATCGACGTGTCCGACAAGACGCTGACCGCCCGCACCGGCGCCATCCGCGCCTACCTGGTCCAGCACCTCCACCCGACCGCCACCGACGGCGGCACCTGGCAGGTCACCATCGGCCGCCTCACCCTCAGCCGCACCGAGCAGACCGACACCGGCGAGTACCGCGAGCTGGTCGCCCAGGCCGAACTCACCCCGCCGGCCGGCGCCGACGTGCGCCACTTCACCTTCGGCTACGACGCCGTCGTCCACCAAGTGATCACGCACACCGTCCTGGTGACGGTGCGTCAGGACTGGGCCGCCGGGCAGGTCGACGGCGAGGGCACCACACAGGTCGGCACGATCCGCGTCGACACCCGGACCATGAAGGTCCCGGCGCTGAAGGTCGACCTCGGGGCGGGCAGCGCCTGGCGGGGCTTCGTCGCCATGCTCGAACTCGGCGGCGACCACATCCTCACCGGCACCGACCATCTGCTGTTCCTGCTCATCCTGCTGCTGCCCGCACCGCTCGCGGCAAGCGGAGGGCGCTGGAACGGTCTGGTGGGCCCGAGGAAGGCCCTGGCCCGCATCGGCCGGATCACGCTCGCCTTCACCGCGGGGCACTCCGTCGCACTGGCCGCCACCGCGCTGGGCCACCTGGACATCCCGGCCTGGCCTGTCGAGGCGTTCATCGCGGCCAGCATCCTGGTCGGCGCGATCCACGCCGTCCGCCCCCTCTTCCCCGGCAAGGAGGCACTCGTGGCCGGGGTCTTCGGGCTCGGCCACGGCATGGCGTTCTCGTTCGTGCTGGCCGAGATGCACCTCAGCACGGGCCAGTTGGTGACCAGCCTCCTCGGCTTCAACCTCGGCATCGAACTGGTCCAGCTCCTGCTGGTGTGCCTCGCCCTGCCCTCGCTGCTGGTGCTGGCCCGCCTCAGGGTCCAGCCCGCACTGCGGCTGACCGGCGCGGCGCTCACCGGCACCGCGGCCCTCGGCTGGCTGGCCGACCGCCTCGGCCTCGCCAACCCCGTGGCCCGCGCAGCCGACGGCGCCGGCTCCCACACCACGCTGCTGCTGGCCGGCCTCGCGGTGAGCGCGGCGGCGGCCACGGCCTGGGCCCTGCTCACCCGCCAACAGGCCCCGGCCGACCCGGTTCCGGCGGTATGACCGCGGGGCGGACCTCTACCGGGCGGCCGTGGGGCGCGGACGGCGACCGGAGACGCTCCGGTACGCCGCCCCGAGCGCGGCCGCGTTCACCACGGCCCCCACGACGATCCCGGCCCAGGCCCACGCCCCCGGCAGCATCACGAACAGCAGCGAGGCGGGGGCCGTGACGAGGAACGCCCAGACCCCGGCGAGGCTCGCGTCGGCGTGGCCGACGAACAGGGCGTCCACGCCGACCCAGCCGAGGACGGCGGCCACGACGAGCAGGTAGCCGAGAGCGAGCGGGTTGAGGAAGTGGCGCGAGCGGTTCATCGAGATCCCCCTGGAAGTCTGCGTGGAGCGGTGGGCTCCGCCCGTGCTCTCCACGATGCCGCCGCCCGCTGCTCGCCGCCTGAGTAGCGGTACTCAACCTCCACGTGGTCGTACCAGCGCGCTTCCTACATGGCCTGCAACAGGGAGAAATGCCGCATTCAGGCATAGTCTTGGACCGTGCATCCCAGCCTGTCGATCTGAAGAAGGTGAGTGCGATGCGCGTACTGCTCAAGGTGTGCATGGACACGGAGAAGGCGAACGAAGCCATCAGCCACGGCACCCTGTCGAAGCTGATCGAGGCGTCGATGGAACAGATCAAGCCCGAGGCGACCTACTTCACCGCCGAGAACGGCCGGCGCACCGCCTACATGGTCTTCGACATGCAGGACAGCTCACTGATGCCGGTGATCAGTGAGCCGTTCTTCCAGAACCTGGGTGCCGAGATCACCTACACCCCGGTGATGAACTACGAGGACGTCCAGAAGGGGCTCTCCCAGTTGGGCCGCTGACACTCGGCCGCCTTCAGCCGCTCTCAGCTGAAGATGATCATCGATCCCTGGGCGAGACTCCGGGTCGCCGCCGCGTGCAGCCCCAGCCAGACGTGGCGCTCCCGGGCGAAGGGACTGGGGTCGTACGGCGCGGGGACCGCCGGTTCCTCCAGTTCCGTGGGGGCGCGCGGCGGCTCGGGGGGCGCCGGCGGGTTGGCCGGATCGATGCCGATCACCGGGGCCACGAACTCCAGCTCCCGCAGCAGGGCCTGCGAGGAGCCCAACGGGCCGCCACCCGCGAGGAGTTCGTCGTTGGCGAGGGGGTGCGGGAAGTCGACGGGGACGTACGCGCCCGCGTGGTCGTAGTGCCAGACCAGATGGGACTGCTGGGCCGTCGCCTCGAACATCTCCAGCAACTGCTCGTAGTCACCGCCCAGTTCGTCCACCGGAGTGACCGGGAGCCCGCAGACCTGGAGCAGATAGGCGCGGCGCAGGAAGTGCAGGGCGTCGTAGTCGAAACCGGCCACCGGGGCGACCTCGCCGGACAGTCCCGGCATGTACTGGTACACCGGCACCGGCGGCAACCCGGCCTCGGCGAGCACCTTGTTGTATTGCGCGAGTTCCTCGGCGAACGGGTTGTCCGGGGTGTGGCACAACACGTCGACAAGGGGCACCAGCCACAGGTCACAGGCCAAAAGACAGCTCCTCGGATACTCGCGGTGCGCGGATATCGTCACACGGTGGTCAGGGAAGGGTAGTCGCTCAAGTCCCCTGGCGGGGCCCCTTGTGCGGGTCGTGATGACGGGTCGTTGTGACGGGTCGTGCTGGTCCCTTACCCGTGCCGGGGGCCGTCAGTCGCCGGTGAGGCCCTCGATGAGGGTCAGATAGTGGCCGTTGTAGTCGCCGAGGAGCTCGCGGGCGGTCTTGGTGTCCCGCTGGTACAGCGCGTCGGCGACCTCGGGGTGCGCGGACCACAGGCGGCCGCGCAGATCGGTGAGCCGGCGCAGGTGCTGGACCGTGCACACCCAGGTCTGCACACGCAGCCGGTGCAGGAAGTCGGCGAGGTAGGGGTTGCCGAACAGGATGCTCAGCTCGCGCCAAAAACGCAGGTCGTAGCCGATCAGCACGGTCAGGTCGCCCGCGCTGGCGGCCCGCTGGGCCTCCTCGCCGCGCCGCCGTACGCCCGCCACGGCCGCGGCGGTACGCGGTTCGTCCAGCTCGTCGAAGACGCGGTGACCGGAGTCGAGCGCCTGGAACATGCCGTCCGTGACCAGGTTGCGGGCCTCGATCATGCCGCGGAAGTCGGCGAGGGAGTACTCGTGCACATGGAAGCCGCGGTGCTGGTCGGCCTCCAGGAGCCCCTGCGCGGACAGGTCCACGAGGGCCTCGCGGACCGGGGTCGCGGAGACGCCGTACTGCTCGGCGATCTCCTTCACCGTGAACTCCTGCCCCGGCTGCAGTCGCCCGGCCAGTACCTCGTCGCGCAGCGCGTCCGCGATCTGCTGCCGCAGTGTGCTGCGGGTGACGGCACCGTTACCGTTGCTGCCGGGCATCGTCGGGGCGCCTCCCTCGCGCAGGTGCAGATGGCGTGCTCGTACATATGTCTACGGGCACGCCACCTTACGCGTTCGAAGGAGCGGGAGTTTTACTCCGTGTATTCGTCCGCCACGCAGAGCGCGGTGTCCAGCGCGGCGAGCCCTTCCTTCAGTTCGGCCTCGCCGACATTGCACGGCGGCACGACATGCGTCCGGTTCATGTTGACGAACGGCCAGATGCCCTGCTTCTTCGCGGCGGCCGCGAACGCGGCCATCGGGGCGTTCGCCTCGCCCGCCGCGTTGTAGGGCACGAGCGGCTCGCGGGTCTCCCGGTTCTTCACGAGCTCGAGCGCCCAGAACATGCCCACGCCCCGCACCTCGCCGATGCTCGGGTGCCGCTCGGCCAGCTCCCGCAGCGCGGGCTCCAGGACGGCCGTACCCAGGTGCCTGGCGTTGTCGACGACTCCCTCCTCCGCCATGACGTTGATCGTCGCGACGGCGGCGGCGCAGGCCAGCGGGTGCCCGGAGTAGGTCAGCCCGCCGGGGTAGGGCCGCTTCCCGAAGGTCTCCGCGATCGCGCCGGAGATGGCGACACCGCCGAGCGGCACGTACCCGCTGTTGACGCCCTTGGCGAAGGTCATGAGGTCGGGCGTGACGTCGAACAGGTCGGCGGCGAACCACTCACCGGTGCGCCCGAACCCGGCCATGACCTCGTCCAGGACGAAGACGATCCCGTACTTGTCGCAGATCTCGCGGACACCGGCGAGGTAGCCGGGCGGCGGGACCATGATCCCGGCGGTGCCGGGGATGGTCTCCAGGATGATCGCGGCGACGGTGGCAGGACCCTCGAAGGCGATGGTCGTCTCCAGGTGCTCCAGCGCCCGCGCGGTCTCCTGCTCCTCGGTCTCGGCGTAGAAGCGGGACCGGTACAGAAAGGGCGCCCAGAAGTGCACGACCCCGGCGGAGGCGCTGTCGGAGGCCCAGCGACGGGGGTCCCCGGTGAGGTTGACGGCCTGCTGCGTACCCCCGTGGTACGAGCGGTAGGCGGCGAGCACCTTGGGCCGCCCGGTGTGCAGCCGGGCCATGCGCACGGCGTGCTCCACCGCGTCCGCGCCGGCGTTGGTGAAGAAGATCTTGTCCAGATCCCCGGGCGTCCGCTCGGCGATCAGCCGGGCCGCCTCCGACCGGGCCTCGACGGCGAAGGCGGGCGCGAAGGTCGTCATCGTCGCCGCCTGCTCCTGTATCGCGGCGACGACCTTCGGGTGCTGGTACCCGATGTTGGTGTAGACGAGCCCGCTGGTGAAGTCGAGATAGCGGTTCCCGTCGTAGTCCCAGAAGTGCGACCCCTCCGCACCGGCGACGGCGAGCGGGTCGATGAGCTCCTGCGCGGACCAGGAGTGGAACACATGAGCACGGTCCGCGGCCTTCACGGCGGCGCCGACCTCGGGGTGTGGCTGAGGGGTCATGCGAGTGAGCGTAAATGTCCGCGATGCGGAAGCGGTATCGGCGTCCTGTCTGTGGACGGGGGCTTTCCGCGACAGGTTGTCCAGGCCGAACGATTGACAACATGCTGTCGAAATGACAGCATGTTGTCATGAATGGTGTAGTGAATGCGAAGCCAGTGCATCTCGCCGTCTACGACACCTGGGCCGACTGGGAGACGGGGCACGCCACGGCCTACCTCGCCCGCGCCGGACACGAGATCCGGACCGTCGGCCCGACCCGCGAGCCGGTGACCTCCATCGGCGGCCTGCGGATCCAGCCCGCGTGCGCCCTGGACGACGTACGCCCCTCCGACAGCTCCCTGCTGATCCTCCCGGGCGCCGACCTGTGGGACGCGGGCGACGACCTCGCCCCCTTCGCCCGCAAGGCGCGGGAGTTCCTCGACGCCGGGGTCCCCGTCGCCGCGATCTGCGGGGCCACCGCGGGACTCGCGCGCGAGGGGCTGCTCGACGACCGGGCGCACACCAGTGCCGTGTCCTTCTATCTGGCGGCCACGGGGTACGGCGGCGGCGAGCGGTACGTCGACGCGGACGCCGTGACCGACGGCGCCCTGATCACCGCCGGACCCACCGAGCCCGTCGCGTTCGCCCGGGAGATCCTCCGGCTGCTCGGGGTGTACGAGGGCGAGGTGCTGGACGCCTGGTACCGGCTGTTCCACGACTCCGACCCGCAGGCGTACGCCGTGCTGCAGAAGGCGGCCGCCGAGTGAGCCGGGAACGCCAGGACCTGCTCAGCCGCAGTGCCCTCGGGGTGTTCCGGCTCAACGGCCAGTTCCTCGCCGTGGCCGAGGAGTTGGCGGGCCCCTCCGGACTCACCGCCGCCTGGTGGCAGGTGCTCGGCGCGGTGCTCCGGGAGCCGCTCACGGTCGCCGGGATCGCCCGGGAGATGGGCATCACGCGGCAGAGCGTGCAGCGGATCGCCGATCTGCTGGTGGAGCGGGGGCTGGCCGAGTACCGGCCCAACCCGGCCCACCGGCGCGCCAAGCTCCTCGCGCCGACGGAGGAGGGGCGGGCCGCCGTGCGGCGGATCGACCCGGGTCACGCGGCCATGGCCGACCGGCTCACGGATGCCTTCGGGGAAGCCGAACTCGCGGAAGCCGTAGGGGTTTTGGAGCGACTGTCCAAGGTACTCGACCAGATCTCGACGGGGGACGGACGGACGTAGAGACTGGTCCTCTGTCGGGCAGGTGTGCGGTATCGGGGGAGGGCCTGCGATGGAGATGCCGGAGGAGCACGCCTCTGCCGATCCCGAACATCACGACTCGCGGGACCGCCACTCGCCCGGCACATACCTGATCCCGTTCGCGCCGGAGCCGGAGCCGGAGCCGGAGCCGGAGCCGGAGGGGGAAGCGGGGTACCGCAGCCGCTCCGTCACGGCCGCCCTCGTCGCCGTCGCGCTGGTGGTCGCGCTGGGCGCCGGCGGCACGGTCTACGCCGTCCTGGCCGACGAGGGCCCCGCCGCCACCCCGACGGTGCCGTCGGTATCGCCCTGAAAACCCCCTCCGCACTCCTCAGCGGGGCTCCGGCGGCCGCTGCCGGGGCATGTTCGGGCGGGCCGGTGGTCCCGGGGGCAGCGGGAAGCGCCCCTGCGGGCCCCCGGGGTCCTGGCGTCCCCCCGAGGTCACCGCCCCCTGGATGCCCATCGGAGCGGAGCCGTTGCGGAACTCCACGATCCAGTCGGCCGTCTCCACCCGGATCAGCTCCGTCACGTCCTCCGAGAAGCGGCGCAGGACGCCCAGGCAGCGCTCGGTGGCCTCGGCCGCCGTGCCCTCCGTGGGGCCGAGCACCTCGCGGACGCTCTCCGAGGCCCAGTCGAACTGGAGGGCGAGCAGGCGGCGCTGGACGGCCTGTGCGGTGGCCACGTCCCTTATCCAGCCGGAGGTCACACCGAAGAAGCGGTCGACGGCCACGCAGGCCACCGCGAGGAGGAGCGCGAGATAGCCCCAGGGCGCGAGTTCGGCGCCCACCACTCCGGTCAGCCCCAGGAGCGGCAGCACGGCCCCGGTCACCGCCCCCGCCGCGGCCCCGCCCCGCAGGGCCCGCGCACAGCGTCGTTTCCCCACCCGGTCCGCGAGATACCAGGACGCCGTCTCCAGCGCCCCGTGCTCCACCCACCGGTACAGCTCATCCAGCCGTACGGCGGGCTCGCCCCAGTCGCCGAGCGGAAACGGCCGCCCGGCCAGATCGGCCCGTCCGTCCTGGGGCGGGCCCTCGGGCTGCATCTCCGGCTGACCCACCCGGCGCTCCCTACTGATCGGTCACCCTGCGTGACGCCTGATGCTGATGTGCGGGGATCCTTCCTACCGCCCAATGGGTGGCGAAGGGGGTGCTTTGGTCGCTTTTCCGCTCGGAAGAGGGCCTTGATCAGGTATAGGACTCCAGGTCGACTCACTCGAAAGAGTGCTGGGGCGACGGCCACGTGGAACACGTAGGCTCGTCTCAGACGGAAGAGCAAGGCGGAAAGCACAGGAGCTGATCGTGATCCCCGGTGGTGGCCAGCCCAACATGCAGCAGCTGCTCCAGCAGGCCCAGAAGATGCAGCAGGACCTGGCGAACGCGCAGGAGGAACTCGCCCGGACCGAGGTCGACGGCCAGGCCGGCGGCGGTCTGGTGAAGGCCACCGTCACCGGCGCCGGGGAGCTGCGCGCGCTGAAGATCGACCCGAAGGCCGTGGACCCCGACGACACCGAGACCCTCGCCGACCTGATCGTGGCGGCGGTCCAGGCGGCCAACGAGAACGCCCAGACCCTCCAGCAGCAGAAGCTCGGCCCGCTGGCTCAGGGCCTCGGCGGTGGCGGCAGCGGTATCCCCGGGCTGCCTTTCTAGGAGGAGGCCCGTCTTTCACGGTGCCCGTCTTTCTTTGGCGGGCATCGGCCAACTAGCGTACGTATCGCAAGGAACCCAGGAAGGACGGCAGTCCGTTGTACGAAGGCGTGGTCCAGGACCTCATCGACGAACTGGGGCGGCTGCCCGGCGTCGGTCCCAAGAGCGCGCAGCGGATCGCCTTCCACATCCTCCAGGCGGAGCCGACGGACGTCCGGCGTCTCGCGCAGTGTCTGATGGAGGTCAAGGCGAAGGTCCGCTTCTGCGCGACCTGCGGCAATGTCGCGCAGGAAGAACTGTGCAACATCTGCCGCGACCCCCGCCGCGACCTCACCGTCATCTGCGTGGTGGAGGAGCCGAAGGACGTGGTCGCGATCGAGCGCACCCGTGAGTTCCGCGGCAAGTACCACGTCCTGGGCGGCGCGATCAGCCCCATCGAGGGTGTCGGTCCCGACGACCTGCGGATACGAGAACTTCTCGCGCGGCTGGCCGACGGGACGGTCACGGAGCTGATCCTGGCCACCGATCCGAACCTGGAGGGCGAGGCCACAGCGACGTACCTCGCCCGCATGATCAAGCCCATGGGCCTCAAGGTCACCCGCCTGGCCAGCGGCCTCCCGGTGGGTGGCGACCTGGAATACGCGGACGAGGTGACCCTCGGCCGCGCCTTCGAGGGGAGACGACTCCTAGATGTCTGACGCCACACTGCACGCGACGGACCCCGACGACTTCGCGGTCCAGATCGCCGACCAGGTCGAGAGCTTCCTGGTGGCCGTCATGGAGGTGGCGAAGGGCGACGAACCCGACTCGGCCGTCCCCTTCCTGCTCCTGGAGGTCTCCCAGCTCCTGCTGGCCGGCGGCCGTCTGGGCGCCCACGAGGACATCGTCCCCGACGAGCGCTACGAGCCCGACACGGGCCCGGACGCCGACGTGGACGACCTGCGCGAGAACCTGGCCCGGCTCCTTGAGCCGATCGACGTCTACTCCGAGGTCTTCGACCCCTACGAGCCCCGCAAGGCCCCGGTGCCGGCCCGGATCTCCGACGACCTGACCGACGTCATCACCGACCTGCGCCACGGCATGGCCCACTACCGCGCGGGCCGCACCTCGGAGGCGCTGTGGTGGTGGCAGTTCTCGTACTTCTCCAACTGGGGTTCCACGGCGTCCGCGACCCTGCGCGCCCTCCAGTCGATCGTGGCCCACGTCCGCCTGAACCAGCCCCTCGCGGAACTGGACGGCCTCGACACCGACCAGTCGATCGGCGACGAGACGCTGGAGTTCGAGGCGGGCAAGGTGATGGTGGAGGAGATCGCGGGCCCGCTGGGCCTGCAGTCCCCGAAGTAGCTCCTCGTAGCCCTTCGTAGCTCCTGTGTGACACGAGTCATACGAGCCGGCTTCTCGAACGGCGTCATACGCGGGCACTGGTGTGGTCTCACCACAAACGGCCACACCAGGCCCGCGCCCCCGCCGACTTGGAGCTCCTCGTGCATGTCACCCTCCAGCAGCCGACAGGCGCCCGCCTGGTCACGGCCACGGGCCAGGAGCTCGCGATCCCCGCGACCCTGCGCTACACCTCCGCCGAACCGCCGGCTGTGCACATCGACTTCCCGCCCCATGTCACGCTCGACGGCGAGGCCACGACGTGGACATTCGCCCGCGCCCTGCTGGGAGAGGGCCTGCGAGGTCCGGCCGGCCTCGGCAATGTCCGCGTCCGCCCGGCCGGTCCGGGCCACACGTACGTGGAGTTCCACGCCGCGCAGGGGGTCGCCGTCCTCGGCTTTCCCACCGCCGACCTGACCCGCTTCCTGGCCCGCACCTACACGGTCGTCGCCCCGGACGAGGAGACGGTGGGCGCGGAACTGGACCAGGGGCTGGTGGCGTTGTTCGGGGGGCGGGTGTGATCGGCGCCGGCACCCGGGGCCTCCCCGCATGGGCCACCCAGAGAGATCGCGGCGAGATCCATGACCTACGGACCATGCGCGAGTACGCCCGTGCTCTGGGCGCCCGGATCAGGGGGACGCGGGCCGCGCGGGTGCGGCGTTCGTGACCACGCAGTTCAGGAGTCCGGCGTCGACAAACGGGGCAGTCGGCGTCGGCTCGCTGTACCAGCGCAAGGGCCAGGTGTTCCCGTCCAGCGCGGGAATCCCGATGTACGTGACAGCACGTGAGCCCCGCTCACCGAAGCGCTGCACGCCAAGGGGCCAGCGGTGCCTGCGCACTTCGCCCGGCGCCAGCAGGAAGTACATCCACCGGTACCCGGTCACCTCGCACACGACGGGCCCCGCGTCTCCGTCGGCGGCCTCGATGAGCTGAGCCGCGGCCAGCTCCCCGCGTACCCCCTCGATCCGCACTGCGTCGAAGTGCACTCCCGCGAGACGGAGTTGGTGACCCGAGGCGGGGACCCAGTCGAAGGGGTCGATTGCGTTCGTCATGGTCACACGGTGGCGGTCGTGCGGCTACGCTCGGTAGTGACTGAGGTGATACACGCCGGTGTGTATCGGTCGGAGGTGCGTGCTGTGTCCCAGACGCCGGTGAACTGGCGCTACGGCGGCAACCAGATGAAGCGGTGGCGCATCAAGGCCAACGTGACCCGCGAGGAGCTGGCCGCCGCGTCCAATTACTCCCCGGACACGATCAAGTCCATGGAACAGGGCGTACGGATGCCGACGCCTCGCGTGCTGGACGTGGCCGACGAGTTGTGCCGGGCGGAGGGGTTGCTGAGCGCGGCCAAGGAGTATCTGCAGCGGGAGAGGTTTCCGGCGCGGGCGCAGGACTTCATGGAGCGGGAGAAGGAGGCGATCAGTCTCTGGTCCTACGAAGCCATGTACATCCCAGGTCTGTTGCAGACGAAGGGCTACGCGCGGGCGCTCATCGAGAACCACGTTCCCACCCTTGACGAGGAGATGGTGGAGCAGCGGATTGCGGCGCGCATGGACAGGCAATCCATCGTCAGCGGACCGAAGCCTCCGGTGGGCCTGAGCTTCGTCCTCTACGAGGCGGTGCTGCGAGTGCCTCAGGTGGACGCGGAACAGTTGCGTCTCCTGCTGGAGGTGTCCAGCCTGCGGAACGTCGTATTGCAGGTGCTGCCGTTCGAACGGGCCATCCCTGTCGCCTTCATGGGGCCCATGGTGTTGCTGGAGACCCGTGACCACGAGCGGTTCGCCTTCTCGGAAGGCCCGTTCGCCAGCGATCTTTCGGGCGACCCGAACGTTGTCAATCGAGTGTCCGAGCGACTTAGCATGATCCGCACGCAGGCGCTCAGCCCCGCTGAGTCGGCCTGCTTAATCGAGGGGATGGTGGATCAGCAGTGAGCGGCGACCAGTTGAAGTGGTTCAAGTCGAGCTACAGCGACTCCGAGGGCGGCAACTGCGTCGAAGCCGCGTTCGCCACCCGCATCCACATCCGTGACTCCAAGCTCACCGTGAGCCCCGAGCTGACCCTCACCGCCCCCGCCTGGAAGGCGTTCATCTCCGCAGTTCAGCCCGGAGCTTGAGCCTCGGGCTTCGAGCTCCTCCATGGGGTTTTCTGGGCTTTGGTCTGGTTGAAAATCCAACCCGCTCTAGGTTCGCGGCAAACGACCAAATAGTTCGGCCCCGGTCGGTGCGCCAACACCGGCTCCGGGGCCTGACCTACAGATCGAAAGCGACTCGATCGTGGCGTGGCCTAGTGCCGCCCTGCCGTCCCCGTCCCACCCATGGCCAAAACGGGTTACGGAAAACGCACCGCCGGTGACGAAGACCCGCACGCGGACCCGGACTTCGCACACCTGAGCCCCCGTGACCGCGAGATCGCCGTCTTCGTCGACCACCTCGAAGAGGGCCACGCGATGGGCTACAAGGCGATCGCCGCCTCACACCCGGTGTACGGCCAGCAGGCCGTCCGCAGCTCACTGGGGCGGATCACCCTCGCCGGCCACCTGCGCTGGATCAAGGAGCACATCACCGTCGAGGACGCCTCGATGCGGTGGGTCACGCGCACGCGCCTGCGAACAGGGCGCCCCGGGTGCCGCGCAGTGCGGTCGCCCGCGCGCCCCGCATCACGAGCAGCACCGCCACCGTCACCAGTCCGCCCATGGTCAACAGGAGCCAGGGCTCGGGGAGTCGGCGGGTCGTCCATGTGCCCACGGGGACCGTGCAGGCCGCTGCCAGGCAGAAGGGAAGCATCGCGCGGGGGCGTACCAGGCGCCATCCGCCCGCCAGGCCGATCAGGCAGATAACCCCGGCCGCGCAGTTGGCGAGGAGTACGCCTTGCGCCGGACCGAGGAGCAGGACCAGGGTCGGCACGGACACCAGCGCGAAGTACGTCATCCGTCACCGGGATGGTGTACCGCACTACACCACGAGTCCGGGAGAGCACCCCCTCGTGACGGCCCCCGGGACACGGGATCGTTGATCTCACCAGGTCAACCGCCTCGTACCGAAGGAAAAACCGCCATGAAGGCCTTGCTCTCCTCCACCCCCGTCCTCTGGTTCCTCTTCCTCTTCAACCTCGCCGTCGCCGCTGCCGCGCCGTTCCTCGTGGACGGGACCCAGGGCGTCATGACCGCCGCCGGGATGGGCGTGGTGTCGCTCGGCGCCGGGGTCGGGCTGCTGCGCGGACAGCGACCGAGCGGGCACCGTGCGTGAGTTGGGCGTTTGCTGTCCCTGCCCTGTATCTGGGCTGCACGGGCCCTAACCAGCGCAAAGAGAGGCTGGAGTCACTTCACAGCACAGCCTCTCAACCGCACTGGAGACAGCGATGAACCGTCGGTCCATAACCAAGCGCGCAGCCATCGTCACCGCGACTGCGATCGTCGCCGTGGGAACCGTCGGTACCGTCGTCGCCACCGCCGGGCCGGACGCCGCGAAGCAGCCCACCAAGAAGGAGATCGCGGGCCTGTTCACCACCTGGAACGCGGCCCTGAAGACCGGTGACCCCGACAAGGTGGCGAGCCTGTACGCCAAGGACGCGGTCCTGCTGCCCACCGTCTCCAACAAGGTCAGAACCAACCACGCGGAGATCGTCGACTACTTCGAGCACTTCCTCCCGAACAAGCCGGTCGGCAAGAAGGTCCGGACGATCGTCAAGGTCCTCGACACGAACTCCGCGATCGACACCGGCGTCTACGAGTTCACGCTCACCGACCCGAAGACCGGCGCCAAGCGCCTCGTGGAGGCCCGCTACACGTACGAGTACGAGAAGCGGAACGGCGTCTGGAAGATCGTCAACCACCACTCCTCGGCGATGCCCGAAGGCTGATCTCCACCTTCAGCCCGCCCCCCGGCGCGTCCGTCAGCGTCACCGTCCCGCCGTCGTCGGTCACCAGCTGCTTGACGACGGCGAGGCCGAGACCCGAGCCGGAGCGTCCGGTCAGGCCCTGACCGCGCCAGAAGCGGTCGAAGGCACGGGACTTGTCGGCATCGGACATGCCGGGTCCCTCGTCAAGGACCGACAGCACCACCGTGTCCGCCCGGGACTCGACCTCGACGGTGATCCGTCCGCCGTCGGGCGAGACCTCCAGGGCGTTCGAGAGCACGTTGTCCAGCACCTGGTCGAGATGACCGGGGCCGGCCAACACAGACGGCCGGTCGTCGACAACACTCCCCCTGAGCGCGATGGTGACTCCGCGCTCGTCGGCGGCCGGCCTCCACACCGTCAACCGCTCGTCCACGATGTCCCTGAGCGGCAACGGCTCCGCGGCGGCCACCTTCGCCTCCGCCCGCGCCAGCACCAGCAGGCCGTTGACCAGGCGGCTCATCCGGACCACCTCCGCCGTCGCCAGCTCCACGTCCTCCCGGACGAACTCGTCGTCCACCGCGTCCGCGATGTTGTCCAGCGACAGGCGCAACGCGGTGAGAGGCGTACGGAGTTGGTGCGAGGCGTCGGCCACGAAGATGCGCTGCGAGGCCACCAGCGTGTCCAGGCGTTCGGCGCCCTGGTTCAGGGTGCGGGCGAGTGTCTGCGTCTCCGGCGGCCCCGTCACCGGGGAGCGCGCGGTCAGGTCGCCGTCGCTGAACTTGCTGGCCATGGAGTTGAGTTCGCGCAGCGGGGCGGTGATCCGGCGGGCGGCGTAGGCGCCGATCGCGGCGGCCGCCGCGAGGACCAGCACGGCGAGCCCGGCCCGGAAGCCCCAGATCTGCCAGAGCCGTCTGGTCATGTCCGAGGTCGAGTAGACGATCCGCACGGCCGCGTCGTCCTTCGCGGGGACGGTGACCGTCAGATGCCTGCCCCAGACGAAGTCGGAACCCCAGTCGGTGGTCGACTCGTCGTTCGCCACGGCCCGCTTCAGCGCCGCGTCCGCGGCGGGGACCGGCAGCTTGGGGTCGCAGCGCGCGGTGGGGGTCGCCTCGACGTCGCCGTAGGCCCTGGCCACCTCGGTCAGGGCCTCGCACGAGGTGCTGCTGCCGTTGCTCAGCAGCAGCGCCATGGTGTTCGC
>NZ_JBHVYZ010000015.1:115801-129374 GCF_042880295.1 Streptomyces sp. NPDC058307
CGCGCTCGCGCAGCGCCCTGCACACGTCGAGGCCGTCGGTGTCGGGCAGACCGAGATCGAGCAGGACGACGTCGTAGGGGCCCTGGTGGCCGAGGGCGGCCGCGCCGGTGGAGACCCACTCGACCTCGAAGCCGTACCGGATCAGGCCCCGTCTCAGGGACTGGGCGACCGGCTCATCGTCTTCCACCAGGAGTACGCGCACAAGCCGCACCCTAATCCTTGAAACTTAATTCACAGGGGTCACACGGGTTTCACTTGTCCGTGTGACGCGGTGCACTTTTCCCCAGGTCCGCGGATGGGCATGCGCTGACCTGGGCGTGCGAGTCTCACGATGCGATACCGCGGAGGTGAAATTCGGGCGCTCGTTAAACTGAGCCGACACACACGGACTGAGCGAGGAGCGCACGTGGGCCTTGTCGTGCAGAAGTACGGAGGCTCCTCCGTAGCCGATGCCGAGGGCATCAAGCGCGTCGCCAAGCGAATCGTCGAAGCGAAGAAGAACGGCCACCAGGTCGTCGTCGTCGTTTCCGCGATGGGCGACACGACGGACGAGCTGATCGATCTCGCCGAGCAGGTATCTCCCATGCCTGCCGGGCGTGAGTTCGACATGCTGCTGACCGCCGGAGAGCGGATCTCCATGGCGCTGCTGGCCATGGCGATCAAAAACCTGGGCCACGAGGCCCAGTCCTTCACCGGCAGCCAGGCCGGCGTCATCACCGACTCGGTCCACAACAAAGCCCGGATCATCGACGTCACGCCGGGCCGGATCCGCACGGCCCTCGACGAGGGCAACATCGCCATCGTCGCCGGCTTCCAGGGCGTCAGCCAGGACAAGAAGGACATCACCACGCTCGGGCGCGGTGGCTCCGACACCACCGCCGTGGCGCTCGCGGCCGCCCTCGACGCCGAGGTCTGTGAGATCTACACCGACGTCGACGGCGTGTTCACCGCCGACCCGCGGGTGGTGAAGAAGGCGAAGAAGATCGACTGGATCTCCTTCGAGGACATGCTGGAGCTCGCCGCCTCCGGTTCGAAGGTGCTGCTCCACCGCTGTGTGGAGTACGCCCGTCGCTACAACATCCCGATCCACGTCCGCTCGTCCTTCAGCGGACTGCAGGGCACGTGGGTCAGCAGTGAGCCGATCGAGCAAGGGGACAAGAAGGTGGAGCAGGCCATCATCTCCGGTGTCGCGCACGACACCTCCGAGGCCAAGGTCACGGTCGTCGGTGTGCCGGACAAGCCGGGTGAGGCCGCGGTCATCTTCCGTACGATCGCGGACGCCGAGATCAACATCGACATGATCGTGCAGAACGTCTCCGCCGCCTCCACCGGGCTGACGGACATCTCCTTCACGCTCCCCAAGGCCGAGGGCCGCAAGGCCATCGACGCCCTGGAGAAGAACAAGTCCGGCATCGGCTTCGACTCGCTGCGCTACGACGACCAGATCGGCAAGATCTCGCTCGTGGGCGCGGGCATGAAGACCAACCCGGGCGTCACGGCCGACTTCTTCACCGCCCTGTCCGACGCCGGCGTGAACATCGAGCTGATCTCGACCTCCGAGATCCGCATCTCGGTCGTCACGCGTGCCGACGACGTGGTCGAGGCCGTCCGTGCCGTGCACAGCGCCTTCGGGCTCGACTCCGACAGTGACGAGGCCGTCGTCTACGGGGGCACCGGCCGCTGATGTCCGGTATCGCCGGACGGACCGGACGTCCGACGCTCGCGGTCGTGGGGGCGACCGGAGCCGTCGGCACGGTCATGCTCCGGATCCTGTCCCAGCACGCGGACATCTGGGGCGAGATCCGACTGATCGCCTCCCCCCGCTCGGCCGGCCGCAAGCTGGCCGTGCGCGGGGAGCAGGTCGAGGTGGTGGGTCTGACCGAGGGCGCTGAAGAGGCCTTCGACGGGGTCGACGTCGCCATGTTCGACGTACCGGACGAGGTGGCCGCGCGGTGGGCGCCGGTCGCCGCCGCGCGCGGTGCCGTCGTCGTGGACAACTCCGGCGCCTTCCGGATGGACCCGGACGTGCCCCTCGTGGTGCCCGAGGTCAACGGGCACATGGCCCGGATGCGGCCGCGCGGGATCATCGCCAACCCCAACTGCACGACCCTGTCCATGATCGTGGCCCTGGGCGCGCTGCACGCCGAGTTCGGGCTGCGGGAGCTGGTGGTGTCCTCGTACCAGGCGGTGAGCGGTGCGGGGCGGGCGGGCGTCGAGACGCTGCGGCAGCAGCTGTCCCTGGTCGCGGGCACCGAGCTCGGCACGCACCCCGGTGACGTACGGCGGGCCGTCGGCGACAACACCGGGCCGTTCCCGGAGCCGGTCGCGCTGAACGTCGTGCCGTGGGCCGGGTCGCTGCGCGCGGACGGGTGGTCCTCGGAGGAGATGAAGGTGCGGGACGAGTCCCGCAAGATCCTCGGCCTGCCCAGGCTGCCGGTCGCCGTGACCTGTGTGCGGGTCCCGGTGGTCACTGTGCACTCCATGACCGTCCACGCCCGCTTCGAGGGCGAGGTCACCGTCCGCAAGGCGCGCGAGATCCTCGCGACCGCCCCCGGGGTCGTCCTCTTCGACGATCCGGCGGCCGGGGAGTTCCCCACCCCCGCCGACGTCGTCGGCACCGATCCCACCTGGGTCGGGCGGGTCCGGCGGGCCCTCGACGACCCCACGGCGCTCGAACTCTTCGTGTGCGGAGACAACCTGCGCAAGGGCGCCGCGCTCAACACCGCGCAGATCGCGGAGCTCGTGGCGGCCGAGTTCGTGTGACGTGCGTCCCGTGGCGGATGTCCCGTACGCAGTTGTGCCTACGGGAAAAGCCATGGCCATGACCCGAACGCTTTGTAGGATCTGTGTGCGACATGTGGTGCGGCTAATGGTCCGTACCACTTGATCCCGGCGCCTGGGCGTCCGAAGATTTTCCTCCCCGCTCTCCGCAACCGTGCGAAGGGCGGGGAGCGTCTTTGCGAACGCCCTTTCAGGGGGCGCGGGGATGCAGGCGGGGCGTGGGGACGCCTCGGCACTCCGGACACAGGGGAAGAGCGGGTAGGGCATGAGCGCGTTCGACGCACGGTCAGTTGTGCTGCCTGAGAGAAGATGGACGGCCGCGTACAACCCTCACCGGGGTGAGTGTGTCCAACTGGCGTGGCTCAGGTACTCGACTTCCCTGCCGCGCCGAGCGGCGCGGCTGTCCTCAGGCCCCGCAGGCCCGGGGCTCCCGGCGGCATGCCGGTGATCGCCCCTATGCCCGCAGCGCGGCCCGCCCGCGTACCCAGTCAGCGTGACGGAGCCGACAACGCCGAGGCCACAGCGGTAGCCGGCACCACCGTCGATCACCTCACCGAGACCTACCGGGCGCACTACCGCTCCCTGCTGGGTCTCGCCGCCCTCCTGCTCGACGACACCGCCTCCTGCGAGGACGTCGTCCAGGAGGCCTTCATCCGCGTCCACTCGGCCCGCAAACGCGTCCGCGACCCGGAGAAGACGCTCGCGTACCTGCGCCAGACGGTCGTCAACCTCTCCCGCTCGGCCCTGCGCCGGCGCATCCTCGGACTCAAGCTGCTGTCCAAGCCGATGCCCGACATGGCGAGCGCCGAGGAGGGGGCGTACGACCTGCTGGAGCGCGACTCGCTCATCAAGGCGATGAAGGGCCTGCAGCGCCGTCAGCGCGAGGTCCTGGTCCTGCGCTACTTCTCGGACATGACCGAGGCCCAGGTCGCCGATACCCTCGGCATCTCGCTGGGCTCCGTGAAGGCGTACGGCTCCCGGGGCATCGCCGCGCTGCGGGTCGCGATGGAGGAGCCGGTGTGAGCGGCGAAGGTGATTCCGAGGGACGGCGCCACGAGCCTTACGCGTGGCACGAGCCGACCGGGGAAGGCAAGCACGAGCCGACCTGGGCGGCGCGGCAAGAGCACAAGCAATCGCACGCTGGGAACGGAACTGTGAATCACGGCCTGGACGATCTGAGCTCCACGGGGGAGTTCGACTCGGACGAGCTGGCACTGCGACGGCTGCTGCACCAGGCGGTTCGGGAGATGGAGCCGCGCGACGGCACCCTGGACCATCTGCGCAAGGCGGTGCCCGCCCGGCGGGCACGCAAGAGGCAGGCCGTCGTCGGCATGGCGGCCGCGGCCCTCTTCTTCGGCACCGCGATCCCCGCCGTCGTGCACGTCTCCTCCACCGGCACCAGTGCCAACACCTCCAACGCCGGCCACGCCTCCCAGGCGCAGGGCGGCGCGGGCCAGGGCAGGCAGGAGGACGGTGGCGGGTCCACCTCCGGCGGCTCCTCGGGCAAGACCCAGGACAAGGGCAAGGGCACGCCGAAGGGCGAGGACAAGGGCAAGACCGCGGGTGCGAGCACCGGCGCGAGCAGCGGCACCGGCCCGTCCGCCACGACCGCCTCGAGCGCCCCGGTCTGTACGGCCGCGCAGCTCGGCACCCCCACGGCGAGCACCGCGGTGCCCGACGCCTCCGGCACGGTCTACGGCGCGTTCCACATCACCAACGGCTCCACCGCCGCCTGCACGGTCAGCGGTCCCGGCACCGTGACAGTGAGCGCGCAGGGCGCGGCCGACAGCGGCAAGATCAGCCCGGCTCGGCACGTGTCCGGTGACGCGGCCTCGGCCGGGCTGCCCGACCCGTCCCAGGAGGTCTCCCCGCTGCTGCTCCAGCCGGGTTCCTCCTACGACGTGAAGTTCGCCTGGGTGCCGTCCGAGACCTGTCCCACCACGGAACCCTCGACCGACCCCACCCCGGACCCGACGACCTCCCCGGACGGCTCCAGCGGCGACGGCGGTTCCTCCACCGGCGGCGACACCGGCACCTCCACCCAGCTCCTCACGGCGGACGGCACCGTCGACGGCAGCGTCCTGGTGACGAACACGGCGGAGGGCGGCGGGCCCTCGGTGTCTACGACGGTGTCCAACGCGTGCGCGGGGATCGTGTACTGGACGGGCGTGCTCACCTCGTCGTGACGGCGTGAACGGGCCCCGGCGGGGCGACGGGCGTCGGGGGACGCCCGGGTTCAGGCGCTCGCCTTCTCCTGCGGCTGCTCCCGGGACCGCTCCCCGTCGTCGTCCGGGAGGATCCCCAGCTCCGCGTCCCGGAGGAACTCCACCTCGCGGCGCACCAGACGGAACCACATGAAGACCACGAAGCCGGCGAAGACGAACCACTCGCCGGTGTAGCCGAGGTTCTGGAAGGCCTTGAGGTCCAGCCCGCTGTCGGCGGGCGCGGTCGCCGGTACGGCCTTCATCCCCGAGTCACCGGTGTTCAGGGTGACCCACGCGTCGTACACGTCGTAGGGCACGAGGTTGATCAGGGAGGCCGCGCTGATCGCCGCGGTCTGCCCGGCCGGAAGGCCGCCCTGCGCACTGACGCCGTTGTCCCCCGGGGTCTCGGAGGCCTGCAGCGCACCGGTGACGGTGACCTCGCCCTTCGGCGCGGCCGGGACCTTCGCGGCGTCGGGGGTGCCCGGGAGCCAGCCCCGGACCACGGGCAGGGCCTTGCCGCCGTCGGTGCGCAGCAGCGTCAGGACGTAGTAGCCCTCGCGGTCGTCGAGTTGCCGGTCGGGGACGAGCAGCTGCCTGTCGTACCGGCCGGTCGCGGTGGCCTGCTTGCCGGAGGTCGCCTTGTTCACCGGCAGCAGCTCGGCCAGCGGTCGCGCGGCCTCCCGCTCGTCGGTGACGACCGACTGCTCGGCGTCCCGGCTCTCCGACATCCGGTCCTCGAACCGGCTCAGCTGCCACGAGCCCATGAAGAGGCAGAACGGGATGGCGAGCAGCACGAAGACGTTGATGCCGAACCAGCGGGGCGTCAGCAGAAACCGGTACACACTCCCACGGTACGGGGCCGCCGGGGGCCCCGGGGGCGCGGGGTCGGTACCGCCGGTGAGGACGGAGATGGCGTGCGGGTAAGCGGCTGGTAGAAGTTGTCCACAGGCTGGGGACCTCGTCTACGGATTGTCCGTGAGGGCAGGCAGTATGGGGTCATGACTGAGAGCAACGGGTCCGCCGCGGCCGGGCGGAACAACGAGATGCCGGACTGGGAGAAGCGCTTCCGGGCGCCGCGGGTGTCGCTGCCCGACTGGGCGGAGGACGCCCCCGACCGCTCCCTGTTCGTGTCCAACGCCACGGGGACGTACGAGCTGTACGCCTGGGACCGGGCCACCGGCATCCAGCGTCAGGTCACGGACCGGCCCAACGGCACCACGGACGGCGTGCTCTCCCCGGACGGCGCCTGGATCTGGTGGTTCGACGACAAGGACGGCGACGAGTTCGGCGTCTGGCGCCGCCAGCCCTTCGAGGGCGGCGAGGACGAGCTCGCCGCGCCGGGCCTGGAGGCCTCCTACCCGGCGGGCCTGGCCCTGGGCCGGGACGGGCGTACGGCGGTCGTGGGCCGCTCGACGGACGACGAGGGCACCACCATCCATCTCGTGCGCACCGGCGAGGACCCGGTGGAGATCTACCGCCACCGCGAGTCGGCGGGCGTCGGCGACCTCTCCCACGACGGCTCGCTGATCGCGATCGAGCACACCGAGCACGGCGACGCGATGCACTCGGCGCTGCGCGTGGTGCGCCCCGACGGCAGGGCGGTCGCCGAACTCGACGACACCGAGGGCGGCACGGAGGAACTGGGCCTGGAGGTCCTGGGCTTCGCCCCGGTCGACGGCGACACCCGGCTGCTCATCGGCCATCAGCGCCGGGGCCGTTGGGAGCCGCTGGTGTGGGACGTGGCCACGGGCGAGGAGAGCGACCTCGCCCTGGACCTGCCCGGTGACGTGGGCGCCGAGTGGTACCCGGACGGCACGGGCCTGCTCATCGCGCACAGCTTCGAGGCGCGCAGCGAGCTCTTCCGGTACGACCTGGAGAGCGGCAAGCTGGAGAAGGTCCCGACCCCGCCCGGCTCGGTCTCCGGGGCGACGGCCCGTCCCGACGGCAGCGTGGAGTACCTGTGGTCCTCGGCCGCCGAACCGTCGGCGGTGCGCTCGACGACCGGCGAGGTGGTGCTGGACCCGCCGGGTCTGAAGTCCCCCGGTTCGGTGCCGGTGCAGGACGTGTGGGTGGAGGGGCCGGGCGGCCGGATCCACGCCCTGGTCCAGAGGCCGGCGGGGACGACGGGACCGCTGCCGACGGTCTTCGACATCCACGGCGGCCCGACCTGGCACGACAGCGACTCGTTCGCGGCGGGCCCGGCGGCGTGGGTCGACCACGGGTACGCGGTCGTCCGGGTCAACTACCGCGGTTCCACGGGATATGGGCGCGAGTGGACCGACGCGCTCAAGCACCGGGTCGGCCTGATCGAGCTGGAGGACATCGCGGCGGTCAGGGAGTGGGCGATCACGTCCGGCCTTGCCGACCCCGACCGGCTGATCCTCACCGGGGGTTCCTGGGGCGGCTACCTCACGCTCCTCGGCCTCGGCACCCAGCCCGACGCGTGGGCCCTCGGGATCGCGGCGGTGCCGGTCGCCGACTACGTGACGGCGTACCACGACGAGATGGAAGCGCTGAAGGCCATGGACCGGACACTGCTGGGCGGTACGCCGGAGGAGGTGCCGGAGCGGTTCTCGGCGTCGTCGCCGTTGACGTACGTGGATCAGGTCAAGGCCCCGGTGTACATCTCGGCGGGCGTCAATGACCCCCGGTGCCCGATCCGCCAGGTCGACAACTACGTGAAGCGGCTGGAGTCCCGGGGGGCGGTGCACGAGGTGTACCGGTACGACGCCGGGCACGGCTCGCTGGTGGTGGACGAGCGGATCAAGCAGGTGAAGCTGGAACTGGACTTCGCGGAGCGGTATTTGGGGTAGCGCCGGAAGGTATGTGGTCTGCGGGTTCGTTGTGGCCGGTCGCGCAGTTCCCCGCGCCCCTGAGTGGGTGCACTCGAAGTCGGCCGAGCTGTACCCACTCAAGGGGCGCGGGGCTGTGACATCAGCGGCTCCGCCGCGGGGCGCGACCAGCCCCCACGGCGCCGCACCCCGCAACGAACGACTATGTCCCCGCCCGCTCCCGTCCCCTGCGCCCCAGCAACTCCGCCAACCCCCGCCGGGTCGCCGCCAGCACCACCCGGTCCGACGCCTGAAGCACGTAGGTGTCCGGCAGGTCCCAGACCAGGCCCGGGGCGTCCCCGGACTCCTCCCGCGCCAGCACCCGCCAGGACCCCGCCCGAAACGCCTCGCCGACCGTCCGCCCCTCCAGCTGGGGATGCCCGCCCACATCCACCGCGGCGAACAGCAGCACACGCCGCTCGACCGGGAACGCCCCCAGGATCTGTCGCCCCATCATCGCGCCGGCGAAGGCGGGGGCGGCCAGGTGGGAGACGCTGCGGCTGCGCGTGGATGCACGCGGGTGCGCGGCCCGCAGGGTGCGGTACACCGCGGTCGCGAAGTCGTCGTCGTACAGCCGCAGCACCACCCGCAGGTCGGGCCGCACGGCCCGGGCGTACAGCACCGCCTCCAGGTTCGTCGTGTCCGCGCTGGTCACCGCGAGCAGGGCGTGCGCGCGGTGGATCTTGGCGGCCTCCAGGACCCCCTCCTGGGTGACGTCCCCGAGCACCACCGGCACCCGCAGCCGCCGCGCCGTGGCCAGTCCCCGGGCCTCGGGGTCGGACTCGACGCACACCACGGGGATGTTCAGCTCCCGCAGCCGGGTCAGCACCCGGGTGCCGATCTTGCCGAGCCCGAGGAGCACGACATGGCCGCCGAGACCCCGGGGTGGTTTGCGCAGGGAGGACGCGGTGCGGAAGGTGCCGAGCGCCTCCAGGACCGCCGCGAGGAGCACCGGAAGGAGCAGCAGTCCGGCGAGCCCGGACAGGAGCTGGAGGATCTGCCGCCCGACGGAATCGCCGATCGCGGGGTCGTCGATCGCGAACAGGTCGAGCAGCGTCAGATAGAACGCGCTCAGCGGATGGATCCTGGTCACCACCCACAGCGCGACGGCGAGCGCGACCACACACCCCACCATCCCGGCGAGCGACCACCGCAGCCGCCGGGAGAACAGCGAGGCGAACCAGGGCATCACACCCCGCCCGTCGGGCAGCGAGGGCCCGGCGTAGGACACCTGCTCCAGCACGACGGTCGCGCGTCCGCCGCCGTCCCGTACCGCTGCCGCGTCCGGCAGCAGGGTCGGGCCCTGGTCGCCGGCCGCCCCGGCACTGTCGGTCGGCGAGAGCAGGGCGAGCGTGGCAAGGCCCGGATCGGGGCTCACCCCGTCCCCGGCGGGTGGCCGTTCGACCGCCCGCAGCAGCAGGCCGCCGGTCTGCAGGACCTTGCTGGTGCCGGTGAGGGCGGTGGCGGCCAGCGCGGGCGCGGCGGTGTCGGCGTCGGAGAGCACGGTCGTGGAGGCGTCGAACCCGGTCCCGTCGGCCGGGCCGCCGGAGGCCAACGCGGCGGCCTGGTCGAGGAGTTCCTCGATGTGCTGGCCCAGGCGCCGGTTGTAGAGCCGCAGGACCAGCCGCAGCCGGGGGTTGAGGCGGCGGGCGGTGAGGGCGGCGCGGATGTTGGTCTCGTCGTCGTCGTAGACGAGCGCGAGCGCGTCGGCGCGTTCCACGCCCGCCTCGGCGAGCGCCGTCTCGCTCGGCTCGGCGGCCTCCATCAGCCGTATGCCGCCCGGGGGTTCGCCGGTGGGGACAGGACCTGCGCCGTTGCCGGCCCGGCCGGCGGCGCGGGTCACCACCCGGTCGAGCAGCGCGGACGCCGACCGGGCCCGCACCACCACCGGCGGTCGCACCAACCGTTCGGAGGCGGGCACGACGAGCGTGACCTGCTCGCCGTAGACCCCTCTGAGCTCGGCCGCGAGACGGTGCGCGAGCCCGTCGTCCCCGCACACCACCATGTGCGCGGCGGCGTCACCCGGCAGCCCTGGACTCTGGTTCGGAACGCTCCCCACGAGGGAGAAGACTGCCTCACCGGGACGGGTGGTGCCATGTCCGGGTCCCGCGGGCCCCTTCGATGTGCCAAGAATTCCCCAAACCCCCGCGCACTCTGAGCAAACGGACCTTCCCCGCCGTACGCACCAGCAGGGGAAACCAGCACCTCACCTCCGGAGGGATCCCGGCTGTGGCCGTCATCACCAAAGCACCCCCGCCCACGCGGGACACCGGCGAGGACCGCAGTCCGCCGCCGGACGCGGAAGCGCGGCGCCTCGACTCGCCCCTCGTGCTGACCCTGTTGATGCTGCTGGTGGTGCTGCTCCAGGGTCCGATCCGGGGAGCCCTTGGCGCCCCGGTCATGCAGAGCTGGATGACGGTGTTTGTCGCCGTGCTCGTCCAGGCGCTGCCCTTCCTGGTGCTCGGGGTGCTGCTGTCGGCGGCGATCGCGGTGTTCGTGCCGCCGTCGTTCTTCGCCCGCGCCCTGCCGAAGAACCCCGCCCTCGCGGTGCCGGTGGCCGGGGTGGCGGGCGCGGTGCTGCCGGGCTGCGAGTGCGCGTCGGTGCCGGTGGCGGGCGCGCTGGTCCGGCGCGGTGTCACCCCGGCCGCTGCCCTCGCCTTCCTGCTCTCCGCCCCGGCGATCAACCCGATCGTGCTGACGGCGACCGCCATCGCCTTCCCGCGCGATCCCGAGATGGTCGTGGCCCGGCTCGTCGCGAGCCTGCTGGTGGCGTGCGCGATGGGCTGGCTGTGGCTGCGCCTGGGCCGCACGGACCTGCTGAAACCGCCGGCCCGCCACGCGTACGAGGGCCAGAGCAAGGGTGCCGCCTTCTGGGGCTCGGTCCGGCACGACGTGACGCACGCGGGCGGTTTCCTGGTCGTGGGCGCGATGGCGGCGGCGACTCTGAAGGCCGTCGTCCCGCAGACCTGGTTGCATACGGCGGCGGAGAACCCGGTGATCGCCGTGCTGGCCCTGGCCGCGCTCGCCGTGGTGCTGTCGATCTGCTCGGAGGCGGACGCGTTCGTGGCGGCCTCGCTCACCCAGTTCTCGCTGACCGCGCGGCTGACCTTCCTGGTCGTCGGCCCGATGATCGACCTCAAGCTGTTCGCGATGCAGACGGGTACCTTCGGCCGCGCCTTCGCCCTGCGCTTCGCCCCCGCCACCCTCGCCCTGGCGATCGTGGTCTCGGTCCTGACCGGGCTGGTGATGCTGTGAACCGGCAGGCCCAGTCGGCGGTCATGTTCCTCCTCGGCGCGGCCCTCCTGCACGCGGGCCTGACCGACCTCTATCTCCGCTACGTCAAGGCGGGGCTGCGCCCGCTGGTCCTGGCGGCCGGCGTCGTCCTCATCGCGACGGCGCTGGCGACGGCCTGGTACGAGTGGCGCAACAAGGGGCCGGGAGAGGAGCACGCGCACCGCGAACCCCGCGTCTCCTGGCTCCTGGTCCTCCCCCTCTTCGCCCTGATCCTCGTCGCCCCGCCCGCCCTCGGCTCCTACAGCGCCATGCGCACGGGTACGGCCCTGCAGCAGTCGTACGGCTATATGAAGCTCCCGGCGAGCGGACCCCTGCGGCTCGGTCTCGCCGACTACGCGGGCCGCGCGGTCTACGAGCACGGCCGGGGCCTGGCCGGACGGCAGATCACCATCACCGGGTTCGTCGCCCTGGACCACTCCGGCACGCCCTACCTGGTCCGCATGGCCCTCAACTGCTGCGCGGCGGACGCCCAGCCGGTCAAGATCGGCCTCACCGGACAGGTCCCGCCGGTCCTCAAACCGGACGGCTGGCTCCAGGTCACCGGCACCTACACGGCCAAGCGGACCAAGGACACGGTGAACGGCCGCCCGATCCCCTACCTGGAGATCACGGAGGCCAAGCCGGTCCCGACGCCGCACGACCCGTACGACGAGACCTGGAACAACTGACAGCGGCCGCCCTCGGCAACCGGTGCGCCGAACCCCCTGATGGCCCTTGCCGTCGTAGGGCCCTCCCCCTAGCCTGCATCTGACGACCCATCAGATACCGGCTAGGGGGCAGGCAATGGCCGTCACCACCGAGAGCGGAACCGGAACCGGACCGGGCACCAGGGACATCCCCAAGGTCATCAGCGTCGACGATCACGTGATCGAGCCCGCGCACCTCTTCGAGACCTGGCTTCCGGCGAAGTACCGGGACAGGGGGCCGAAGCCGCTCACCGCCGGCATCGGGGACCTCGCGTACGTCGGCGGGAAGTACCGGTTCACCACCGATCCGCAAGGCCAGCTCACGGACTGGTGGGAGTACGAGGGAGACCTCTTCCCGTACAAGCGGATCATCGCGGCCGTCGGTTTCTCGCGGGACGAGATGACCCTCGACGGGATCACCCGCGAGCAGATGCGGCGGGGCTGCTGGGATCCCAAGGCGAGGGTGGCGGACATGGAGATGAACCATGTCGAGGCCTCCCTGTGCTTCCCCACCTTCCCGCGGTTCTGCGGACAGACCTTCGCCGAGGCCAAGGACAAGGAGGTCGGGCTCGCCTGTGTGCGCGCCTACAACGACTGGATGGTCGAGGAGTGGTGCGGGGACAGCGGCGGCCGGCTGATCCCGCTGTGCCTGATCCCGCTGTGGGACGTCGAGCTCGCGGTCGCGGAGATCCGCCGCAACGCCGAACGGGGCGTGCGGGCCGTCACCTTCAGCGAGATCCCGACCCACCTGGGGCTGCCGTCGATCCACTCCGGCTACTGGGACCCGTTCTTCGCCGTGTGCGAGGAGACCGGGACGGTCGTCAACATGCACATCGGCAGCAGCTCCCAGATGCCGGCCGCGTCCCCCGACGCGCCGCCCGCGGTCCAGGCGTCCCTGTCCTTCAACAACGCCATGGCCTCGATGATGGACTTCCTCTTCTCCGGGGTCCTGGTGAAGTTCCCGCGGCTCAAACTGGCGTACAGCGAGGGCCAGATGGGCTGGATCCCGTACGCCCTGGAACGCGCCGACGACGTCTGGGAGGAGCACCGGGCCTGGGGCGGCGTCAAGGACCTGATCCCGGAGCCGCCGTCGACGTACTACTACCGGCAGATCTTCTGCTGCTTCTTCCGGGACAAGCACGGCATCGAGGCCATCGAGACCGTCGGCGTGGACAACGCGACCTTCGAGACCGACTACCCGCACGTCGACTCGACCTGGCCGCACACCAAGGAGGTCGCGTGGGAGCACGTGGCCGATCTGTCCGAGGACGTGACCTACAAGCTGCTGCGGGGCAACGCGATCCGGATGCTCGAGCTCGGCTTCGACAAGTGAGCGAGTCCCGCACATGAGAAGACCCGACCGCTGGCGACGGGGGATGCACCAGCGGTCGGGCTGTGGCCAACACTAACAAGGCGGAGGGAACAGCGGGAGCGGACTGCTCAGGCGGGTGGAGAAGTTGTGATCGGGATCACGTAACGGGTGCTAGTCGCAGGGAGGGTCGTACGAGAGCCGGGGGATGTATTCCTGCCACTCCTGGCGGGTCAGGACGTTCCGGGTGGTGGCGCAGATGCGGCTGATCGCGTCGTCGACGTCCAGGTCCCACAGCCGGATGGTGTCCGCGCCGCTGGAGATCCCGAGCATGCGGCTGTCGGGGCTGAAGGACAGGAAGCTGCCGGTCTTGGCGCTGGGGCTCATCGACTGCCCGATGGGCCCGGCCGCGGACGGGTCGGCCACGTCCCAGAGCCGGACCGTGTTGTCGTTGCCGCCGCTGGCCAG
>NZ_JBHVYZ010000015.1:129473-149675 GCF_042880295.1 Streptomyces sp. NPDC058307
GACGGGTCGGCCACGTCCCAGAGCCGGACCGTGTTGTCGTTGCCGCCGCTGGCCAGCGTGGAACCGTCACGGCTGTACGTCAGGGACACGACCGCCTCGGTGTGCCCGGTGAGCGCCATGCCCGTCGGCTCGGCGTGCGCGGGGTCGGCCACGTCCCACAGCCGGACCACGTCGTCGTTGCCGCCGCTGGCCAGGGTGTGCCCGTCCGGGCTGAAGACGAGCACGTTGACGGGCCCGGTGTGCCCGGTGAGCGGTGTGCGGAGCAGGGTCGGACGGGCCGGGTCCGTGACTTTCCACAGCCGGATCGTGCCGTCCGCGCTGCCACTGGCCAGGGTCCGGCCGTCCGGGCTGAAGGCGAGACCGTCGATGTACCCCTTGTGGCCGGCGATCGGACCGTGGGAGACCGGGTGGGCCGGGTCGGTGACGTCCCACAGCTGAAGGTTGCGGCTGTCGTACGCGGTGGCCAGGGTGCGTCCGTCCGGGCTGAACGCCAGTGCGTCCGGACCCATGAACCGGGTGCGCAGGACGAGCGCCGGACCGTAGGGCACCGGGTGGGCCGGATCGGTGACGTTCCACAGGTGGACCCGGCCGGTGGTGAGCACCGCGAGGGTGCGGCCGTCGGGGGAGAAGAACACCTGGGAGTCCGGGTCGCGCGCCACGGGGGTGAACGGCTTGCCCAGGGCCACGGGCCGGTCCGGGTCCGTCACGTTCCACATCCGGACCCGCCCGTCCCGCCCGGCCGTGGCGAGCACCTCGCCGTCCCGCCGGAACGCCCCGCTGCTGCCCACCAGGTCTCCCGCCGGGATCGACCACAGGCGCACCTTGCTGTCGCCGCTGCCGGTCGCGAGGGTGCGGCCGTCGGGGCTGAATCCCAGCGCGTACATCTCACCGCTGCTTCCCGAGAGGGGCTCGCCGACCTGTGAGGGGTACTCCGGGTCGCTCACGTTCCACAGGCTCGCCGTGCTGTCCGCGCTGGCGGCGGCCAGCATGCGTCCGTCGGGGCTGAAGGCCACGGACCAGATGGGACCGGTGTGGCCGGTGAGCGGCGAGCCGGCCGGACCCGGGTGGGCCGGGTCGCTCACGTCCCACAGCCGCACACTGGCGTCCGCGCTGCCGCTGGCGAGCTCCGTCCCGTCCGGACTGAAGGCCACCGAGTGCACCAGCCCCGTGTGCCCCTTCAGCACCTGGTCGTACGCCCGGGGCCGCCGCGGATCCCCGGTGTTCCACAGCCGGACGGTGTCGTCGTCGCCCCCGGCCGCCAGCGTGCGCCCATCGGGGCTCCACGCCACGGACCGCACGGCGGCGCCCGCCCCGGTCAGGACGGCGGGCGGCTCCTTCGCGTCGCGGGTGTTCCACAGCCGTACGGTGCGGTCCTCGCCGGCGGAGGCCAGCGTGCGCCCGTCCGGGCTGAACGCGATCAGGTAGATGGTGCCGCGATGGCCGGTCAGGGGAGCGCCGAGGGGCTTCGGCCGGCGGGGGTCGGCGAGGTCCCACCGTCGGATCGTCCCGTCGTCCCCGGCACTGGCCAGCGTTCTGCCGTCCGGGCTGAAGACCGCGCTGCTCACCCAGCTGGTGCCGCCGACGAGGGGTTCGCCCAGCGCCTTGGGGTGACCGCGGTCGCCGACGTCCCACAGCCGGACGGTCCGGTCGTAGCCGGCGGTGGCGAGGAGCTTTCCGTCCGGGCTGAACGAGGTGAGGTAGACGGCGCCGGTGTGACCGGTGAGCGGGGTGGCCAGCGGCGCGTTGACGATGGAGATCAGCCGGGTGTTGGTGCCCTCGTCGTCGGGCCTGAGGCGGTGCGCGACCAGGTCGATCCGGGCGGACAGCGACGGATCCGTGGAGTGGACGCGGTCCGCCTCCGCGACGACCTGCTCGAACAGGGCGTCGTTGCGCTGCTGCCAGGCGACCACCGCCGACCCGGCGGCCACCATCGCGAGCACGACCAGCGCCGACACCGCGCCCCGGGTGATCAGGACCGTACGCCTGCGCAGCCGGACCGAGGCGGCCAGGAACTCCACCGCGCTGCGGGTCAGATAGGTGTCCCCGGCGGACTTCGCCCAGGTGCGCGCCTGTTCGAGCCGCGAGCCCCGGTACAACAGCGAGGAGTCGCGGTTGGCGCCCTCCCAGGAGCGGCCGTCCTCCTCGATGCGCTGGCGCAGCAGATGGTCGCTGCGGTCCTCGTCGATCCACTCGCGCAGCCGCGGCCACGCCGTCAGCAGCGCCTCGTGGGTGATCTCCACGGTCTCCGCGTCCAGCGTCACCAGCCGGGCCCGCACCAGGGCCTCCAGCGACTCCTCGGTCTTGCCGGGGTCGGTCGACTCCGCGGCCAGTTGGCGCCGGGTGCCGCGCCGGCGGGTGGCCTGGGTGTCCTCACCGAGCCGCACCAGACGCAGCAGCAGCAACCGGGCCGCCGTACGCGCCGCCGGGTCCAGAGCGGACCAGGCCCGCTCGGCGGTGGCCGCGACCGCGCCCTGGATACCGCCGGCCGCGCGGTAGCCGGCCACGGTCAGCCGGCCCGCCTTGCGGCGCTGCCAGGTCGCGAGCAGGGCGTGCGAGAGCAACGGCAGTACGCCCGCGGCGTGCGCTCCGCGCGGACCGTCGGCGCTCACCTCGCGCACGATCAGCTCCGCGAGCCCCGGCTCCAGCTCCAGGCCCACGGCCCGGGCCGGACCCGTCACGGCCTCCCGCAGTTCCCCGCCGGTGAGCGGCCCGAGCACCATGTGCCGGTGCTGGAGCGCGTCGGCCAGCTCGGGATGGTCGAGGCAGCGCTCGTAGAAGTCGGCGCGGATGCCCAGCAGGACCAGGGCGGGCGCGGGCGTGTCCGGGCCTGCGGGCGTGCACGCGGCGTGCAGCGCCTGGACGAACGTACGCCGGACCGTCTCGTCCGAGCAGAGCGTGAACGCCTCCTCGAACTGGTCGACGATCACCACCGGCCGGGCGGCGGCGGCCTCGCGCTGAGCCCACGAGGCGACCGCTTCCCGCACCGCGTGCGCGAATTCGGGAGGATGGTCGACATCGGGACCGGCGGTCCTGGCGGTTCCGGTGGTCTCGGTGGTCTCGGTGGTCTCGGTGGTCCCGGCAGTTCTGGTGGTTCCGGTGGTTCCGGCGGCGGAGACGACCGGTCCCAGGTCGGGTATACGGCGGGTCAGTTCCGCGAGCGGATCGGCGCCCGGCACGAGCTGGACGATGGCCCGGCCGCTCGCTTCCCCAGTCTCTGCCCCTTCCTCCAGGGCGGTCACCAGACCGGCGTTGAGCAGCGAGGACTTGCCCGCGCCCGAGGCGCCCACGAGCATCACCAGACCACCGGTGCCGGTCTCGGCCGCCGAGTGGAGCAGCTCCAGCAGTGCCTCCGTGCTCCGTTCCCGGCCGAAGAACCAGCGGGCGTCCTCCTGCCGGTAGGAGGCGAGACCGCGGTACGGGCAGACCCCGGCGGGGGGCTCCGGCTGGGAGCCTTCCTCCTCGTCCGGGGCCAGCGCGCGCTCCCACAGCCGCTGCCACTGGCCGAGGTCGTACAGGCCGGCCGAGACAGGGGTGGGACTGATCCGCCGGGCCTCGGGAATGAGGATGTGCAGCACGGCCGCGAGGGCGGTGAACTGAGCGGGCACGTTCCGGGCCCGGCGCCAGTCGCTGATCCGCTGCGCGGACACCCGGACGGGGCGTCCGCGCTCGTCGACGCGCTGGAGCCGGCCGACTCCCTCGGACACCCGCTTGAGGGGCGGATTCCCTGCCTCTCTGTACAACAGGGCGAGACGCTCCGCGAAGGCCGTGCGTGCTCCTGAGTCGGAGCTCAAGGTCTTCCACCCCTTACGTGCCTCGCGGTTGAAATCCGGACCGGAAAACC
This sequence comes from Streptomyces sp. NPDC058307, assembly GCF_042880295.1. Classification (NCBI taxonomy): domain Bacteria; kingdom Bacillati; phylum Actinomycetota; class Actinomycetes; order Kitasatosporales; family Streptomycetaceae; genus Streptomyces; species Streptomyces sp. NPDC058307. The sequence goes on from NZ_JBHVYZ010000015.1 coordinate 133,315, forward strand.
CACTTTATACGGCTGACCTGCGGTAACGAACTGTTTCTGGCACCGGAACCTCCTCTGTGCGCCCCCTGGCTGGCAGGATCATGGCCCTGCGGCGCAGCCATCGGGCGACGCCATGACAGGCCACCAGCCCGGCGCCCCGCACGCCAACCAGCGCGCCGTACGTTCTCGGCCACATTCCACCCACGGTCACCCGCTTCCTCCGGTACCGGTCCCCACGAGGGGAGGGACCGGTACCGGACGAAGCGGGACGGTCACTGTGTCGCCCCTACACTTGGTCGAACGTTTCCAGTCGAACGTTTCGAACGTTTCGAACGTTTCCATGTGACGGGAGAGGGCTGTGACGAAGGTCGTCGGCGGTTTCCAGGACCCGTCGCCGGAGGTGCTCGCCGAGGCGGCCGCCGTGTTCGGACTCCTCGCCTCCTCCGCCCGGCTGCACATCATGTGGGCGCTGTCCCAGGGCGAGAGCGACGTCACCCGCCTCGCCGACCGGGTCGGCGGCGCGCTCCCCGCGGTCAGCCAGCACCTGGCGAAACTGAAACTCGCCGGGCTGGTGCGGTCCCGCCGTGCGGGACGCCGGCAGATCTACTACGTCGACGACCCGGACATCGTGACCGTGGTCCGCGTCATGCTCGGCCAACTGACGGCACGGGAAACCGCCCCCGGCCCGTCGGACCGACTGCGCGAGGCCGGTGTCTGAGCAGTCGGGGGGGCCGGAGGAGGACGAAGCCGCGCCTGCCGCGCCTGCCGCGCCTGAATCGCCTGCATCGCCGGATCCCATGGTGCCGGGGGGCGCCATGCAGGGAGGGTCGGAGTCAGCTGCCGGGGGGCGGTCGTCGTCCGGGCCCGCCGGCCCGACGGTGGTCGGGTCGATGTCCGCCCCCACTGGGCCGGTCCGGTCGGTGCCCGCGGTCTTGACCACGGCTTCCTCGACGCCTGGGGCTGTTCTTCAGGGCGGGGCGACCGGGCCTTCGTCCCCCGTGTTCGCGCTTCCGGTCGCCTCCGACACTCCCTCCGATTCCCCCTACAGTTCCCCCTACGGCTCCCCCTCGCCCGGTGCGCCCGTCCTGCGGGTTCTTCCTTCCGCGGTGGGGGTCGGCGGTCCGGCCGATGGTGGCGGGACTCTTCTCGAGGTGTTCCGCGAACTCGGTGCCGGCCCGCGCGGGCTGACCGAGGCGCAGGCCGAGGAGCGGGGGGCGCGGTTCGGTGAGAACGCCGTTCCGGACGCCCGGGACCCCTCCTGGCCCCGCCTCTTCGCACGGAGCCTGCGCGACCCCTTCACCGCGGTGCTGCTCTGTCTGGGACTGGTGTCGGCCGCCGTCTTCGCCTGGGGCACCGCCTCGGTGATCCTCCTGCTGGTCGGCGTGAGCTGTGTCCTGCGGGCCTCCGGCGAACACCGGGCCGACCGCTCCACGGCAGGACTGCGCCACCTGGTGGCGACGACCGTCACCGTCCAGCGCCGGGCGGACGAGGACACGGCCCCGGTCACCCGTGAGCTCCCCGTCGAGGACCTCGTCCCCGGCGACGTCGTACGGCTCGGCCCGGGCGACCTGGTCCCCGCGGACGTACGACTGCTGCGGTCGAGCGGACTCACCGTCCACCAGGCCGCGCTCACCGGAGAGTCCGCGCCGGTGGAGAAGTCCGCGGGGGACGGGCCCGGGGACGGCGGGGCCTTCCAGGACCCCCGGTACTGCTTCCAGGGCAGCAGTGTCGCCTCCGGCAGCGCCACCGCCGTGGTCGTCGCCACCGGCGGCGACACCCGTTTCGCCGCCGCCCACCGCCGTACCGGAAAACCCCCGGCGACCAGCTTCGAACGCTCCGTCCAGGGCGTCTCCTGGATCCTGATCCGGTTCGCGCTGCTGACCCCGCCCCTGGTGCTGATGGCCAACGCCGCCCTGCGCGGCCGGGGTCTGGAGACACTCCCCTTCGCCGTCGCGGTGGCGGTCGGACTGACCCCGGAGATGCTGCCGGTCCTTGTCACCACCTGCCTGGCCCGCGGCGCCGCGCTCCTCGCCCGCAGTCACGGCGTCATCGTCAGACGGCTCCCCGCCCTGCACGACATCGGCGCCATGGACGTGCTGTGCGTGGACAAGACCGGCACCCTCACCCAGGACCGCCCGGTCGTCCACCGTGCCCTGGACGCCGGGGGCCGCGACGACCCGGAGGTACTGCGCTGGGCGTCCGCCGCCGCCTGGTGGTCGCTCCAGTTCGCCGACCTGCCGGCCCCCGACGCCCTGGACGAGGCCCTGCTCGACGCCGCCGACGAGGACGCCCTCATGGCGTACGACGGCGTCACGGCCCTCCCCTTCGACCCGGCGCGCCGCCTGGCCACCGTGGTCGTCCGCACCCCCGGCCGGTTCGGCACGCACACCCTGATCACCAAGGGGGCCGTGGACGCCGTACTGCCACGCTGTTCGCTGTCCGACGACGAGCGCTCCCGCCTGCGCGACCTGGCCGACGCGCAGGCCGCGGACGGGCTGCGCGTCCTGGCGGTCGCCACCAGCGAAGTCCCCGCCGGAGACCGCCCCCGCGAACACGGCCTCGCCTTCCGCGGCCTGGTCACCCTCCGGGACGACCTCGCGCCCACCGCGGCCGAGGCCCTCGCCCAGCTCGCCGGGCGGGGCGTCACCGTCAAGGTCCTCACCGGCGACCACCCGGGCACCGCGGTCCGGGCCTGCCGTGATCTGGGGATCCCGGTGGCCGCGGTCCTCACCGCCGACCGCCTCAACGCCCTCACCGACCCCGAACTGACCGAACTCGCCCGCCGTACGACCGTCTTCGCCCGCTGCACCCCCGAGCACAAGACCCGCATCACCCGGGCCCTGCAGGCCGGCGGCCACACGGTCGGCTTCCTCGGCGACGGCGTCAACGACCTGCCCGCCCTGCGCACCGCCGACGTGGGCATCGCCCCACGCGACGCGGCCGGGGTGACCAGGCAGAACGCGGACCTCGTCCTCGCCGGGAAGGACCTCACCGCGATCGGCCACGCGGTCGCCGCCGGCCGTCACGCGAGCGGCAACATCGCCACGTATCTGCGCATCACGCTCTCCTCCAACCTCGGCAACGTGATCGCGATGCTCTCCGCGGGCCTCCTCCTGCCCTTCCTGCCGATGCTCCCGGCCCAGGTCCTCGTGCAGAACCTGTGCTTCGACGCGGCCCAGCTCGCCTTCGCCCACGACCGTCCCGCCCCGTCGGCGCTGCGCCGGCCGAGCGTCCTGGCGCCCCGGGAGCTGCTCCGGTTCATCGTCGGATTCGGCGCGCTGAACGCCGTGGCGGACCTGGCGACCTTCGGCGTGCTGGCCCTTGCCCTGCGGGGGCCGGGCGACGACGAGGCGCTGTTCCACTCGGGCTGGTTCACGGAGAACCTGCTGACGCAGGCCGTGGTGATGGTGCTGCTGTCCCTGGGGTCGCTCAGCAGGGGCGCCCGTCGGCCGGGCCCGGTGACCTGGTCGGCCGCCGCGCTGGCCGCGACCGGTCTGCTCCTGCCCGCGTCCCCGGCGGGCGCGGCCCTGGGCCTTGGCCCACTGCCCGGCGTGTACTACGGACTGCTCGCGGCCGTCCTGGCCCTGTACGCCGTGGGCCTGCTGGCGGCGAGGACGCGCCACGAGCGCCACCGCGCGGGTGTGCTCTCCAGCGACTGAGCGTGTCAGGGGCAGGCGATGTCGAAGCCGTAGCGCAGGGGTTCGTCCGTCACCCCGTGATCGAGCCGGTAGACGTAGACGCCCTCCACCCGCACCCCGGACGGCGCGCCCTCCGGGCGGCAGGGGTACGACACCTGCACGACCCGGGGCCGGTCGGCGACCTTGACCCGCATCCCGTCGGCCGGCCCGCCGTCGAGGACGGCGACTTCCCAGCCGGTCACCTCGGCCGTCTCCACTGTCTCCGCTGCGTCCACGCCGACAGTTTAGAGCTTGCGCAATCGTCCAGGGGGGCGGATGCCCACGTGGACCACGGCCGGGCCGCCGTAGGTCATCCCGCGTTCTCCAGCGCGGGGCGACGGGTGGCCGCGTGCAGCTCCTCGGTGGGCATGGGCTCACCGGGCGCGTCCTCGGCGGGCACGTTCTTCGTGGGTACGTTCTTCGTGGGTACGTCATCCGCGGACCCGTTCGCCGCGGACTTGTTCCCCGCGGACCTGTTCCCTGCGGCCCCGTTCTCCGCGGACCCGCTCTCCCCGGGCCCGGATGTGTCGTCGGCCGTTTCCTCGGCCGTTTCCTCGGCCGTGTCGTCGGCCGTTTCCTCGTCGGCGTGGGCCGGAGCCGTGGTTGCCGCGTCCTCGCGGCGGGTCATCCCGACCCCCACGAGGACCACGGCCATGCCCAGCACGACCCGGACGCTCAGGCCCTCGCCCAGGACGACCGCGCCGAGGAGCACGGAGACCACGGGCAGCAGATAGCCGACCACGGCGGCGTTGGTGGCGCCCTCGTCGTTGATGATCCGGTAGGTGAGGTGGAAGGTGATCGCGGTGCAGAAGACGCTGAGGACCAGGGCCGCGGCCACGACCGCCGGGCCGGGGTCGATCGACTCCAGCCCGCCGACCGGCAGCGCGACGGCGGTCAGCCCGCTCGCGGCGACGAGCTGGGCGGCGGAGAGCGAGATGGTGGGGGTGCCCCGGCGCACCAGTGTGCGGCCCATGTAGGTGAAGGCGACGGCGTAGCTCGCGGCCGCGCCCAGAATGGCGAGGGCTCCCCAGCCGGTGGCCCCGGCCGACTGCCACGGGGCGAGGATGACGATGGTGCCGGTGAAGCCGAGCAGCAGGCCCGCCAGACGGACCGGGCGCAGTCGGCGCTCCGAGCCGAGGGCCAGGCCGAGGGCGATCGACCACAGCGGGGTCGTGGCGTTCAGGACCCCCGCGAGGCCGGAGTCGACGGTCTGCTGGCCCAGGCTGAACAGTGCGAAGGGCAGCGCGTTGCAGAAGAAGGCCGCGACGACTATGTGACGCCAGACGGTACGGCCACGAGGCATGCGCCGGCCCGAGGCGTAGCAGGCGACGGTGAGGACGAGTGCGCCGAGGAGACACCGGATGAACGTGACCTGGAGCGGGGAGAGCCCGCGCAGCGCCAGTTCGATCCAGAGGAAGGTCGAGCCCCACAGCAGGGCGAGCACGGCCACCCGCACCCCGCCCCGCAGACTCCGTGTCCCACTGTTCACGATGCTTCCTCCATCCGGCCGACGTGCGGCCCGGTACGTGGTCCGTCCGTCCGTTCTTCGACGATGCCCCAGTAGACCTGTGAGAACAAGCAAATGGTTCTACCTGGTCTGTTAAGCTGTGCTACATGCTTGATGTGAGGCGCCTCCAGGTTCTGCGCGCGGTGGTCACCAGCGGGACGGTCACCGCGGCCGCGGCCCACCTCGGCTACACCCCGTCCGCCGTCAGCCAGCAGGTGGCGGCGCTGGAGAAGCAGGCCGGTACCGCGCTGCTGGAACGGGTCGGGCGCGGGGTGCGGCCCACCCCGGCCGGTCTGCTGCTCACCGAGCACGCGGGCCTCATCAGCTCGGCGGTCGCCCAGGCGGAGACCGCCCTCGCCGACCTGCGCGCCGGACGCATCGGCACGCTGTCGGTCCGTTACTTCGCCACGGCGGGCTCCACACTGGTCGCCCCGGCCCTGGCCCGGCTCCGCGCGGAACACCCCGGTGTCCGGGTAGACCTCGAACTCGCCGATCCCGCGGACCCGTTGCAGGAAGTGATGCGGGGGCGGGCCGACCTGGCGGTGGTCGTGCAGGCGCGGGGCCGGATGGCGGACGGCTTCCGACTGGTCCACCTGCTCGACGACCCGTACGACGCCGTCCTGCCTGTGGGACATCCGCTCGCGGACCGCGAGATCATCGACCTGCACGAGCTGGCCGGGGAGCAGTGGGTCGGCAGCGAACCGCCTGGCCCCTGCCTGGAGCCGGTGATCGACTCCTGCGCGGCGGCCGGCTTCAGCCCCGACTTCGTCATCCGCAGCGAGGACTACGCCACCGCGCAGGGCTTCGTCGCGGCCGGGCTCGGTGTCGGTCTGATGCCGAGGCTGGGGCTGCGCGGCCGCCACCCCGGTGTCGTCGTACGACCGGTCCGCAATCCCGAACCGGTCCGGGTGATCTCGGCGGTAGCCCGGGAAACCGCCCTCGACCAGCCCGCCCTACGAGGCCTCCTGTCGGCCCTGAAGGACGCGGCGACCTCCGACCCGGCAGCGCACTGATCCCGGGCGGGGCGAGGGTCGCCCTGCGGGCGCGGCCATGCGGGTCGACGTGCGTGCGCTGCCGGGGTTCTTCAGCAAGCGGGCGATCAGAGCGAGCTCACGGCTGTTCGTCATTGAGGTCCCCGGACTGCCCGGCGCGCCGGAAGGTCACGAGGTCAACTGACCTGCAGCGGCCTCGCTTTGCTGCTTGGCACCGCATGTCTCGGCTTGGCTGCGCGCCTGGATTGGGCGCATGGAGAGGGCCGGCTGCGGCGTTGACACGTAGGTTGGCGGGCCGCACGAGCCGGCTCAGTGAGACGCGATGGCTGCCCAGATCATCATCGGACCGATGACCAGCAGCACAGACCGCTCTACGGAAAGGACGGATCGAAGGGCGGAGAGGCTGCGGGAAAGTGGCCTGACACCCTGGTCGGCCTGTGCCAGTCGGCTTACGCGTATCGGATGGCCGTCGAGTACGACGTGCGGTCGCTCGACGGCGTACCTGCGTATGAGGCGATCCGCCTCGGAACTGGCGAAGCTGAGACGGTTACCGGCGGCGTCGGTGACGATCAGGTATGTCGTCGAGCCTGCTTGATAGACCTCTTTCCAGGTCCGCACGCTCCGTAGCTGATGCAAGTCGATGGTGCGAGAACCGGTCCAGGTCCGTGCGGTCAAGAACCGCGTGCCGGGGCCGTGTCTGCGCCAGGGCTTTCTTGCCACACAGAGATGAGGCAGGGCGAAGGAGCCGAACCCAGAGAGGAGACCTGCCGTCATGAAGACCGGAGAGGGGTCCGTCATCGGCGCTGCAAGCAACGCCGGAACCACCATGACCGCTGCCAGCCCCATGACGATGCCGCCAGTGACCAGGCGAACTCGCTTGGGTGACACGGACTTTGGGGAGTTGACGGAGTCGCCGGAAGCTTCCGCGTGAGTCGACCGATGGTCCGCCATGGAGGAAGAGTAGGCCCTCACACCATTGACGGAGATCAAGTATCTGCCAAGTCCATGGAGAGCGCAGGACGGCAGTGGGGGAGCAGAGACAGGTGAGACACCTAGGAACGCTCCTAGGTGCCTCACCTGGTGTTTCAGCTGTCGGGGTGGCGGGATTTGAACCCACGACCTCTTCGTCCCGAACGAAGCGCGCTGCCAAGCTGCGCTACACCCCGATCGTCGCTGCTCGTCGCGGCGACGTCGTTTACTTTAGCCCACCGGTGGCTGGAGACGAAATCCGGTTTTGGCGCGGTGACGGGTGGGGTTCGGGCGGGCGTGGTCAAGGGCTACCAGGAGGATCGCGAGGGCGTAGAAGGAGAGGCCGAGGAGGAGGGCGTTGCCGAGGACGTTCTTGTAGCCGTGGAGGTCCACGTCCAGGAAGGGGTAGAGGTAGCGGACCGGGTTGCCCGGAGGGATCAGTTCGCCTCGGGTGAAGGAGAACAGCAGGTACGCCAGGGGGTACAGCAGCCACGTCGCCGCCTGGCGCAGGTGCAGGCGGCGACCCGGCGTCAGCAGGAGCCAGTCCGCCAGCGCCGCCGCGGGGATCGCCGTGTTCAGGAGGTAGGCGGTCACCGCGTGCCAGCCTGTCGGGTTCGCCGCCTCGCCCGTCAGGGAGAAGGGGCTCGCCGCGTTCGCCAGCAGCAGGTGGTGCACCAGGCCCGTGATCGTGACGTAGAGGAGGGCCGCGCCCGTCAGGGCGGACGGCAGGGGGCGACGGGCGCTCCACGCCCTGCGGGCAGACAGCAGGAGCACCATCGCCAGCAGGATCGTGCTCTGGATGGAGAAATAGCTCAGGGTGCGGACCGCGCTGCTCAGCAGCAGTTCGACGGTCACGGCCCCCGCGGCCACCAGTGCCACCAGCACGCGGAAGGCGGCGGCCACGGGATGGCGTACGGGAGCCACCACCGCCGTGGCGGGGACGGGCGAGGGCAGGAATCCGGGCATGCCCGGGAGGGCGGGGAGATCGGGGATGTCCCGCGGTATGGGCGTGGTCATACGCTCACGCTAGGCAGGCGTGACAAAAGGGGCGATACGGGCGGGCCGTGCGGGTTAACGACCTACGGTTACCCGGGGTACGACTACTCCCGGCCCACCAGCGTCAGCAACGTCACCTCCGGCGGGCACGCGAACCGCACCGGCGTGTAGCGGCTCGTGCCGCAGCCCGCCGACACGTGCAGGTACGACCTGCGGCCCTCCGCCTCGTGCGTGGACAGACCCTTCACGCGGTCCGTGTCCAGATCGCAGTTGGTGACGAAGGCGCCGTAGAAGGGGAGGCAGAGCTGGCCGCCGTGGGTGTGACCGGCGAGGATCAGCGGGTAGCCGTCGGCGGTGAAGGCGTCCAGGACGCGGAGATACGGGGCGTGCACCACGCCCATCGAGAAGTCGGCCGCGCCCGACGGGCCGCCGGCCACCTCGGCGTAACGGTCCCGCTTGATGTGCGGGTCGTCCAGGCCGGTCAGCTCCACCGACACGCCCTCGATCTTCAGCATGCCCCGCGTGTTCGTGAGGTTCTGCCAGCCCGCCGCGTCGAAGCCGTCCCGCAGGTTCTCCCACGGGTTGTGGATGACACCTACGGCGGGCGCGTTGCCGTTCAGGCCGTGGCGGCCCTGGGTCTTCTCGTACAGGTAGCGGGCGGGGTTGCGGAACTTGGGGCCGTAGTAGTCGTTGGAGCCGAAGACGTACGCGCCCGGGAACTCCATCAGCGGGCCCAGCGCGTCCAAAACCTCCGGCACGCCCTCCGGGTCCGACAGGTTGTCGCCCGTGTTGATCACGAAGTCGGGGCGCAGGCCCGCCAGCGAGCGCAGCCAGCGCTGCTTCTTGCGCTGGCCGCCGACCATGTGGATGTCGGAGATCTGCAGCACCCGCAGTGGGCGCATGCCGGACGGCAGGACGGGGACCGTCACCCGCCGCAGCCGGAAGGAACGGGCTTCGAACCCCGCCGAGTAGGCGAGGCCGGCGGCGCCAACCGCCGCGATTCCCAGGGGGACTCCGTATCGCGCGCGCATGCCTCCATCGTGTCAGATCACGGGGACATCGTTGACCGGGCGGACGGCGTCCCGTAATGCCGGGGCCGGGGCCGGGGCCGGGGCCCAATAAATGCGCACGCACCCCTCCCCCCGCACCTGCGACAATCAGACCCATGACCACGCTCAAGCCGAAGCTGCAGGAAGACCTCAACGCCGCGATCAAGGGGCGTGACGAGCTGCGCTCCTCGACGCTCCGGATGACGCTCGCCGCGATCACCAACGAGGAGGTCGCGGGCAAGGAGAAGCGCGAGCTTTCCGACGCCGAGGTCCTGAAGGTGATCGCCAAGGAGGCGAAGAAGCGCCGCGAGGCCGCGGATGCCTTCGCCCAGGGTGGTCGCGCCGAGTCCGCCGAGCGGGAGAAGGCGGAGGGCGGGGTCCTCGCCGAGTACCTGCCCAAGCAGCTCAGCGACGAGGAGCTGAACGACATCGTCGCCCAGGCCGTCGAGGAGGCGAAGGCGGCCGGGGCCGAGGGGCCGCGGGCCATGGGTGCCGTCATGAAGATCGTGAACCCGAAGGTCGCGGGCCTGGCCGAGGGCGGCCGGGTCGCCGCCGCGGTGAAGAAGCTCCTGGCCGGCTGAGAACAGCCGGCACCTACCAGTCACGCAGTCGTACGAGAGCCCGGCCCCGCGCAATCAGCGGGACCGGGCTCTCATCTGCACGTGGGCCTACGGGCTGACACGTGGGCCTACGGGCTCAAGGGATACGGGCGTCAGCCGCGCCCGCCGCCATTGCCGCCGTTCCCGTTACCGTTGCCGTTTCCGTTGGTCGTGCCCTGGATGAAGTTCTCCGGGATCGAGAAGGTCGGCGTCGGGAAGGTGGTGTTGCCGTTGCCGCCGTTGTCACCACCGCCGTTGTCACCACCGTTGTTGCCGCCGTTGCCGTTCCCGCCGTTGTCACCGTTGCCCCCGTCGTCGCCCTTGCCGGGGTCTTCCTTCTTCGGCATGTCCGGGATGTAGACGGTCTTGAACCGCGGGGCGTCCTTGCCCTCCAGCGCGCCGGTCATCATGTCGCGCCAGATCGGGCCGGGGACCTGGCCGCCGAAGACCTTTCCGTACCCGACGCCGCCGATGGTGATGTTCTGCATCTTGCGCTTGTGCGCCGGGTCACCGACCCAGACCGCGCCGGCCATGTTCGGCGTGTAGCCCACGAACCAGGCCGCGTAGCGCTCGTCGGTCGTACCCGTCTTGCCCGCGCTGTCACGGCTGGGGCCGAGGCCCGCCTCGGAGCCCGTGCCGTCCTCGACGACGCCCTTGAGGAGCGTGTTGATGGTGTCCGCGGTGTTCTCCGACATCGCCCGCGAGCAGGTCGACTTCGGGACCTGGAGGGACTTCGACTTCTCGCCGGCCCGCTGGGTGATCGACTCGATGGCGACCGGGGTGCAGTACATCCCGCGCGCGGCGAAGGTCGCGTACGCGTTCGCCATCGTCAGCGGGGACACCTCCTGGGTGCCCAGGGCGATCGAGGGCCGCTGCTGCAGCTTGCCGCCGTCCGCGCGTTCGACCCCCATCTTGGCGGCCATCTCCGTCACCGGGCAGACGCCGATGTCGCTGATCAGCTGCACGTAATAGGTGTTGACCGACTTCGCGGTCGCGGTCTTCATGTCGAACGGGCCGACCTCGGACTCGTTCTCGTTGGTGAGCGAGACGCCCTTCTCGTTCCAGACCTTGCCGTCGCAGAGCTGGACCGGGCTCGGGTAGTCCATCTTGTACGGCGAGGAGAAGATCTTCGTCGCCGGCGTACCCCCCTCGATGGCGGCCGCGGCCACGATCGGCTTGAACGTCGAACCGGACTGGTAGCCCGCGCCACCGCCCATGTCCTGGTCGACCGAGAGGTCGAGCGTCGTCTCGTTCTTCTTGGTGTTGATGCCGTACGGCCGCGACTGGCCCATCGCCAGGATCTTGCCGGTGCCGGGCTGGACGATGGTGGCCGCGGTGGCCACGTCGTCGTCCTGGTAGACGTGCTCCTTGATGGACTGCTGGGCCGACTTCTGGGCCTGCGGGTCCATGGTGGTACGGATCGTCAGGCCGCCCTGGTTCCAGACCTTGGCCCGGGCCTCCTGGGTCTTGCCGAAGACCGGGTCGGTCAGGAAGACCTCACGGACGTAGTCGCAGAAGAAGCCGGCGCCCTTGACCGCCGTGATGCAGCCGTTCTTCGGCTTGCTGACCTTGAGGCCCAGCTGCTGCTCCTTGGCCTTGTCGGCCTCCGCCCGGGAGATGTCACCGACCTCGGCCATGCGCTGGAGCACGGTGTTGCGCCGCTTGGTCGCCTCGGCCTCGTCGTTGACCGGGTCGTAGCGGCTCGGGGACTGGACGATGCCGGCGAGCAGCGCCGACTGCTCCAGGCTGAGGTCCTTGGCGTGCCGGGAGAAGTAGCGCTGGGCGGCCGCCTCGACGCCGTACGCCTGCTGGCCGAAGAAGGTGATGTTCAGGTAGTTCTCGAGGATCTTCTTCTTGCCGAGTTCCTCTTCGAGCTGGATCGCGTACTTCAGCTCGCGGATCTTGCGCCCGATGGTCTGCTGGGTGGCCTCGGCGACCTTCGTCGGGTCGTCACCGGCCTCCTCCACCGCGACGTTCTTCACCAGCTGCTGCGTCAGCGTGGAGGCGCCCTGGGCGACCCCGCCGCTCTGGGCGTTCTTGTTGAGCGCGCGCAGGACGCCCTTCAGGTCGACCGCGCCGTGCTGGTAGAAGCGCGAGTCCTCGATCGCGACGATCGCCTTCTGCATGTACGGCGAGATGTCCTTGAGGTCGACGACCGTACGGTCGCGCGAGTACACCGTGGCGATGGTGCCGCCCTCGCTGTCGAGGATCGTGGTGCGCTGGCTCAGCGGCGGGGTCTTCAGGTTGGTGGGGAGGTCGTCGAAACTCTCCACCGACCCCTTGGCCGCGAGCCCCAGCGCGCCGGCCGCGGGCAGCGCGATGCCGGCCATCACCGCTCCCGCGAGAACACTGACACCGAGGAACTTGGCGGCCTGCTGCGTGGGCGACAGACCGCCGCCCGAGCGCTTCTTCGACATAGGGGGCAGCCTAATCCGTACTCATGAGCGTTCAGAGGGAGCCCGTGTCACGGCATGGCGACGGAAGCGGGCACGACCGCGTCGAGCGGGCATGGCGACAGGAGCGCCCTACCTTCTCATTCGCCGGACACGCGCACAGGCGTTGGCCTAAGCTGCTCTCAACTGTCACAGCAGTAGGGCCACGTATCAATACGTCCGGCGACCCCGAATCGTTCCGGATGTTCGCTGATTTTTTTGGTGGCGGCGTGTCCGAATCCGCCTCGTGTGTCATCTGGTGCCCGTTGTGACGCAAGACAAGTGTCCTGGTTTGCCGGGATAGTCATGTATGTCGCAGGCTCACTCCCCCGGGTGATCTGCCGCTTACGCATAGTCCGTTCGGGCCATTCAAGATTGGGCCCGAAGGGGGTGTTGCGCTGTGCCTGCCTTCCGTAACGTCCTCAACTGGCGGCGGTGAATATGCCGCTGCCGCCGTGGGGGAGCCTCGATTCGGGAGAGGACGGCGCCGGTATGGGCTGGGTAGTCGACTGGAGTGCGCAGGCGGCCTGCCGCACTACCGATCCGGATGAACTGTTCGTTCAAGGAGCAGCGCAGAACCGGGCGAAGGCAGTGTGCACCGGATGTCCGGTGCGCACGGAGTGCCTCGCCGACGCGCTGGACAACCGCGTCGAGTTCGGCGTGTGGGGAGGCATGACGGAGCGCGAGCGCCGCGCACTGCTGCGCCGGCGGCCGACCGTCACTTCGTGGCGCAGGCTGCTGGAGACGGCGCGCGTCGAGTACGAGCGAGGGGTCGGCATCCTGCCCCTCGACGACGACGAGATCTACGAGAACTACGCGGCGGTGGGCTGAGGAGCACACCGCTCGGGGCGTTGAGAGGACACCCCTCGGGGCGCTGAGGACGACACCGGGGGCATCCCTCGGGTCAGTCCACGGCAGTCTCGGGCAGCTCCGGCCGCCCGGCCGAGAGCCGGTTTCCGATGTCCCGCAGCCCCGCGAGGTCGTGCACATCGCCGGGCAGCGCGGCCACTTCGGCCACCGCCACCTCGGGGTGGAGCGCGGTGAAGCGGTCACGCGTGCGCTGCTCGCGGGAGAGCAGCTGCATACGGTCGGCGTGCAGCCTCAGCAGGCCTGCGGTGAGCCTCTCCGTGCGCTCCGGGCTCGGGTCCTTCGGGTCGGCGGGGGAGCCTTCGTCAGGAGCCGGTGCCTCGGAAGCGGGAGATTCTGAACTGCCGTACGTGTCGGGAGAGTTACGAAGTCCAGCTTTCCCGCCCTCCTGATCGACAATGCGGGGCTCTTCAAGATTTTCCACGGCCTCGGGATTCCCGCCGGTCTCGAGGTTTTCCGCGGCGGTCTCGAGGTTTTCCGCGGCGGCGAGCGCCCGCTCGGCCGAGAGCCGGTCGGCGCCGCTGCCGTGGACCCGGTTCAGCACCAGACCGGCCAGCGGCATGCGCTCCGCGGCCAGCCGCTCCACGAAGTACGCGGCCTCGCGCAGCGCGTCCCGCTCCGGGGCCGCGACCACCAGGAACGCCGTCCCGGGCGCCTGGAGCAGCTTGTACGTCGCGTCCGCGCGCGTACGGAACCCGCCGAAGGTCGTGTCCATCGCGGCCACGAACGTCTGGACGTCCTTGAGCAGTTGACCGCCAAGGAGCTTGCCGAGCGTGCCGGTCATCATCGACATCCCGACGTTCAGGAACTTCATCCCCGCCCGGCCGCCGAGCTTGGCCGGTGCGGTGAGCAGCCGGATGAGCCTGCCGTCGAGGAAGGAGCCGAGCCGCTTCGGCGCGTCCAGGAAGTCGAGGGCGGAACGGGAGGGGGGCGTGTCGACGACGATCAGGTCCCACTCGTCCCGGGCCCGCAGCTGCCCGAGCTTCTCCATCGCCATGTACTCCTGCGTGCCCGCGAAGCCCGCCGAAAGCGACTGGTAGAAGGGGTTGTTCAGGATCGTGGCCGCCCGCTCGGCGTCCGCGTGCGCCTCGACGATCTCGTCGAAGGTGCGCTTCATGTCGAGCATCATCGCGTGCAGTTCGCCGCTCGCGGAGTCGTCGAGACCCTTCACCCGGCGTGGCACGTTGTCCAGCGAGTCAATGCCCATCGACTGCGCGAGCCGGCGCGCCGGGTCGATGGTCAGCACGACGACCTTGCGGCCCCGCTCGGCGGCGCGCAGACCGAGGGCAGCCGCGGTCGTGGTCTTGCCGACGCCGCCCGAGCCGCAGCACACCACGATCCGGGTCCTCGGATCGTCGATCAGGGGGTCGAGGCCGAGCACGGGCGCGGGGGAGAGGCGGTGATGGCGGTCCGGGGGCGGATTCTGGGACGTTCGGTCGTACCGGTCGGCGTCCGGGCTCATGACATCCCCTGCTTCCGCAGCTCGGTGGCCAGTTCGTACAGACCCGCCAGGTCCATGCCCTCGGTCAGCAAGGGCAGTTCGTGCAGCGGCAGCCCCAGTTCACCGAGAACCGAGCGCTGTTCGTGCTCCAGGTCGTACCGCTCGGCGTACTCCTCGGCCTGCTGGATCAGCGGGTCGACCAGTTTCTCGGCGTTGCCCCCGCGGCGGGCGCCGCCGAGTCCGGCCGAGGACAGCGCCTTCGCCACGGCCGAACGCCGTACCGTCCGTACGAGTTCCAGGTCGTCCCCGTCCAACACCTCCGGGCGCACCATGTTCACGACGATCCGGCCCACGGGAAGGCGGGCGGACCGTAGTTCGGCGATGCCGTCCGCGGTCTCCTGGACGGGCATCTCCTCCAGGAGTGTCACCAGGTGGACGGCCGTCTCCTTGGACTTCAGCACCCGCATCACGGCCTGCGCCTGATTGTGTATCGGGCCGATCTTGGCGAGCCCCGCGACCTCGTCGTTGACGTTCAGGAAGCGGGTGATACGGCCCGTGGGGGGCGCGTCCATCACGACGTAGTCGTAGGCGAACCGGCCGGACTTGTCCTTGCGGCGGACCGCCTCGCACGCCTTGCCCGTCAACAGGACGTCTCTGAGGCCGGGCGCGATGGTGGTCGCGAAGTCGATCGCGCCGAGCTTCTTCAGGGCGCGTCCCGCTCCGCCGAGTTTGTAGAACATCTGGAGGTAGTCCAGAAGGGCCAGTTCGGGGTCGATGGCCAGTGCGTACACCTCCCCGCCCCCTGGAGCGACGGCGATCTTCCGCTCCTCATAGGGCAGCGCCTCCGTTTCGAAGAGCTGCGCGATTCCCTGGCGACCCTCCACCTCGACGAGAAGCGTCCGCTTCCCCTCGGTGGCGAGGGCCAGCGCGAGGGCTGCGGCGACCGTGGTCTTTCCGGTCCCGCCCTTGCCGCTGACGACCTGGAGCCTGCTCACGTATTCGAGCGTAACCAGTCGACGGCCAACCTAAGCAGGAGGCTGTGGATAACGCGGGTGCCGACTGTGGGGAACAGCGGCTGAAACCCTGACGTGAGCAGCGGCTAAAGTCGGCCGCATGACCAAGAAGTGGGAATACGCGACCGTGCCGCTGCTCGTCCACGCCACGAAGCAGATTCTGGACACCTGGGGCGAGGACGGGTGGGAGCTCGTGCAGGTCGTGCCCGGGCCGAACAACCCCGAGCAGCTGGTGGCGTACCTGAAGCGGGAGAAGACGGCGTGAGCGGGGACGTAGGCGTTGGCGGGGGCGGCGGCGAGGGTGGCGGCGAGGGCGGGGTGGTCGAGGCGCGGCTCGCTGAGCTGGGGCTGACGCTGCCGGCGGTGGTGCCGCCGCTGGCCGCCTACCAGCCGGCCGTGCGGTCCGGGGTGTACGTGTACACCTCGGGGCAGCTGCCCATGGTCGACGGCAAGCTTCCGGTCACCGGGAAGGTGGGGGCGGAGGTCACGGCCGAGGAGGCGAAGGCGCTGGCCCGTACGTGTGCGCTGAACGCGCTGGCGGCGGTGAAGTCCGTGGCCGGTGATCTGGACCGGGTCGCGCGTGTGGTGAAGGTCGTGGGGTTCGTGGCGTCCGCAGCGGACTTCACGGGGCAGCCGGGTGTAATCAACGGCGCGAGTGAGCTGTTGGGCGAGGTGTTCGGCGAGGCGGGTGTCCACGCGCGGAGTGCGGTGGGGGTGGCTGTGCTGCCGCTGGATGCGCCGGTCGAGGTCGAGGTGCAGGTGGAGTTGGTCGGGGTGTGACGGGGGCCTCCGGCGGTTGAGCCGGTTTGTCTGCGGGTGCGGGTTGGTGGGGGCGGGCGT
>NZ_JBHVYZ010000016.1:0-7020 GCF_042880295.1 Streptomyces sp. NPDC058307
CCACGTTGCCGTGCTTGTCGGCCAGGCACTGGGTCTCCACGTGCCGGGGGCGGTCGAGGTAGCGCTCGACGAAGCACTCGCCGCGGCCGAACGCGGCCACCGCCTCGCGCACCGCGGAGTCGTACAGCTCGGGGACCTCTTCGAGGGTGCGGGCGACCTTCAGGCCGCGGCCGCCGCCGCCGAAGGCGGCCTTGATGGCGATGGGCAGGCCGTGCTCGGTGGCGAAGGCCACCACCTCCTCCGCGCCGGAGACCGGGTCGGAGGTGCCGGCCACCAGGGGCGCGCCGGCCCGCTGGGCGATGTGCCGGGCGGCGACCTTGTCCCCCAGGTCGCGGATGGCCTGCGGGGGCGGGCCGATCCAGATCAGGCCCGCGTCCAGGACCGCCTGCGCGAACTCGGCGTTCTCGGAGAGGAAGCCGTACCCCGGATGGACGGCGTCCGCGCCCGACTCCCGCGCGGCGCCCAGGACCTTGCCGATGTCCAGGTAGCTGGTGGCCGGGGTGTCACCGCCCAGAGCGAACGCCTCATCCGCGGCGCGCACATGCACGGCGTCCCGGTCCGGGTCGGCATACACGGCCACGCTCGCGATACCGGCATCCCGGCAGGCCCGGGCCACGCGGACAGCGATTTCGCCACGGTTGGCGATGAGCACCTTGCGCACGATTGAGGCTCCCTCCTTGAAACAAGCCGAGTTTAGGGACTGCCGACACGGCTCTTCGACCCGTCCCCTGTGGTGACCTTCCCCACACGGAGCGTGATACGAGCATGCACGACCCGCGAAATCCCTTGTCGCACCTCGGTACGCAGGGCTCCTCCCGGAAACCCTAGCCCTCCTCTGTGGCCAAGGTCTCTGTGAGAGCGTGCTGCGGACCACTCCGATTCTTTGTGGAGTCCCTACGAATGGCCCAATGATTCTTTGCCCGCGGCCGAACCCTTGTCCCGCGGTTTACCCGTTAGTAGCGTTCGCGCTGTATTGAACGTACGTCGTCAATCAAGAGCGCGGCTCGAAAGTGGGTGGGGACCGGTGATACGCAGGCCGGTGGCGTGGGTCGTGGCGGTGGTCCTCCTCGCCGAGGCTTTCGGCGTCGCGATGCTCAACTGGATCATGGGCAGTCTCGTCGACGCGCAGAACATGTCGCTGGCCGGTCTGGACCCGGGCGCGATGTCGATGTCCTCGAAGATCGGCGGGATCGTCTTCGGCCTCTACTTCGCGCTGTGCGCGCTGGTCGCCCTGCTGGTGGCGGTCCGCGACCGGCAGCCCGCCGGGCTCGGCCGCATCCTGCTGATCAGCGCCGCCGTGGTGCACGGCCTGCTGGGCGCGGTCGCCTGGGCGCTGATCGGCTGGTCCTCGTTCCTCTTCATGCTCGTGATGCTCACGCTGATCGTGCTCGTGCTGGTGACCTACGACGGACGGCGGGAGCCGGCCGCGGCGGAGCCGCACGACACGCAGCCGCTCACGCCTCCGGCGGCGCCCACAACTCCGTGATGCCGACGCCCAGCCCGGCCAGCAGCCGGCGCAGCAGCGGCAGGCTGAGGCCGATCACATTGCCGTGGTCGCCGTCGATGCCCTCGATGAACGGGGCCGAACGGCCGTCCAGTGTGAACGCCCCCGCGACGTGGAGGGGTTCGCCGGAGGCGACGTAGGCGGCGATCTCCTCTTCGGTCGGCTCGCCGAAGCGGACGACGGTGGAGGCGACCGCGGAGACATACCGGCCGCTCGTCGTGTCGTAGACGCAGTGGCCGGTCTGCAGGGTGCCCGCGCGCCCGCGCATGGCCTTCCAGCGGGCCGTCGCCTCCTCGGCGTCGGCGGGCTTGCCCAGTGCCTCGCCGTCCAGGTCGAGCACCGAGTCGCAGCCGATCACCAGCGCACCCTTGACCTCGGGCTTCGCGGCCACGACGGAGGCCTTGGCCTCGGCGAGGGCGAGGGCGAGTTCGGCGGGGGTGGGGGCGGAGACGGCGTCCTCGTCGACCCCGCTCACGAGCACCTCGGGGGTGAGGCCGGCCTGCCGCAGCAGGCCCAGCCGGGCGGGGGACTGGGAGGCGAGCACGAGTCGGCGGCGCGGCTGATCGGTCATGCGGTCAGCGTAGTCCGATCAGCGCAACCCGATCACGATCATCGCGAGCACCATGGCCAGCGCCAGGAAGACGCTCAGTCGCCGAAGCATGTCCTGCGTGTCGCGCAGTTCCTTCGGCGGTTCGTTCTCGGGGTCGGACCACAGCATGCTTCCAGGGTGCGGCGATTTCGCGGGGAGCGCCTGAGTACGCGTACTCAACTTCCCGGGGTGCGGCCGGTCCGGGGGCCCGGACCGGCCGGTGTCGCCCGTCCGCTAGGACGGCCAGTAGGTGCGGGTCCACGCCGTCGGGCCCGGCTGGGGCAGGCGGCGGCCCGCGATCCTCGACGGGTCGGACCACGCGGCCCTGGTCTCCTCCGCGCCCGACGGCGTCTCCGTCGCCGCCGCGGCGCGGGCCCTGACCACCGCCAGGGCGGCGGCGAGCTCCTCCGGGGTGGGGTTTCCCCGTACGACCTTGATGTTCATGACGGCTCCCGGCGGGGCTAGAGGGGGATGTTGCCGTGCTTCTTGGGGGGCAGGGTCTCGCGCTTGGTGCGGAGCTGGCGCAGGCCCCGGACCACATGGCGGCGGGTGTCCGACGGCATGATCACGGAGTCGATGTAGCCGCGCTCGGCCGCGATGTAGGGGTTGAGGAGGGCGTCCTCGTACTCCAGGATCAGCCGGGCCCGGGTCGCCTCCGGGTCGCCGGCGGCCTCGGCCTCCGCGATCGTGCGGCGGTGCAGGATGTTGACCGCCCCCTGGGCGCCCATGACGGCGATCTGGGCGGTGGGCCAGGCGAGGTTGATGTCCGCGCCGAGGTGCTTGGAGCCCATGACGTCGTAGGCGCCGCCGAAGGCCTTGCGGGTGATCACCGTGATGAGCGGGACGGTGGCTTCCGCGTAGGCGTAGATCAGCTTGGCGCCGCGGCGGATGATGCCGTCGTGCTCCTGGCCGACGCCCGGGAGGAAGCCGGGGACGTCCACGAAGGTGATCACCGGGATGTTGAAGGCGTCGCAGGTGCGCACGAAGCGGGCCGCCTTCTCGGACGCGGTGATGTCCAGGCAGCCGGCGAACTGCATCGGCTGGTTGGCCACGATGCCCACCGGGCGGCCCTCGACGCGGCCGTAGCCGGTGAGGATGTTCGGCGCGTACAGCGGCTGCGTCTCGAAGAACTCGGCGTCGTCCAGGATGTGCTCGATCACCGTGTGCATGTCGTACGGCTGGTTCGCGCTGTCCGGGACGAGCGTGTCCAGCTCGCGGTCCTCGTCGGTGACCGCGAGGTCCGCCTCCTCCGGGTAGACCGGCGGCTCGGACAGGTTGTTGGACGGCAGGTACGACAGCAGCTGCTTGACGTACTCGACCGCGTCCTTCTCGTCCCCGGCCATGTGATGGGCCACGCCGGACACCGCGTTGTGGGTGCGGGCGCCGCCCAGCTCCTCGAAGCCGACGTCCTCACCGGTGACCGTCTTGATGACGTCCGGGCCGGTGATGAACATGTGCGAGGTCTGGTCGACCATCACCGTGAAGTCGGTGATCGCCGGGGAGTACACGGCCCCGCCCGCGCAGGGACCGACGACCAGGCTGATCTGCGGGATGACACCGCTCGCGTGGGTGTTGCGGCGGAAGATCTCGCCGTACGCGCCCAGCGAGGCCACACCCTCCTGGATGCGGGCGCCGCCGGAGTCGTTGATGCCGATGACCGGACAGCCGGTCTTCAGCGCGAAGTCCATCACCTTGACGATCTTCTGGCCGTAGACCTCGCCCAGCGCGCCGCCGAAGACGGTGAAGTCCTGGGAGAACACGGCGACGGGGCGGCCGTCGACGGTGCCGTACCCGGTGACGACACCGTCGCCGTACGGGCGGTTGTTCTCCAGGCCGAAGTTGGTGGAGCGGTGGCGGGCGAACTCGTCCAGCTCGACGAAGGAGCCCTCGTCGAGGAGCAGGTCGATGCGCTCACGGGCCGTCAACTTGCCCTTGGCGTGCTGCTTCTCGACGGCACGTTCGGAGCCGGCGTGCGTCGCCTCCTGGATGCGGCGCTGGAGATCCGCGAGTTTGCCCGCGGTGGTGTGGATGTCGATCTCTTCCGGCTCGGACATCGGGATGTGGCTCCCTGCCTGCTCAAAAGGGGGGACGGTTACTCATCCGTAGAGTAGTGGTGCCCCTCCGAAACAGCAGTGCGGCGTTTCACACACCTAGGGTGGCTTGCATGACGCCGCGAGATGTTTCAGGAGACGACAGCCGTTGGTCGGACCTCGACCGGCCGCCCCTCAACGCCGCCGCGCTGCGCCGCGGCCTGGTGCGGGAGGGCGGCCTGTGGTCCGGGATCGAGGTGGTGACCCGCACCGGCTCCACCAACTCCGACCTGGTCGCCCGCGCCGCCGCGGGCAAGGCGGCCGAGGGCGCGGTCCTCGTCGCCGAGGAGCAGAGCGCGGGGCGGGGCCGCCTGGACCGGCAGTGGACCGCGCCGCCGAGGTCGGGCCTGTTCTTCTCCGTTCTGCTGACACCCGGGGACGTGCCGGTGGCCCGCTGGGGCTGGCTGCCGCTGCTGACGGGGGTGGCGGTGGCGACCGGCCTGTCGCGGGCGGCGGGCGTGGACACCGCCCTCAAGTGGCCCAACGACCTCCTGGTGACCGTGGGCGGCGAGGAACGCAAGGCCGGCGGGATCCTCGCCGAACGGGCGGGCGAGGGAGGAGTCGTCGTGGGCGTCGGCATCAACGTCACCCTCCGGGAGGACGAGCTGCCCGTCCCCACCGCGGGGTCCCTGGCGCTGGCCGGAGCGGTGAGCACCGACCGGGACACCCTGCTGCGAGCCGTCCTGCGCTCCCTGGAGGAGTGGTACGACCGCTGGCGCGCGGCGGCGGGCGACCCGACGGTGAGCGGCCTCCAGGAGACGTATGCGGCGGGGTGCGCGACGCTGGGAAGAACGGTGCGGGCGGAGTTGCCGGGAGATCGTTCGCTGGTGGGGGAGGCGGTGGCGGTGGATGGCGACGGCCGCTTGGTGATTGCGACGGAGGAAGGGGTGCAGCAGCCAGTGGGTGCGGGAGACATCGTGCACCTGCGACCGGCGTAGACGTGGCCTGGCCAGGGGCGCGGGGAACTGCGCGACCAGCCACGACGCCCCGGCGGCCGACCAGAGAGGCAAGCCACTCACGGTCTGTCGGTTCCACCTGGCGGAGCGAGGACGTGAGCTGGCGCACACCTGCCGTACAGTTGAGGCCGGTCGATACCTGACCGTGACAGATCGGAAGGGCAGCAGGCGTGACCGCAGACGACACGGGCTCCGGCGCGGACGCGACCCCGCACCCGCTCGCCGTGCGTCTCGAACAGCTCATCCTCGGCGCCGAGCGGCGCTACACCCCCTTTCAGGCGGCCCGCACCGCCGGCGTCTCCATGGAGCTGGCCACCCGCTTCTGGCGGGCGATGGGCTTCGCCGACGTCGGCCAGGCCAAGGCGTTCACCGAGGCGGACGTCCTCGCGCTGCGCCGGCTCGCCGGTCTCGTCGAGGCGGGGCTGCTGAGCGAGGCCATGGCCGTACAGGTGGCGCGGTCCACCGGGCAGACCACCGCCCGGCTCGCCGAGTGGCAGATCGACTCCTTCCTGGAGGGCCTGACCGACCCCCCGGAGCCGGGCATGACCCGCACCGAGGTGACGTACCCGATCATCGAGCTGCTCCTGCCCGAGCTGGAGGAGTTCCTCGTCTACGTCTGGCGCCGCCAGCTCTCCGCCTCGGCGGGCCGGGTCGTGCAGGCCGCCGACGACGACGAGATGGTCGACCGGCGGCTGTGCGTCGGCTTCGCCGACCTCGTCGGGTTCACCCGGCTGACCCGCCGTATGGAGGAGGAGGAGCTCGGCGAACTCGTCGAGGCCTTCGAGACCACCGCCGCCGACCTCGTCGCCGCGCGCGGCGGGCGGCTCATCAAGACCCTCGGCGACGAGGTGCTGTACGCGGCCGACGACGCGACCGTGGCCGCCGAGATCGCGCTGCGGCTGATCGAGACCATGGCGAACGACGAGACCATGCCCGAACTGCGCGTCGGCATCGCCTTCGGCACGGTGACCACCCGAATGGGTGATGTCTTCGGTACGACGGTGAACCTCGCCTCCCGGCTGACCTCGATAGCTCCCCGCGACGCCGTCCTCGTCGACAGCGCCTTCGCCGAGGAGCTGATCCGGCACGGCGAGGCGCCCGCCTCCGAGGCGGAGGCGGCCGAGGCCGCGGCCACCGCCGAGAAGGAGGGCGAGGAGCCGCCGACGTACCGCTTCGCGCTCCAGCCGATGTGGCAGCGGCCGGTGCGTGGACTCGGCGTCGTCGAGCCCTGGCTGCTGACCCGCAGGGACGTGCCCCTCTCCTAGCCGCCCTGCCGCACGCAGAGGCCGACGATCGGCACGCAGAGGCCCGGCGCGGGCGCGGGCCGGGCCGCGTGAGTGGGCTGTGGCGTGGGCGTCGGCGCGGGTGGGGGCGTGGTCGCGGTCGTCGGCGGGGCGTGGGGCCGCGGTGTGCTGCTCGCCGTGGGGGCCGGGGGCGGTGCCGGTGCCTGGGTGTTCGGGGCGTCCGGGATCGTCGTCGGGGCCGCCGCGAAGGGCAGGGGTACGGCGGTCGCGGACCCTGCCGGGGCCTGCGAGGCGCCCGGTGTGGGCGTCGCGGAGATCCCGCCCATCGCCGTGGTCGACGACGGGCTCGCCCGCGGGACGGAGCCCACGGCCGCGGCGGCGTACGTCGTCCGGTCCTTGCCGGTGCCGGTGCCGGTGCCGGTGCCTGGGTCGAGGGCGATGTCCGTGTCCGCGCCGGGGGCGGCCTGGGGGTCCGGCTCCGCCGCGCCGAAGGCGCCCACTCCCGCGTCGGGGGTCAGTCGTACGAGGCTCAGGGCGCCGGCGGCCAGGGCGAGGCCGCCCGCTGCGAGCAGCACCTTGCGGGGGCGGGGCTGCGATGATCGGAGCGTTCTTGTTAACCCGCGTTAACCGGGAGGGT
>NZ_JBHVYZ010000016.1:7117-72671 GCF_042880295.1 Streptomyces sp. NPDC058307
CGGGGGCGGGGCTGCGATGATCGGAGCGTTCTTGTTAACCCGCGTTAACCGGGAGGGTGTCATGGGTGAGGAGCGGTTCGGGGAGTTCGTGCTGGTGAGGCGGCATGGGGAGGAGGGTGTCGAGGAGGGGGGCGTCGCCGAGCTGGTTCTCGATCGGCCCAAGGCCATGAACGCGGTCTCCACGGAGATGGCCCGGTCCGTCGCCGCCGCCTGCGACGCACTGGGGGGTGATCAGGGGGTGCGGGTTGTCGTGGTGACCTCGACGCATGAGCGGGCCTTCTGTGTGGGGGCCGATCTGAAGGAGCGCAACTCCTTCAGCGACGCGGATCTGGTACGGCAGCGGCCGGTGGCCCGGGGGGCGTACACGGGCGTGCTGGAGCTGCCGGTGCCGACGATCGCCGCGGTGCACGGGTTCGCGTTGGGCGGGGGGTACGAGCTCGCGTTGTCCTGCGACCTGATCGTGGCCGACCGTACGGCGGTGGTGGGGCTGCCGGAGGTGTCGGTGGGGGTGATCCCCGGGGGTGGGGGGACGCAGTTGCTGCCGCGGCGGGTGGGGGCGGCCAGGGCCGCGGAGCTGATCTTCACGGCGCGGCGGGTGGAGGCGGAGGAGGCGTACCGGCTGGGGCTGGTCGATCAGCTGGTGGAGCCGGGGGAGGACCGGGCGTCGGCGTTGTCGCTGGCGGCTCAGATCGCCGCGAACTCGCCCGTGGGGCTGCGGGCGGCGAAGCGGGCGCTGCGGCTGGGGCAGGGGCTGGATCTGCGGACCGGGCTGGAGGTGGAGGACGCGGCGTGGCGGGCGGTGGCGTTCTCGGGAGACCGGGCGGAGGGGGTGGCGGCGTTCAACGAGCACCGCGCCCCACGGTGGCCTCCGGCGGTTTGACGGTTTTGTCTGCGGGTGCGGGTGCGGGTGCGGGTGCGGGGGCGGGCGTTTTGCGCAGTTCCCCGCGCCCCTGAATGCCTGCGGCGGCCCGTTGCGGTCCGGTGGGGGCTTGGGTAGCACGTGGGGTCCGGTGGGTGGGTGGGGGCCCATCGTGGCGCCGGTGACTGCAACCCCCTAGGGGCGCGGGGAACTGCGCGACCAGCCCCCACCGGCCGGTAGCCGCCCGACAACCTGACCCGGCACCCCCGTAGGCGCCTCGCCCAAGCCCAGCGCAGCGGCATCGCGGGGAACTGCGCGACCAGCCCCCACCGGCCGGTAGCCGCCCGACAACCTGACCCGGCACCTCATTGGGCGCCCCGTTCTCTAACGGCCCAACCTCACCCGGGCCCCCGCCCGAATCCTCCCTAGCCTGGAGTGATGGGTGAGGACATCCGGCTGGCTGCGGTCGTCGCGTTGGCTCAGGGCATGGCGGCGGCCCACGGCTCGCGGGAGGCGTGGCGGGCCGCCGCCGCTGGGGCGTGCCGTGCGCTCGGGGGGAGTTTCGCCGCGTTGTCCGTGTGGGAGCGGGAGCGCGGACGGCTCAGGGTGCTGGTGAACGTGGGGGAGCGGACCGCCGGTGAGGAGGAGTTCCCCGAGGGTGAGGCCTACCCCGTGCACCAGTTCCCGGAGATCACCGAGTTTCTGCACGAGCGGTGGGCCGGGGGCGGGGAGCCCAACGCGTGGGTGGAGACGGCGGAGGGGCCGGCGGCCGGGGGGCGGCCGGGGTATGTGCACCAGCGGGTCGCCGCACTTCGCAGGCGGGGGCGGGGGAGCTGTGTCGTCGCCCCCATCGTGCTGAACGGGCGGGCCTGGGGGGAGCTGTATGTCGCCCGGCCCATCGGCGCCCCCGTCTTCGGGCGGGAGGACGCCGACTTCGCCACCGTACTGGCCGCCGTCGTCGCCGCCGGGATCGCCCAGGCGGAGCGGCTGGAGGAGGCGAGACGGCTGGCGTTCACCGACGCGCTGACCGGGCTCGCCAATCGCCGGGCCGTCGACGCGCGGCTCGACGAGGCCGTCGACCGGCACAAGAGGGACGGTGTCGTCGTCAGCCTCGTGGTGTGTGATCTGAACGGGCTCAAGCGGGTCAACGACACCCGTGGGCACGCCGTGGGCGACCGGCTGCTGGAACGTTTCGGGTCGGTGCTGTCGCTGTGCGGGGCCATGCTGCCGGGCGCGCTGGCCGCACGGCTCGGCGGGGACGAGTTCTGTCTGCTCGCCGTCGGGCCGTCCGCCGACGACGTCGTCAGGGCCGCCGACGAACTCTGCCGGCGGGCCGGTGAGCTGGAGCTGGGGGAGGGAGTGGCGTGCGGGGTCGCCTCCACCGCGGACCCCATCGGGCCGGTCCGGTCCGCCCGGCGGCTCTTCCGGCTCGCGGATGCCGCGCAGTACCGGGCCAAGGCCGAGCGTGCCGAGAGACCCGTCGTCGCGGGACGGGGCGGGCCCGACGATCCCGTCGTACGGCTGGCCGACGCGGCTCCGTCGGGGCAGACGGCCGAGCGGCGGACGTTCCGCGGGCGGCGGCCCTGAGGCCGGTTGTCCTTGTAAGGGGCGTAACCCCGACCCAGTAGTGACATCCTGGAATTCACTGCGTACGCTCCTGAATATGGATATGCACACTGTGGTGGTGGGGACGTCCGGGGTCACCGCGTCCGACGTCCTTGCCGTGGCGCGGGACGGTGCCCGTATCGAGCTCTCCGGGGAGGCGCTCGCCGCTCTCGCCGCGGCCCGCGGGATCGTCGACGCCCTCGCGGCCAGGCCCGAGCCCGTCTACGGCGTCAGCACCGGCTTCGGCGCCCTCGCGACCCGGCACATCAGCCCGGAGCTCCGGGCGCAGTTGCAGCGCAACATCGTCCGTTCGCACGCCGCGGGAATGGGGCCGCGGGTCGAGCGGGAGGTCGTACGGGCGCTGATGTTCCTGCGGCTGAAGACCGTCTGCTCGGGGCACACGGGGGTGCGGCCCGAGGTCGCGCAGACCATGGCCGACGTGCTCAACGCCGGGATCACGCCGGTCGTCCACGAGTACGGCTCCCTCGGCTGCTCCGGTGATCTCGCGCCGCTCTCGCACTGCGCCCTCACGCTCATGGGGGAGGGGGACGCCGAGGGGCCCGACGGGGTGGTGAGGCCTGCCGGGGAACTGCTGGCCGAGCACGGGATCGCGCCCGTCGAGCTGCGGGAGAAGGAGGGCCTCGCCCTTCTCAACGGCACCGACGGCATGCTCGGCATGCTGGTCATGGCGCTCGCCGACCTCGACATGCTCTACAAGTCCGCCGACATCACCGCCGCCCTGTCGCTGGAGGCCCTGCTCGGCACCGACAAGGTGCTCGCTCCCGAACTGCACGCCATCCGGCCGCACCCGGGACAGGGCGCCTCCGCCGCCAACATGCTGGCCGTGCTGGAGGGTTCGGAGCTCACCGGGCACCACCAGGACGACGCGCCCCGGGTCCAGGACGCCTACTCCGTGCGCTGCGCGCCGCAGGTCGCCGGGGCCGGACGGGACACCCTGGCGCACGCGCGGCTGGTGGCGGAGCGGGAGCTGGCGTCCGCGGTCGACAACCCGGTCGTCCTGCCGGACGGGCGCGTCGAGTCCAACGGCAACTTCCATGGTGCGCCGGTGGCTTATGTGCTCGACTTCCTCGCCATCGCCGTCGCCGACCTCGCGTCGATCGCCGAGCGGCGCACCGACCGGCTGCTCGACAAGAACCGGTCCCACGGGCTGCCGCCGTTCCTCGCCGACGACGCCGGTGTCGACTCCGGGCTGATGATCGCCCAGTACACGCAGGCCGCGCTGGTCAGCGAGTTGAAGCGGCTGGCTGTCCCGGCGTCCGCGGACTCGATCCCCTCGTCCGCGATGCAGGAGGACCACGTCTCGATGGGGTGGTCGGCCGCGCGCAAGCTGCGCACCGCCGTCGACAACCTCACCCGGGTACTCGCCGTCGAGCTCTACGCCGCCTCGCGCGCCGTCGAGCTGCGCGAGGGCCTGAGCCCGGCGCCGGCGACGCAGGCCGCCATCAGCGCCGTACGCAAGGCGGGTGTCGAGGGCCCCGGTCCCGACCGGTTCCTGTCGCCCGACCTCGCCGCGGCCGACGTGTTCGTGCGGGAGGGACGGCTGGTGTCGGCGGTGGAGGCCGTCACCGGGCCGCTGTTGTAAGGAGACGGGGCCCTGTGCGGCGTACGAGCGAACAGGGCCCTCCTGCGGTTACTTGAGCTTGGCCAGCTGGGCGTCGATCACGGCCGCCGGCACCGGAGCCGCCTTGCCGCTGTCGAGCGCGGAGAAGTTGAACGTGTAGTACGAGGAGACGGTGTTGCCGGCGCGGATCACCTCGGTGTTGAGGGTGGCCGTGCCCTCGCCGTCCATGTCGGAGGCGACGGAGAACGCGACGGACTCCTCGCCCTTGCCGGAGGCCTTCACCGGGGCGACCTTGGTGACCTTCTGCTTCTCGCCCTGTGCGCTGATGGTGAAGCCGCCGGAGCAGGCCGCGATGGCGTCGGAGACGGACTTGACGGCCTTCTCGGCGCCGTCGCCGTCGTAGGAGGACAGGCCCACGAAGGTGACGTCGACGTCGAGGGCGTCCTCGAAGGAGGCATCGTCCGGGGACGCGGTGGTCGTGGGGGTCTTCGTGACGGTGTAGCTCGCGCTCGCGTCCGTGCCGCCCGGTGCGAGGCCCGCCATGGCGTGGGCCAGCGGCGCGCAGTCGGTCTTGTCGGTCTTCACCTCGCTCTTGGACTTCGGCAGGGAGCCGTCGACGGCGGTGTCGACCTCGTACCCGGCGACATCGCCCTTGGCGAGGAACAGCTTCTTCAGCGCGGCCGCGCTGAGCGCCTTCGCGGCCGTGGTCGTGCTCGGCGAGGCGGAGGAGCCGGCTTCCTTGGACGTACCGGACCCCTTCGAGTCGTCGTCCGAGCCCCCGCCGCATCCGGTGATGAGGGCGAGCGACAGCACGCTCACGGTCGCCGTGGCGCCTATGCGCGCCCTCGATGATCTCTTCATGAGCGGACTATGAAGGGCTTGCCAAGAAAACTTCAAGCCAGTTTAAAAACCCAGCCGTTCCCGACGTACCGAATAGACGACGAAGCCCGCACCCAGCGTGAGGAACAGGGTCCCGCCGACGACGTACGGCGTGGTGTCGAAGCTGCCGGTGTCGGCGAGCCCGGTGCCGTCCGTGGACGTCTGCGCACTCGCGGTCGTGACCCGTGCCTGCGTCGTGGCCTGCACGGACGGCTCGGTTCTCGCCGGGGTGTCCTGGGACGCGTTGGCGGACGGGACGAACCACAGGGCGCCCAGGAGGGTCCCCGCGGCGGTGGCGGTCAGCAACGGACGTCGAACGGATGACACGGAATATCGATCCCCTTGTGGTGCTGGCGAATTGGCCGTGTGGGGCGATGTTAGTGAAAGGCGCGGGTCACGGGAAAGTCACGGGAGTCATGGGCTTTACGCTCCGGGCATGAGCACTGAAGAGACATCACGTTTTGTACGGCTTCGGGTGGAGCTCGTCGTGGAGGTCGACGACCGGGACGCCGTGACCCGGGCCGCACTGGCGCGGATCGCGGCGGATCCGGACATGCCGGGGGATGAGCGGGCGCACGCCGAGAGCGCTGTGACGGAAGACACTGCCGAGGCCCTCGCGTACCTCGTGGACCCGTTCGACCTGGTCGGGGAGGTGTCGGGGGTCGAACTGGCCCAGGCGTCCTGGAGCAGCGAGCACATCGACTACGACCCGGATTCGCCGGACTGGGACCTCGACGACGATGATGTGGCGGAAGACGAGGAAGAAGAGGTCGTCGGCTGAGCGCGCCCGGGAAATTCGTGACCCCGGGTGGCAACCGCCGCCCGGGGTTTCGTCGTCTCAGGGGTCGCACGGACCGAGAGACACACCTTCCGCCACAGCGGACGTGGTGTGCCCCACACCTTCTCAGAAGGTGGAACGGGACGAACCGGTCGTAGCGTTGAAGGTCACTGACGGGGACTCTCGGGGTTTCTGGGATTCGGCAACGATGGAGAAGCGTGTGATGACGGTCAGTAAGCGGCGCAGGGGCCTCACGGTCGCGTCCGCTCTGCTCGGCGGGGTGCTGATGCTCTCGGCCTGTTCCGGTGGCGATGACTCCTCGTCGGGCGGCGGCAGCGACACCTCGCAGGCCAAGGCCGACGAGGCGGCGGCCAAGAAGAGCTCCCAGGCCGATATCAAGATCACACCCAAGGACGGCACGGACAACGCCTCCATCAACAACTCCGCCACCGTCACCGTGAGCAAGGGCACGCTCACCGACGTGACGATGACGACGACCGACGGCACGAAGGTCGCCGGCGAGCTGTCCGCGGACAAGACCAGCTGGAAGCCCAGCACCCAGCTGGAGCGCTCCACGACCTACAAGCTCGCCGCCGAGGCCAAGGACACCGACGGGCTCGTCGCCCACGAGAACGCCTCGTTCACGACGGTCTCCCCGGCCAACAGCTTCATAGGCAACTTCACGCCCGAGGACGGCTCGACCGTCGGCGTGGGCATGCCCGTGTCGATCAACTTCAACAAGGAGATCACCAACAAGGCGGCCGTGCAGAAGGGCGTCACGGTCTCCTCCAGCAGCGGCCAGGAGGTCGTCTGCCACTGGTTCTCCACCGTCCGCATGGACTGCCGTCCCGACGAGTACTGGAAGGAGAACTCCACCGTCACGCTGAAGCTCGCGCTCGACGGTGTCGAGGGCGCCTCCGGTGTCTACGGCGTCCAGCAGAAGACGGTCACCTTCAAGATCGGCCGCAACCAGGTCTCGTACGTCGACGCGAAGACCAAGCAGATGAAGATCACGCACAACGGCGCGGTCGTCAAGACCATCCCGATCTCCGCCGGCTCGCCGGAGAACAAGACGTACGAAGGCATCATGGTGATGTCCGAGAAGTTCAAGGAGACGCGCATGAACGGCGCGACCGTGGGCTTCACCGACGACGACGGCAAGGGCGAGTACGACATCAAGGACGTGCCGCACGCCATCCGGCTCACCAACTCCGGCACCTTCGTGCACGGCAACTACTGGGGCGCGAAGTCCGTCTTCGGCAACGTGAACACCAGCCACGGCTGCGTGGGCCTGTCCGACACCAAGGGTGCCAACGACACCGGCACGCCGGGTTACTGGTTCTACACCCACTCGATCGTCGGTGACGTGGTGGTCGTGAAGAACACCGGCGACAAGACGGTGGCCCCGGACAACGGCCTCAACGGCTGGAACCTGAGCTGGGCGCAGTGGAAGGCGGGGTCGGCGGTCTGACGTCCGACTGCCGACACGGATCGTTCGAGGGCGGTCACCCGACGGGTGGCCGCCCTCGGCTTTTGCCGGGGCCGATGAAAAAGGGCGTCTTGCTCAGGGCGCCTCCCTGTTTCTGACAGGTTCGTCCACGGTCCTGCCTGGCTCCCGGACAGCCTTCTCATGCAGCTCTTATTCAGGGCTTATGGAGTCATCACGCGCCGTACCTAGCTTGCGGCCATGTTCTTCACCTACCTGAGGCGCGAACTGCGCCGCCGCAGAAAGGCGGCCCTCGTCGTCGCCTCCGGGCTCGCGCTCGGGATCGCGCTGGTCATCGTGGTCAGTTCCGTGTCGTCCGGCATGGGGAAGGCCCAGGACAAGGTCCTGCAGTCGCTGTACGGGCTGGGCACCGACATGACGGTCACCAAGGCCGCCCAGCCGCAGGCCAGTTCTTCGGAGCGCCCGCGCTTCCAGTTCGACGCGCAGGACAACGGCTCGGACTCCAAGCAGAGCAGCGACCGGGTTCTGGTGCAGGGGTTCCAGACCCTGGCCACCTCCACGGTCACCAAGGTCGACCGGCAGACCGGGGTCTCGGACGCGGTCGGCGGCCTCAGCCTGCAAGTCATCAAGGTGAGCGGTCAGTTCACCCGTGGCCAGTTCCAGCAGAACCAGAACGGCGGGAACCGGCAGCCCGGCAGCGGCGGCGGTACCGGTCAGCCGCAGGGTGAGGTGCGGGGCGGCGGCGCCAACTTCGACGTCAACAACTACTCCGTCTTCGGCACCGACGTCACCAAGGCGGCCCTCGGCCCGCTGACCTCCTCCAAGATCACCAGCGGCCGCACGTTCACGTCGGCCGAGGCGAACGCCAAGGTCGCCGTCCTCGACTCCGCGTATGCCAAGGAGAAGAAGCTCAAGGTCGGTTCCACCGTCACCATCAAGAGCGTCAAGTTCAAGGTGATCGGCGTCGCCACCGCGGACAGCGGGGACGCGGCCGCCAACGTCTACATCCCGCTCACCCAGGCGCAGACCCTCAGCGACTCGAAGAACAAGGTCACCACGATCTACGTCAAGGCGACCGACTCCCAGAAGATCGACTCCGTCAAGTCGACGATCCAGAAGAACATCTCGGGTACGACGGTGACGACCTCGGCGGATCTCGCGGACACGGTGTCGGGGTCGCTGTCGACGGCCTCCTCGCTCGCCACGAACGTCGGCAAGTGGCTGTCGATCGCCGTGCTCGTCGCCGCGTTCCTCGTCGCAGGACTGCTGACCTCGTCCGCGGTGTCCCGTCGCGTACGGGAGTTCGGCACGCTCAAGGCGCTGGGGTGGAAGTCGGGACGGGTGACCCGGCAGGTCGTCGGCGAGGCGATGGTCAACGGGCTGCTGGGCGGTGCGCTCGGCATCGCGCTGGGCCTGGCGGGCGCGTACGTCGTGACGGCCATCAGCCCCACGCTGCAGGCACAGCTGGGCGGCGGTGGCGGTGGCGGCGGCACGGGTGGTCCCGGTGGCGGAGGCGGCGGCTTCGGCGGCGGGTTCGGCCGTCAGGCGGCCGCCAGGACCCTGGACGTCTCCCTCACCGCTCCGGTCAGCCTTACGACGGTGTCGATCGCGGTCGGACTGGCCGTGGCCGGCGGTCTGATCGCCGGCGGGTTCGGCGGCTGGCGCGCGTCGCGGCTACGGCCGGCTGACGCGCTGCGGCGGGTCGAGTAGCGGGCGTTGGCCGGGCGGGCCGACCGGCTGCGGCCATCGGTCGTCTGCGGCGCCGTCGTGGCTGGTCGCGCAGTTCCCCGCGCCCCTTCGGGGCGCTGCCGAACCGTAGTTGACGACGCCCGGCCTGCTCAGCGGCATGCCCTCCCACCGGCCCGCAGCCGGACAACAACCCGTACCACCCCGAACCCTGTCCCAGGAGCGACCCACCATGTACGAACTCAGAAGCGTCACCAAGCGCTATTCCCGAGGCAAGGACACCGTCGACGCGCTCGCCGGTGTGGATC
Organism: Streptomyces sp. NPDC058307; assembly: GCF_042880295.1. NCBI lineage: Bacteria > Bacillati > Actinomycetota > Actinomycetes > Kitasatosporales > Streptomycetaceae > Streptomyces > Streptomyces sp. NPDC058307. Next base: position 16,262 of record NZ_JBHVYZ010000016.1, read on the forward strand.
TCACCATCGCCGACGGCGACCGGCTCGTCATCCAGGGCCCCACCGGCGGCGGCAAGTCCACCCTGCTGCAGATGCTCGGCGCACTGGACAAGCCCACGGAGGGCGAAGTCGTGCTGGACGGCACCGACCTGGCCAAGCTGTCGGAGGCCAGGCTGACCAAGGTCCGCAGCGAGAACATCGGCTTCGTCTTCCAGTCCTTCAACCTCATCCCCACCCTCACCGCCCAGGAGAACGTCGAGACCGCCCTCGTACCGCTCGGCGTGAGGGCGAAGGAACGGCGGGAGCGGGCGGCCGAGGCGCTCACCTCCGTCGGGCTCGGGGAGCGCCTGAGGCATCTGCCCTCCGAGTTGTCCGGCGGCCAGCAGCAGCGCGTCGCCATCGCCCGTGCCCTCGTCAAGCAGCCGAAGGTGCTCCTCGCCGACGAACCCACCGGCAACCTCGACGAGTCGATGCGCGACGAGATCATGGACGTGCTCGAACGCATGTGGAAGGAGCTGGGGCTGACCTTCATCATGGTCACCCACGACTCCGCCATCGCGAAGAAGGCCCCCCGCCTCGCCACGATCCGCAAGGGCAGGATCACCGTGAAGGAGAACGCCGCCTCCTGAACGGGCGAGCGAGCACCAGCAGCCGCAACTCCCCCTGAACCCGGCGGTCTTGTAACAGACTTTGCTGTCAGGGACTTGTCTCTTGAGGTCGTTATCACCCCTCGGCATACTTCGAGCACCGGGGGGTGCACGCATACGCGTGCGAGTCTCCCCCGCCCGGGTGAACGGGGAATTCACCCGGTCCTTCTGCAAGGGGGAAACTTGCGCAGACAAGTGAAAAAGGCATGCGCGGCCACGATCGCCACGGCGGCCGCGGTAGCGCTCGCGGCGGGCATGACCAGCCCGGCGTCGGCGGACGCGCAGCAGACGGCGAGCGCACACACGAGCAAGGCGCAGCTCGCGCCCAGGCACAGCATCACCCTGATCACCGGTGACCGTGTCACTGTCGACGCCAAGGGCCGGGTCGTCGGCCTGGAGCGTGCGAAGGGCCGCGAACACATACCGGTGCAGATCCGCAAGATGGCCGGTCACACGCTCGTGGTGCCGGCGGACGCGGCCCGGCTGGTCGCCGGCGGCAAGCTCGACCAGCGGCTGTTCGACATCACCGAGCTCAACAAGTCCGCCACCCGTACGTCCCAGAAGAAGGGACTGAAGGTCATCGTCGGCTACCAGGGCGCCGCCACGGCGGCCAAGGCCGACGTCCGGGACGCGGGCACCCTGCGCCGGAGCCTGACGACCCTCAACGCGGACGCCGTGCAGACGCCGCAGAAGGAGACGCCCGAGCTGTGGGACGCGGTCACCAACGGTGACAGGACCGCCGCCGGCATCGCCCACGTCTGGCTCGACGGCGTCCGCAAGGCAAGCCTCGACAAGTCCGTGCCGCAGATCGGCGCCCCCACGGCATGGGCGGCCGGCTACGACGGCAAGGGTGTCAAGATCGCCGTACTGGACACCGGTGTCGACGCGACCCACCCGGACCTCAAGAGCCAGGTGATCGAGGCCAAGAACTTCTCCACCGCGGCCGACGCCACCGACCACTTCGGCCACGGCACGCACGTCGCGTCGATCGCGGCGGGCACCGGCGCCAAGTCCAACGGCAAGTACAAGGGTGTCGCGCCCGGTGCGAAGATCCTCAGCGGCAAGGTCCTCGACGACACCGGATCCGGTGACGACTCCGGCATCCTCGCCGGGATGGAGTGGGCGGCCGCGCAGGGCGCCGACGTCGTCAACCTGAGCCTCGGCGGCCAGGACACCCCGGAGATCGACCCGTTGGAGGCGGAGGTCAACAAGCTCTCCGCCGAGAAGGGCATCCTCTTCGCCATCGCCGCGGGCAACGCCGGTCCGGAATCCGTCGGTTCGCCGGGCAGCGCGGACGCCGCGCTCACCGTCGGCGCCGTCGACGACAAGGACAAGCTGGCCGACTTCTCCAGCACCGGCCCGCGCACCGGCGACGGTGCCATCAAGCCGGACGTCACCGCGCCCGGCGTCGACATCACCGCAGCCGCGGCCAAGGGCAGCGTCATCGACCAGGAGGTCGGCGAGAAGCCGCCCGGCTACCTGACCATCTCGGGTACGTCCATGGCGACCCCGCATGTCGCGGGTGCCGCGGCCATCCTCAAGCAGGAGCACCCCGACTGGGGTTACGCCGAGCTGAAGGGCGCCCTCACGGGCTCCGCGAAGGGCGGCAAGTACACGCCGTTCCAGCAGGGTTCGGGCCGCATCCAGGTCGACAAGGCCATCAAGCAGACCGTCATCGCCGACCCGGCGTCGCTGAGCTTCGCCACGCAGCAGTGGCCGCACACCGACGACACCCCGGCCAGCAAGCAGCTGACGTACCGCAACCTCGGTACCAAGGACGTCACGCTGAAGCTGTCGTCGACGGCCACCAACCCGAAGGGGCAGGCCGCTCCGGCCGGCTTCTTCAAGCTGGCCGCCACCACGGTGACCGTCCCGGCGGGCGGCAAGGCCTCCGTCGCGCTGACCGTCAACACAAAGCTGGGCGGCACGCTCGACGGCGCCTACTCGGCGTACGTGACCGCGACGGGCGGCGGCCAGACCGTCCGCACGGCGGCGGCGGTGCAGCGCGAGGTCGAGTCGTACGACGTCACGCTCAAGCACATCGACCGCGACGGGAAGCCGACCGCCGACTACGACACCGTCCTGTTCGCCTTCTCGGGCGTGTCCGAGGGCCGCGGTTACCAGGTGCCCCTGTCGGACTCCGGTACCACGACGATGCGGGTCCCCAAGGGCAACTACCTCCTGGACGCCTGGATCGCCAAGGACTTCGTGAACTTCGAGGGCGGCCTGGACTGGCTGGTCCAGCCGAAGCTGAGCGTCACCAAGAACACCTCGGTGACCATCGACGCCCGCAAGACGAAGACGGCCGACATCACCGTGCCGGACGCCCAGGCCAAGCCGCAGTTCGCCCTGGTCAGCTACATGTACGACCCGGCGGGCATCGGCATCAGTGCCGGTATGCAGTCCTTCGACGGCATACGCGTGGCGCCTCTCGGCGGTGAGGTCTCCGGTCTGCACCAGACCTGGAACGGCCAGTGGACCAAGGGCGGCAGCGCCGAGTACGACGTGGCCACCACCGCCGACGTCAAGAAGCTCCAGGGCGACAAGGTCCGGCACTTCAAGGCGGGCGAACTCGCCACGGTGAAGAACAACCTCGGTTCCGGTGCCTCCGGCAAGACCGGGGCGATCGCAGCGTCGGGCTTCTTCCCCAACGACTTCACCATGGGTATCCCCGTGGAGCAGAAGCTGCCCGGTTCCCGCACGATGTACCTGTCGACGGTCGACAAGATCCAGTGGTCGTTCGACTTCGCGCAGTACAAGGGCAAGGACGCGGACGGCTTCCCGATCGCGGAGGCGTACTCCTCGCTGGGCAACCCGCAGGCCTTCAAGGCGGGCCAGAAGTACACGAAGACCTTCAACACGGCGGTCTTCAGCCCGCACCTGAACTCGTTGTACGGGCTCTTCCGCGAACAGAACATCATCTACAGCTATGTGCCGCTGTTCTCCGACGGTGCCGGGCACCCCGGCTACTCGGACCTCACCTCGGCCAGCACGAACCTCTACCGCAACGGCACCAGGATCGGCACGAGCAGCGACCCGCTGCTGGCCGGCAACGAGACGTTCACGGTCCCGTCCGGCCAGGCCAACTACAAGCTGACCACCTCGGTCAAGCGCAGTGTCAAGGTCGCGGCGGCCTCCACCCGGATCGACGCCAGCTGGACGTTCACGTCCAAGAAGACGGCCGACTTCACACAGCTGCCCGTCTCCATGGTCCGCTTCAACGCGGCCACGGGACCGGACAACAGGGTCGAGGCCGGTAAGACGGTCAAGATCCCGCTGAGCGTCGAGGGCGCCGCCAAGGGCTCCAACCTGAAGTCCCTCGCGGTGTACGTGTCGTACGACTACGGCCAGACCTGGAAGAAGGTCACGGTCTCGGGCGGCAAGATCACTGTGAAGAACCCGGCGAAGGGGAAGGCCATCTCCTTCCACGCCAAGATCGCCGACAAGAAGGGCAACAAGTCGACGATCTCGATCTACAACGCGTACTACGGGAAGTGACCTGGAGGACGCGGTAGGTGAAGGGCCCGCCGGAAGCACCGCTTCCGGCGGGCCTTCCGTGTGCCGTCGGCCGCCGTCCAGGGCTCGCAGCTTCTCCGGGTTCCGTACCGCCCGGATCGGCCCCCCGGAAGAGCAGCTTCGGACGGGCCACTCGTGTTTGAGTGGCCGTATGACCACAGAAACCGTCGAGTACATCCGCTACCGCATCCCGGAAGACCGCTCGGCGGAGTTCCTGTCCGCCTACACGCACGCCTCGGTCCAGCTGGCGGCGGCCCCGCAGTGCGTCGACTACGAACTGGCGCGCTGCGAGGAGGACTTCGAGCACTTCGTCCTGCGTATCACCTGGACCTCCACCGAGGACCACCTGGAGGGCTTCCGCACGTCGGAGCTGTTCCAGGACTTCCTCGCCGAGATCCAGCCGTACACCGGGAACATCGAGGAGACGCGCCACTACAAACCGACGACGGTCCGCGGCCGGGGCGCCGCCGTCCCCACCCTGTTCGCGTGGGCGGGCGGCGCGGAGGCCTTCGGCCGGCTCACCACGGTGTTCTACGAGAAGGTCCTCGCCGACGACCTCCTGGCCCCGGTGTTCGCGGGCCTGGCCCCCGAGCACGCCGAGCACGTCGCCCTGTGGCTCGCGGAGGTCTTCGGCGGCCCGGCAGCCTACTCGGAGACCCAGGGCGGCCACGGCCACATGGTCGCCAAGCACCTGGGCCGGGACATCAGCGAACCGCAGCGCCGCCGCTGGGTGAACCTCATCCAGGACGCCGCCGACGAGGCCGGCCTCCCCACCGACCCGGAGTTCCGCTCGGCGTTCCTCGCCTACGTGGAGTGGGGCACCCGGCTCGCGGTCCACTTCTCCGGACCGGACGCCAAGCCGCCCGCGGAGCAGCCGGTGCCGAACTGGAACTGGGGGGCGGCACCGCCGTACCAGGGCTGAGAGCGGGTCAGGAGTGCGCGGACTCGCCCGCCCGGGTGGCGTCCGCGCCCCAGCTCGCCAGCAGCCGGAGCGCGTCGGCCGACGGGGAGCCCGGTTCCGCGTGGTAGGTGACCAGGGCCTGCTCGGTGCCGTCGGAGAGCGGGAACGACTCGAAGTTCAGGGTCAGTTCGCCGACCAGCGGGTGGCGGAGTTGCTTGACGCCGAAGTTCTTCTCCTTGACGTCGTGCGTGGCCCACAGACGCCTGAACTCCTCGCTCTTGACGGAGAGTTCACCCACGAGGGCGGACAGCCGCGGATCGTCCGGATGGCAGCCCGCGTCCATGCGCAGATAGCTCACCATGTCGGTCGCCTTCTGCTCCCACGGCACGAACAGCTCGCGGTACTCAGGCCGCAGGAACACCAGCCGGGCCCAGTTGCGCTCCTGCACCGGCAGCTCCGACCAGTCCCCGAAGACCGCCGCCGCCATCCGGTTCCAGGCGAGGATGTCCGAGCGCCGCCCCGAGACGTACGCCGGGACGTCCACCGAGTCCAGCAGCTGCCGGATCGCCCCGCGCACCTGCTCGGTCCGGGCAGCCGCCTTCTTCTTGTGCTGCTTGGGCTTCGCCAGATGCTCGAGGTGCGCGTGCTCGGCGTCGGTCAGCCGCAGCGCGCGGGCGATCGAGCCGAGGACCTCCGTCGAGACGTTGCGTCCGTTGCCCTGCTCCAGGCGGGTGTAGTACGCCACGGAGACGCCCGCCAGCTGGGCCAGCTCCTCGCGGCGCAGTCCCGGTACCCTGCGGTGCCGCCCGAAGTCCGGCAGCCCCACGTCCTCCGGCTTCAGCCGGGCCCGCCGGGTGCGCAGAAACTCGCTGAGCTCGGCGCGCCGGTCCAGTGAGCCGCTTCCGGGCAGTTCCTCGGCCATGTCGTCCATGCGTCAAGTATTCATGGTGGTACGCCCACCATCCTGTCCCCGCCAGTAGTAGGACCAGTGGACGTACGCAAAGCTGTGCTCTGGGTGGATCGTGCCGGGTGGGGCACTCTGTAGAGCGTGCCCGGACGGATGGACAGAAGGCAGCCGGGCACGAACCCCCTCGCTAGGAGAACCCCCGGCATGACCACTGTCGCCGCATACGCCGCCCCCGCCGCGAAGGCTCCCCTGGAGCGCACCACCATCGAGCGCCGGGCGGTCCGTGAACACGACGTCCTGATCGACATCAAGTTCGCCGGTATCTGCCACTCCGACATCCACCAGGCCCGTGAGGGCTGGGGCGAGGCCATCTTCCCGATGGTCCCGGGCCACGAGATCGCGGGCGTCGTCTCCGAGGTCGGCCCCGGCGTGACCAAGTACAAGGTCGGCGACCGCGTGGGCGTCGGCTGCATGGTCGACTCGTGCGGTGAGTGCGAGAACTGCAAGGCCGGCGTCGAGCAGCACTGCACGCAGGGCAACGTCGCCACGTACAACGGCATCGGCAAGGACGGCGAGCCCACCTACGGCGGCTACTCCGAGAAGGTCGTCGTCGACGAGAACTACGTCGTCCGCATCCCCGACGGCCTGTCCCTCGACGTGGCCGCCCCGCTGCTGTGCGCCGGCATCACCACCTACTCCCCGCTCAAGCAGTGGGGCGCGGGCCCCGGCAAGAAGGTCGCCGTGATCGGCCTGGGCGGCCTCGGCCACATGGGCGTCAAGATCGCGCACGCGCTGGGCGCCGAGGTGACCGTCCTGTCGCAGTCCCTGCGCAAGAAGGACGACGGCCTGAAGCTGGGCGCCGACCACTACTACGCCACCAGCGACGAGAACACCTTCAAGGAGCTGGCCGGCTCCTTCGACCTCATCCTCTCCACGGTCTCGGCGCCCCTCGACTTCGGCGCGTACCTGAGCCTGCTCAAGACGGGCGGCGCGCTGGTCAACGTCGGCGCCCCCGAGGAGCCGGTCGCCATCAACCTCTTCTCCCTCATCGGCGGCAACAAGATCCTCGCCGGTTCGGCGATCGGCGGCATCGCCGAGACCCAGGAGATGCTGGACTTCTGCGCGGAGCACAGCCTCGGTGCCGAGATCGAGCTGATCGCCGCCTCGGAGATCAACGAGGCGTACGAGCGGGTCCTCAACAGCGACGTCCGCTACCGTTTCGTGATCGACACCTCCACGATCTGACACCCATGGCGTGAACGAGGGGCCCCGGTCTTGCGCCGGGGCCCTTCGGCGTGTGTCGTCGCCCCGGGGCGGCTCACCGTACGGCCGTCCGTCGCCCCAGCAGCCACAGCAGGTACGGCCCCCCGACCAGCGAGGTCAGTGCCCCGACCGGGATTTCCAGTGGCGGGAGCAGCGTCCGTGCCGTGAGGTCGGCGGTCACCAGGACCAGCGCACCGGTCAGGGCCGAGGACACCAGCGGCAGTTGGGGGGTCCGGGTCAGCCGTCGGGCCAGTTGCGGCGAGGTCAGCGCGACGAAGCCGATCGGTCCGGCGGCCCCGGTGGCGGTCGCGGCGAGTACCACTCCGAGCACGGTCAGCCCGAGCCGTACCCGGTCCACCCGCACGCCCAGCGCGGCGGCGGTGTCCGCGTCGAGCCCGAGCGGCCGCGCCGCCCTGCTCGCCCACACCAGGGCGGGCAGACACAGCAGCAGTACGACGCCGAGGGGCCCCGCCTGCTGCCACCCGCGCCCGTTGAGGCTTCCGGTCAGCCACAGCTTGACCTGCTCGGCGGCCTCCAGCTCGGCGTCGGTGAGGTACAGCTGCACGATCGCGGACAGCGCCACGCCGATCCCCACCCCGGTGAGCACGAACCGGCCCGCCTGCATGCCGTGCCGCCAGGCGAGTACGTAGACGAGCGCGGCGGCGCCGAGACCTCCCGCGACGGAGACGAGGGGCAGGGCGGCGGGGGAGCCGACCGTCCCGGTGGCGAGCGCGAGCACGGTGGCGGCAGCGGCGCCATGCCCCACGCCGATGACGTCGGGACTGGCGAGCGGGTTCCGGGTGACGGTCTGCACGAGCGCCCCGGACAGCCCGAGTGCGGCCCCTACGAGAGCGCCGAGCACGATCCGGGGGACGCGCAGCTCGTTGACGACGAGGTCGTACGGCCCGGCTCCGGTACGGAGGGTGCGCCAGACCTCGGCGGGGGAGACGTACGTCTGCCCGAGACAGGCGGAGACGACCATGACGGCGAGGAGGAGGGTGAGCAGGACGAGGGCCACGCCGACGGAACGGCGGTGGACGAGGAGAGAGAGGCGGGGGTGGGGGCGCAGGACCGCAGTCGTCCGGCCACGACGCCCCCGCAGCCCCGAGACCACAGGGCGAGGCACATCCACGGGCGCGGCAGCACGCCGGGCACCTCTCACGAGACGGCCCCCCGACGCCGTACGAGAAACACCAGCACCGGCACCCCCACCAGCGCGGTCATCACGCCGGCCGGCACCTCCGCGGGGGCCCGCACCATCCGCCCCGCCACATCCGCCCCCACCAACAACGCGGCCCCGAGCAGCGCGGACAACGGCAGCACCGCCCGATGCCCGCCCGACACCAGCCGTCGGGCCAGATGCGGCACCGCGAGCCCGACGAACGCGATGGGCCCCGCCGAGGCCACCGCCGCCGCGGTCAGCAGCGCCGCCCCCAGCGCCGCGGCCCCCCGCACCCACGACACCCGGTGCCCGAGCGCCCGAGCCGTCTCGTCGCCCAGCGCCAATGCGTCCAGCCCCCGCGCGCACCCCAGCACCAGCACCGCCCCGACGACGAGAAACGGCAGCATGCGTACGACCGTCCCCGCGTCCCGCCCGCTCAGCGCCCCCACCTGCCAGAACCGGAACTGGTCGAGCGTTGCCGAACTCGACGTCAGGACCACGGTCGTGGCCCCGGCCGTCATCGCCGACAACGCCGTACCCGCCAGCGCCAGCTTCACCGGCGAGGCCCCCTCCCGCCCCCGGGCCGCGATCCCGTACACGAGACAGGCGGCGAGGACGGCCCCCACGAAGGCGTACCAGACGTACCCGGAGAACCCGTTCGCGAGCCCGAGCGAGATCGCGACGACGACCCCCGCGGCCGCCCCCTGACTCAGCCCGAGGATGCCGGGATCGGCGAGCGGATTGCGCGTCACGGCCTGGAGCGCGGCCCCCGCGACACCCAGCGCCGCCCCAGCCGTCAGCCCGATCCCGGTCCGCGGCACCCGCAGCGACCGTACGACCAGCGCGTCCGGCGATCCGCCGCCGTGCAGCAGGGCGTCCAGCACGGCGGACAGCGGCACCGCCCGCGTCCCGACCGCGAGGCTGAGCAGCCCGGCGGCGGCCACCGCGAGGGCAGCCGCCGGCCAGGCGAGACGACGTATCACGCGGCTACTTGCCGACGGTGTCGGCGAGTCGGGAGATGACCAGGCGTGCGGCGGACGGGCCGGCGTTGAGGTACCAGGGGTCGTCGTCGACCTTCACGGCCTGCCCGGCCTTCACTGCCTTCATCGACTTCCACAGGGGCCCGGCCACGACGCTCGCGGCATCCGTCGTCGAGGCGTCCCCCTGTACCGAGTAGAAGATCCAGTCCCCGTCGGCGGTGTCGACGCTCTCGGCACCGATGTCCTGCGAAATGGCGTGGAACCGCTGGGACTTGGGCCGTGACAGCCCCATGTCGACGGCGATGGACCCGGTGAAGGAGGAGACGCCGAACATCCGGGTGCGGTCGGGTGTGAAGCGCACCATGGAGACGGTCGGGTCGCCGTCGATCCGCTGGCCCTTGGCCCGGGCGTCGGCGACGATGCCGTTCAGCGTCTTCCGTGCCGCCTGCCCCTTGCCGACCGCGTCGCCGACGAGCAGCAGGTCCCGCTTCCAGTTGATGCCGTTGCCCGCGGTGATCACGGTGGGCGCGATCTTCGACAGCTTGGGGTAGAGGTCGCCGAGGGAGTCGTTGGCGAGGATGAGGTCGGGCTCGGCGGCGGCCAGCGTCTCCAGGTTGGGTGCCTGGCGCGTACCCGCGTCGGTCATGTCCGCGAGCGGCTTCTTGTACGTCGGAAAGGCGTCCGCGAGATAGCCGGGCACGAGCCCGGCGTTGTCGGCGCGGGTGGTGGCCGTGGGGACGATCCCCAGGGACAGCAGGTCGTCGAGCTGACCGGTGCTGAGCACGGCGATCCGCTTCGGCCGGGCCTTGACCGTGGTCCTGCCCTCGAAGTGCGTGACCGCGCGTGGGAAAGCGCCGTCTTTGTCCTGGTCGGAGCCCATGCCGTCGGCGAGGGTGCTCGGTGCGGCGGAGGGTCCTTCGGAGGCGCCCCGCACGGAATTGCGGTCGCCGGCCGCCTTCTCGGTGCTCCCGGCCGTCTGTGACGAGGACGACGAGCAGCCGGCGAGCAGCCCTCCGACGACGGTCGCGGCCACGACGGCCTTCACTGCTGCTGCACGCACGGCTGCTCCGGGCTCGGGGTTTCTCGGTCTGCTAAGGCAAGCCTTACCTTAGCTGGTTCCGGAGTATGGTCTGAACGAGGAGGTAGCGATGACCGTTCAGCTGAACCACACCATCGTCACCGCACGCGACAAGCACGCCTCGGCCCGCTTCCTGGCCGACATCCTGGGCCTGAGGGTGAGCCCCCGGTACGGCCCCTTCGTCCCGGTCGAGATCCCCAACGGCGTGACCCTCGACTACATGGACACGACCGACGAGATCACGCCGCAGCACTACGCGTTCCTCGTCTCCGAGGACGACTTCGACACGATCTTCGCCCGGATCCGGAAGGCGGGCCTCACGTACTGGGCCGACCCCTTCCACCACCGCCCCGGCGAGATCAACCACAACGACGGCGGCCGGGGCGCCTACTTCGACGATCCGGACGGCCACCGACTGGAAGTCCTGACGCGGCCGTACGGCAGCGGGGGCTGACGTTCCCCAGGCGGCAAAGACCTTCACCTGCATGCTGCTTCACAGTCCGGACGCGTGCGGAGACACCCAGCCGCCGAACTGCTCGCGCAGCCGGTCCCGTTCACCGGCCGACGCGAGGACGACGTCCGCGCCACCGGCGTAGGGATGATGGATGCGCCGCATCCCGGTGTCCGTCACGAACACCCCGGCGAGCACGTCGTTGACCTCCCGGAGGATCGCGTCTCGGGGGCGGGATCGTTCTCGTCGGCGATCGGGATAGTCGCCCCGCAACTCATGCGCGACGGGCGGGCCTTGGGGCCACTGCCGTTGCCACAGGGCGGAGAGGTGCTCGGCGTCGTCAGCGGAAGTCATCGGCTCTGCGTCACGGTGTACATCATCGAACCAGCCTGGCAGGCACGCGGACCCGGGCCGGCGCCGGTGTGGGTGCGCCCCCTCGGGCGAGAGGGCGCACCCACTGTCCAACCGCCTACCGGGTGCCGTTGGCTGCGAACGTCCACACCGCGCGGCTGCCGGGGCCGACCGTGAGGGTCGAGTGGCCGAGCTGCTCCACGTGCCGGTCCTTCACGGGCCGGTTGAGTGACATCTCGACCCGCTGGAAGCCCGCCTGTTCGCGCGGGACGGCGTCGAGCCGGATCGTGGTGCCGCCGCCCTGTGCGACAACGCCGCCGCCCGTCACGGTCTTGACGGCGAACCCGCCGGCCCGCAACAGCGGCACGGTGTCGGCGAGGTCGCCCTCGGTGACCGCGATGCGCACGGAGGTCACGTCACGCATCAGGTGGGTGCGGTAGTCGTCGGACAGGACGCGCTCGCGGCCCACGTCACCGGGGAAGCTCGCGGGCTCGGTGTTGCTGCGGGGATCGGCGAAGTACTCCGGCCGGTACTCCATCGCCCAGGCACCGAAGGCGTCGTACTCGGTGGCGGTGAGGACGGCGTCGAACCACGGCACGGGCACACCGTCACCGAAGTCCCGGGTCTGCAGGAACTCGACGGGGTCGGCGACCCCCTCGCTCCTCAGTCGTTCGGTGACCGTCGCCAGGTCGCCGTCCTGTTCGGTGGACAGGCCCAGCCCGGCGGAGCCGAGGGTGCCGTCCTGGCCGGCGATGTCACCTACCCCGAACAGTTCGAGATAGGTCTCGCGGCCCATCAGGTAGCGGCCGGTCCAGGTCTGTCCGCCGGTACCGGTCGTGGTGCGGACCTGGAAGTTGGCGAACTCCCTGAGGTAGTCGGAGTGTTCGATGGCGTCGGCGGTCTCCCGGTCGAAAACCCCGTAGGAATGGTTGTAGAACAACAGCTGCCGGTCGGACGAGGACCGGTTCCCCTCGGCCTGTGCCGTCCCCACAGCACCCCCGATCGCTCCGGCGAGGGCCACAGCGAGCACGACGATCATCCGTAATATCCGCGGAATCATCATGCGGGCGATCGTAGGGCGGGGAGGCGGCGGCCGCGGGTCTTTTTCAACGAGGTCGAAATGCTTGACATGTGGCGTTCGGCGGGGAGGTCCATGGCACCGCCCGACGGCCGTCGGCTCTGGCGCGGTGTGGGCCGCCGCCCCCGGGGGCCGGACCGCTCAGGACGGGGCGGCGGTGCCGGTTTCCGGCTCGTCGCCGCCCCGGTCCTGTGACGGCTCCTGGAGCTGCTCGCGCACGTAGTCCCAGATCACCGCGATCAGCGCGGCGACCGGTACCGCGAGCAGACTTCCGACGATTCCGGCGAGGTTGCCGCCCAGCGTCACCACCAGCAGGACGACCGCCGCGTGCAGACCGAGCCCCCGGCTCTGGATCATGGGCTGGAACACGTTGCCCTCGAGCTGCTGCACCACCACGATGATGGCCAGCACGATCAGCGCGTCCGTCAGGCCGTTGGAGACCAGCGCGATGAGAACCGCGACGAAGCCGGCGAAGAAAGCACCGATGATCGGCACGAACGCGGAGACGAAGGTCAGCACCGCCAGCGGGAGCACCAGCGGCACCCCCAGGATCCACAGACCCAGGCCGATCAGGACGGCGTCGAGCAGGCCGACGGCCGCCTGGGAACGCACGAAGGAGCCCAGCGTGTCCCAGCCGCGCGCGACCACCGTCGGGACGTCGGTGGAGAGCCGACCGGGCAGCTGACGGGCGAGCCACGGCAGGAACCGCGGGCCGTCCTTGAGGAAGAAGAACATCAGGAACAGCGCCAGGACGGCGGTGACCAGGCCGTTCACCACGGTGCTCACCCCCGTGACCACAGCACCGACCATGCTGCCGAGACCGTCCTGCGCCCGGGACACCGCGGAGTCGAAGGCCTTGTCGATCTGGGCGTCACCGATGTTCAACGGCGGCCCGGCGGCCCACTCGCGCACCTTCTGGACGCCGTCGACCACCCCGTCGGTCAACTGGCCGGACTGAGACGCCACCGGCACCGCGATCAGCGCCACGACCCCCGCGGCGACCAGCAGGAACAGCACGGTCACCGTCGACGCGGCGAGCGCGGGCTTCCACCCGCGTCGCAGCAGGAAACGGGTCGGCGGCCAGGTCAGCGTGGTCAGCAGCAGACCGATCACGAGCGGCCACACCACCGACCACATCCGCCCCAACAACCACAGGCTCACCGCGATCATCAGCAATATGAGCAGCAACTCCGCGGAGGCCCGCGCCGACGTGCGCAGCGCTGCGCGGGTTCTCGTAGCACTCAAGTTCGCAGTCACGGAGGCACCCTATGGGTACTCACGTCACACCGGCACCGTGGCTGCGTCACCGGTCGGGCCGTGGAATCGCCCGGTGCCCGCGCGCGTTGAGGGGGAGTGGGCAGGGGATGCCGGCGGTCTGCCGGCCGAGCGGCCCGAGCGAGCAGATATGGGAGGACAGCGATGGCTGCGCAGACACAGAGGGCCGTGCTGGCGGGCGGATGCTTCTGGGGCATGGAGGAACTCATCCGCCGGCTTCCGGGCGTCACGGCGACCCGGGTGGGATACACCGGCGGTGACGTGCCGAACGCGACGTACCGCAACCACGGCACGCACGCGGAGGCCATCGAGATCCTCTTCGACCCCGAGCAGACCGACTTCCGCACGCTCCTGGAGTTCTTCTTCCAGATCCACGACCCGAGCACCAAGAACCGCCAGGGCAACGACATCGGCCTCAGCTACCGCTCGGCGATCTACTACGTGGACGACGAGCAGAAGCGGATCGCCGAGGACACGATCGCGGACGTCGACGCCTCCGGTCTGTGGCCGGGCAAGGTCGTCACCGAGGTGGAGCCGGTGGGCCCCTTCTGGGAGGCCGAGCCGGAGCACCAGGACTACCTCCAGCGTTACCCGGACGGTTACACCTGCCACTTCCCGCGGCCGGGATGGCGGCTGCCCGCCCGCGCGGAGGGCTGACCCCGAGGCGGTCCGTAGGCCTGCTCGGCCGCCGAGAGGTTCGTCAGTCAGCGGGTCTCGCGGAGCCGCAGAAGATACGTCGCGGTGAGCGCGACGGCGCGGTCCCCGTCGTACGACAGCTCCACGAGGGCGCGTGCGGCCGTGGCTCCGGGGATGTCCGCCAGTGCCTGGGTCAGCCGGGCGCGGGCGGGCGCCTCGGTGGCGTCGTGCGCGAGGCGGTCGACGAGCCCGGCGGCGATCCGGTCCGCATCCGCGGTCGCGGTGTCGCGCGCCAGCGTGCTCAGCGCGTCGGCCGCGTCGGTGTCGTTCGGCCCCGCCACGATCATGTCGATGAGCGCCGGGACGGCATCGGTCACGCCACGCGTACCGAGTGCCAGCGCCGCCTGGCCGCGGACCACGGCATCGGGGTCCGCGAGAGCCTCGCGCAGCCCGGCGGCGGACTCCTCGCCCGGGATCTCGGCGAGGGACCGGACGGCACGCTCCCGTACCGCGGCCGACGGTGAGCCGAGACCCTCCGCCAGCAGTGCCGTACCGCCGTCGCCCGAGCGTGCCAGCGCCCATCGAAGGGCCCCGGCGACGATCGGATCGGTCTCCCTGAGGACCGCCTCGACCAGGGCCTCCACCGGTACGCGGATCTCGTCGGCCGAGGACAGGGCGGCACGCTGACGGGCGGCGGCGCTCTTGGACCCCAGCGCCCGAAGCAGCACGACGACCTGGAGTACGTCGTCCCAGCCGGCGGGTTCCGCGGCATCGATCCGGCGCAGCCGCGTGAGCAACTCGGTCTCGGCCGCGATGCGTTCACGCGTCTGACGGATCAGGTCGTCGACGAGTGCCGAGGGCGTGAAGCCGGGATCGTCGAGCGCGCGCCCGATCTCACGCAGCGACAGCCCCAGCGACCTGAGGCTCTCGACGTGGAAGATCCGCCGGATGTCGTCGCCGGAGTACTCCCGGTAGCCGGAGCCCGTACGGCCCGAAGGGCGCAGCAGGCCGAGCGACTCGTAGTGCCTGAGCATGCGGGCACTGACCCCGGACCGTCGCGCCACCTCACCGATCAACACGCCCTATCGTCCCTCCTGGCCGTCCCCGCCGAGGGCCACTGCGCGCTTCGCCTCCTCGATCGCGAACTCGAAACCCGCATCAGGGTCGCGCAGCAGCCGTTCCGTGGCGAACGCGTGTGTGCGCACACGCCGGTCAGGGGCCGTCGTCGCCGCACGCAGAACCGGCAGCACGACCTCGCCCAGCGCCACCAGCGCCCTGCTGAGACTCAGCTGCGTCTCCCGCCCGCCACGGCCCAGCTGCGTCGCCAGTACGGTGGCCAGCCCGGACTCCTCGCCCTCCGGCACCAGCACCACCGCGGTCCGCCAGGCACTGCGCGCCACCTCGTCGTCGCCGTCGCACAGGAGCACCCTGGTGATCGCCGGCCACGCCCGCCGGTCCCCGATCTTCGACAGCGTGTGCAACGCCTGACTCCGCGCCTGCGCCCGCTCCGAGCCCACTTCGCGGAACAGCGCGGGGAGCGTCACGGACACCGGGTGGCGGGTGAGGGCCCAGGTGAGCATGTCCCGGACGAAGAACTCCGGCTCGACCGCGCACCGCTCGACGAGCTTGTCGACGAACCGCGGATCCGGCGCCGTACCGACCCCCAGGGCCGCCCGCAGCCGCACGGACGAACGAGGGTCCTCCAGTCCCTTGAGCATCACCTGGGCACCCTGTTCCGTCATGGTCACCGAGACCACCTCCTCGGCAAGCAGTGAAGGCCTTGTCACGGTGTCAAGGTCAATGGGCCGGAGCCCGGAGTGGGCGGAGGCACTTATTCGCGTAGGTGGGCCAGAAGGTCGTCCTCGACGGGATAGGGACGTTCTTCGGGCAGCAGGCGCGTGGCGGAGTCCAACTCGCCACCTCTGACCATGGCGTGGATTTCGTGGGCGAGTGGGGTCACGTAGCGGATGCTGATCGTCCACTCGTCCGCATAGCGTCGTGAGGCCTCTCCGGAGAGTCCCAGTTGCAGAGACCGGTACGGCAGGGGTTGCAGGTGCAGATCCCGTTCGGGGTCCCATTGCACGCGAGCCGGCGCGCGCTTCAACTGACGCTGCCAGGTGGCCCGGTCGGGGTGTGTGCCGCGAGCGTAGCTCGACAGGCATGCGTGCCTCAGCGCCCAGTCGAAGCCGTCACGGCTGATCTCGACCGCGAGAACGGTCTCCTGCCCCTCCTTGGTGCCCCAGCCGCAGCGGTACATCATCCACAGGAACGAAGGCTTGATCCACGTCATCCTGTCGCGCTTCCACCCGGCGGGGAAACGGCCCTCCCGGACGGCGGGCAGGCCGATTTCCGGGGCGTACGCCTGGTAGACGGTGATCGTGGTGTCCGCGTAGGCCGCGCGGATTCCGCGTTGCGGTTGTTCCATGACGTACAGCGTGGAGTCGGCCGGCGCGGGCGGCCACCGGTTTTCTGTGCGTATTGGGGAAAGCGACAGTTGCCCCGCATGTCGACGTACCGGCTACCGTCCTCTCGGTGAACCTCGACCTCGTCAACGACGTGCCCGACGGGCTGACACGAAGAGCCCGGTCCTTTGTGAGTGCGCACGGCGTCAAGGTCGACGTCCGATCGGTTGCGGAGCACCGGCAGTGGTGGCTCGATCGGCAAGTTCCGACTGCGGTGATCGACCGGATGGCCTGCTTTCAACAGCGGTGGGGTGGACTGCTCCTGCCGCCCGCTCCGCAGTACGACGGAGGCCCCAAGTACTTCGATCCCGACTCACCTGAAGGCTCATTGCCCGAGGGATGGTGGTTCGAAGCAGGTACGCAGAGGACCGCAGTCCCGTACTCGTTCATGATCGGACCGCAGGGAGAGTTCGGCATTCACGCGGAGCGGTGGACCCCTCTGCATGCGACTGTCGAGGGCTGGGTGGAGTCGCTCGCTCTGGCCCACCATGCATCCGGCTGGGCGAAGCAGATCACCAAGGTCATCGGCGACGAGGTCGATCGCATCGCGCTTGACGCCTACGAGCCGGTACGAGAGGTGAGGGGCCTGGCGGACACCTGGTGGCGCGGAACCGACTCGTTGGTGGCGGTCTATTCCGGAGAAGCCGAGTGTTTCGGCTTTCCCAAAGGTCGCACGGCGCTCATCTACTCAGGTCTGGACAAGTGGGGGCTGCGCGGGGGAGTCGAGCCGTAGCACCGAACACATTGCTGTGCCACGGTTCGCTCTCTGCACAGGTGCCGATGCTCGCGCCACCGGCTACTTCTCTCTCGCCTCCGGTGCCGGTGCGACGCCTGTCGGGCAGGACGCCCCCCAGTTCGTCCCGAACGGGGTACTTACGTTGACCCCCGTCCCGCCGATCCCGCAGTAACCCGCCGGGTTCTTGTCCAGGTACTGCTGGTGTCAGTGCTCGATCGTCAAGGACTCCTCAATGGCGTAAGTGAGTAGGTTCGCGAAGCGCAGCCACTGGAGCAGGTACATGTTCAGGGGCGAGTAGCCCGGCCGGGTAAGGCTGTGGATGCCGTGGACGGTGTCGGTCAGTTCCGCTGCCGCCCGGCGGTCGAGGCGACCGAGGGCCCTTAGGTAGGACGCGGCGCAGTCTTCGAGCCGGGCGTGCAGGTGGGCGAGTTGGCGTACCTCGATGTCGGGGGAGAGCGTCTCGTCCGGGTAGGGGATGCGCTGGAACGCCGAGTGTCGGTTCGCTACGGCGGCGATCAGCCCCAATCGGGAAGGAGGCGACGAACTCGGCCAGCGCGGAAAACGCAGAGCGGCCATGTCGGAAGCCCGTGGAGTTCGACGGCCGGCCGCCTTCTCCCCCTGGCGGCGGGCGGCGAAGGTCTCCATCTCGGCGAGGTGCGCGGCCCGGCTCTCCTCCAGCGTGCCCAGCGCGCGCAACAACGCTGGCGAATCCCTGCGCAGATCAGGGGCGGGGCACGCCGTCGCGCTCAGATACGCCCAGGTCGCGTTGAAGCCGAGCGGGCCGTAGTCGCCGACGGCACACCTCAGCGCCGCGTGGCGTCTGACGAGCGGCGAACGCTCGTCACGCACTCTGCGGGCGTACGTTCCGAAGGCCACCCCTGACGTCAGCCTTCGGCCTTGGCCACACCGATCGGGCAAGAGACACCCGTCCCACCCAACCCGCAGTACCCGTCCGGGTTTTTGCTGCCTGAAAGGTACTGCTGGTGGTACCCCTCCGCCGGATAGAAGGGGCGGCCCTCCGCGGGGAGGATCTCCGTGGTGATCGTGCCGCGGTGGCCCGAAGCCGTGAGGACTCGCTGGTACGTGGCGCGGGACGCCTCCGCCGCCGCTGCCTGCTCGGGGGTGTGGGTGTGGATCGCCGAGCGGTACTGGGTGCCGACGTCGTTGCCCTGGCGGAAGCCCTGGGTGGGGTCGTGGGACTCCCAGAAGGTCTTCAGGAGGCGCTCGTACGAGATGAGGGCGGGGTCGAAGACCACGCGGACCGCCTCCGTGTGGCCGGTGAGACCCGAGCAGACCTCCTCGTACATGGGGTTCTCGGTGTGGCCGCCCTGGTAGCCGACCAGCGTCGTCCACACTCCCACCGGCAGCTGCCAGAACATGCGCTCGGCGCCCCAGAAGCAGCCCAGGCCGAAGTCGGCGATCCGGTAGCCCTCAGGGTAGGGGCCGAGCAGCGGGGTGCCGAGGACGGTGTGCCGGCCGGGGACCGTGTACGCCGGCTCGGAGCGGCCCTTCAGCGCCTGTTCGCGGGTGGGCAGGACGGGCGTACGGCCGAACAGCATGGCGTGGGCTCCTTCGTTCGTGCGCGTCGCACAGGGGTGTCGGCACCGGGAACGTTTCCGTGCCGGGCCGCATTCCGGCAAGCCCGGCGTCGGTCCGCAGGCGCCGCGCCCGCCTCGCTGTCGCGTTCACTGCGTCAGCGTCGCCGGACTCCCGCCGTTCGCCTCGTACCCCGCCACCGCGAGCGCCCGGTATATCGCGAACTCCGCGGCCGGGTCGGCGGACAGGGTCCAGGGCAGGGCCCCGATGTGGCCGTCGACGTGGACCAGCTGGTTCATGGCCTCCGCCCAGCGTTCGCCGCGCACCAGGAAGAAGACCAGCAGGTGGCGGACATGGGCCGCCATCGGGTCGTCGGCGCGGGCGGAGTGGACGGCGTGCAGCGCGCCGTGGACCGCCTTGGTCACGACCTCGCTCTGGTAGAAACCGCTGACCAGATTGACCTCGGGCAGGTGCTCGAAGACCGCGAACAACGGCATGGCGGCGAGCAGTGAACCGTGCGGGGCGCGGGCGGCCGCCGCCTCCGCGAAGCTGTAGGCCAACTCCCGCGAGCCGTGCCACTTCTCGCACCAGTAGTGCAGCGCGGCCAGATGCGCCCCCATGTGGGCCGGCGCGCGGTCCAGGATCTTCAGCCACAGCTGCTCGAACTCGGCCCGGGGGTAGGCCAGTCCGCGCGCGACGGAGAGCTCGACGATGTACGGCACCGGATCGCCCGGAGCCAGCAGTGCCGCCTCGCCGCAGGCCGCCTTCGCCTCCTCCATGATGATCCGGAAATCGTCCGTGCCCGGGGTCGACGTCCGCCACGCCTGCTGCACCAGGAACTCCGCGTGCACGGCCGCGCCGCCCGCGTCCTTGGGCTGCTCGGCCCGCCACACCCGCAGCCACTGTCCGCCCGGCGCCTCGCTGACCCCGCCCGGCCGTTGCCGCAGCTCCAGCGAGGCGGCTCCGGCGAAGGCCTGCACGCGCTGCCAGCGCAGCTCGCCCTGCCGCTCGGTGCCCGCCAGGAGTTGGGAGGCGGCCTTGTAGTCCTGTGTGCGCTGCACCAGGTCCAGGACGTCCAGCAGATCCTGGTCGGGGCCGGGCATGCGGATGTCCAGCTCCTCCTGCCGCAGGAAGCCGTAGTCCTCCGGGTCCGCGGCGTCCGGGTGGCCGGCCGGGACCTGCTCGATCCCGCCCCGCCCGCGCCGCAGGAACGGAAGCAGCACGAAGCCCAGCAGGACCGCCGCCATCAGGACCCAGAGAATCTCCATGCCCCAAGAGTTCCAGACGCCGCCGACAATTGCCCAACCCGCTCGGCGCCCTGTGGAAAACTCCACGGACCGGCCCGGACGCCCTGGGGAAAACTCTCCGCGACCAGGCCGGACGCCTGGGGAAAACCCTGCCGTACCGCCGTGCGGAGCCCGCCGTCCGTCATCGGCGCTCCGGGCGGACTACCCTCGGAGCCCATGAGCGACAGGCACATCAGTCAGCACTTCGAGACCCTCGCGATCCACGCGGGCAACACCGCGGACCCCCTCACCGGAGCGGTGGTCCCGCCGATCTACCAGGTCTCGACCTACAAGCAGGACGGCGTGGGCGGTCTGCGCGGTGGCTACGAGTACAGCCGCAGCGCCAACCCGACCCGTACCGCCCTGGAGGAGAACCTCGCCGCCCTCGAAGGCGGCCGCCGGGGTCTCGCGTTCGCGTCCGGACTGGCGGCCGAGGACTGCCTGCTGCGTACGCTGCTCAGCCCCGGCGACCACGTGGTCATCCCCAACGACGCGTACGGCGGCACGTTCCGCCTCTTCGCGAAGGTCGTCGCCCGCTGGGGCGTCGAGTGGTCGGTCGCCGACACCAGCGACCCGGCCGCCGTACGGGCCGCGATCACCCCCAAGACCAAGGCTGTATGGGTGGAGACCCCCTCCAACCCGCTGCTCGGCATCACCGACATCGCCGCCATCGCCCAGGTCTCCCGGGACGCGGGCGCACGGCTCGTCGTCGACAACACCTTCGCGACGCCCTACCTCCAGCAGCCGCTGGCGCTCGGCGCCGATGTCGTCGTGCACTCCCTGACCAAGTACATGGGCGGCCACTCCGACGTCGTGGGCGGCGCGCTGGTCGCCGCCGACGAGACGCTCGGCGAGGAGCTGGCGTACCACCAGAACGCGATGGGCGCGGTCGCCGGGCCCTTCGACTCGTGGCTGGTGCTGCGCGGCGCCAAGACGCTGTCGGTGCGCATGGACCGGCACAGCGAGAACGCCACGAAGGTCGCCGACATGCTGACCCGGCACGCGCGCGTGACGCAGGTGCTGTACCCGGGCCTGGAGGAGCACCCCGGCCACGAGGTCGCGGCCAAGCAGATGCGGTCCTTCGGCGGCATGGTCTCCTTCCGGGTCGAGGGCGGCGAGGAGGCGGCCGTCGAGGTCTGCAACCGCGCAAGGATCTTCACGCTGGGCGAGTCCCTGGGCGGCGTCGAGTCGCTGATCGAGCACCCCGGCCGGATGACGCACGCGTCCGTGGCCGGCTCCGCCCTCGAGGTGCCCGCCGACCTCGTACGCCTGTCCGTGGGCATCGAGAACGTCGACGACCTGCTGGAGGACCTCCAGCAGGCGCTGGCCAGGTAGGCCGGGCTCACCAGCCCGTCATCGGTGGAGTCGTCGTGGACGGCGGCTCCACCCAGGGGCGCGCGGTCAGCGCCCACACCGTGAACGCCACACTCGCGGCGAGCAGCAGCAGCCACATGAGCCGGCGCGCCGCGGCCCTGCGCCGCAGCATGCGTGACCCCCGCCGCACGACGTCCCCGTACAGATCCGGCGGCACCTGTGGCGTCCCGCGCTCCATGAGCCGGCGCACGGCGGCCTCGCGCTGGCTCCGGTTCACGGACACCTCCCGGCGCAGGCCGTTCGTCTCATGACGCCGCCACCTTCGCCCCCACCACCGCCGGTGCCGGCCCACGCGGTGGGTCCAGCAGGGTCGCCGTCGCCCGGTCGCAGATCGTGCGGACGCGTTCCGCCGGCAGGCCGAGCAGGGCCGCCGCCTGTTCCTCGGCCACACCTTCGTAGAGGCGCAGCACCAGGACCAGCCGCTCCTGGGGGGCCAGCCGGGACAACGGGCCGGAGGGGTGTGTGCGGCCGCCGAACAGGACGCCGTGGCGGCGCCACGCCCCGTGTGCGAAGCGCAGGGCGAGGTACTGGCGGGCCCGGTCGTAGGGGTCCTCGCCGCGCAGCCGGTCCCAGCACGCGTACGTGTGGGCGAGCGCCAGCGTCAGCAGACGCCGTGCGCGCGGGTTGTTGTCGGGGGACTCCGCCGTCAGGAGTGTCGCGGTGTGCAGCAGCCGCCCGGCCGCGCCCGCGACGAACGCCTCGAACTCCCTGGTCCGACGCGTGCCCTGGACCACCTGCCGTTGCCGCACCGCACCTCCCCGCCCGCGGGGTGGCCGTACGACGGCTTCGTACGACCACGAGGACCCGGTCTCGAAGGACCCGATCTCATATGAGGCCCGGCGCGGCCGTCCGGTCAAGAGGCGGGGCGCTACCCACGCGCGTGCGTGCCTCACGCGAGCCTAGGAGGACTGCGCCTCCGGTCCCGGAACGCCCTGGGCCGCCATCCGGGAGGAGAGCGCGGTGTTGAAGCGCGTGAGGAGCGTGCAGAACGCCTCGCGCTCCTCCGGCGCCCAGTCGTGTGTCAGCTCGGCCATCAACTGACGCCGCGAGGAGCGCACTTCCTCCAACCGGGACTGCCCGCGCGGGGACAGCTGGAGGACCACCGCGCGTCCGTCCTCGGGGTGCGAGGTGCGCTTGACCAGGCCGGTGTCGACGAGCGGCGCCACCTGCCGGGTGACCGTCGACGAGTCGATGCCCATGCTCGCCGCGAGCGCCTTGACGCCCATCGGACCTTCCTTGTCGAGCCGGTTGAGCAGCAGGTACGCGGCGCGGTCCATGGAGTTGCGCACCTGCCCCACCCCGCCGAGCCGGGTCTGTTCGGCACGACGGGCGAAGACCGCCACCTCGTGCTGCAGGGTGTCGAGAAGACCGGTGTCACCGACGGTCGTCATGTCCATCGACATTCCAGGTGTTGTGGGCATGGCCGGAGGCTCACTTCATGAAGGGGCAGCTGAATTGGGGGACAGAGTACGCGGCCGGGAGGCAGGTCGTACCAGCGCTGCACAAACCCGTCTCGGACGTTGGTCACAGCGCGAACACGCGCGTGTGAACTGCGAGACTCGAGTCATGAACTACCGCAAGGCCCACCCCGTGCCGCCGGTGACGCTCGACGACGTGCGCGGCGCGCAGAAGATGCTGTCGGGCGTGGCGCGGACGACCGCGATGGAGGGCAGCCGCCATCTGAGCCGGCTGGTGGGCGCGCCGGTGCACTTCAAGTGCGAGAACCTCCAGCGGACGGGCTCGTTCAAACTCCGCGGCGCCTACGTCCGGATCGCCGGGCTGCTGCCCGAGGAACGGGCCGCCGGTGTCGTGGCCGCGAGCGCCGGGAACCACGCGCAGGGCGTCGCGCTGGCGTCCACGCTGCTCGGCGTGCCCTCCACGGTGTTCATGCCCAAGGGCGCCCCCCTGCCCAAGATCAGCGCCACCCGGCACTACGGCGCCGAGGTGCGCCTGCATGGCCAGGTGGTCGACGAGACCCTGGCCGCCGCACAGGAGTACGCGGCCGAGACGGGCGCGGTGTTCATCCACCCCTTCGACCACCCGGACGTCATCGCCGGCCAGGGCACGGTCGGCCTGGAGATCCTGGAGCAGTGCCCGGAGGTGCGCACCATCGTCCTCGGGATCGGCGGCGGCGGACTCGCGGCCGGGGTCGCGATCGCCGTGAAGGCGCTCAGGCCCGATGTGCGGATCGTGGGCGTGCAGGCGGCGGGCGCAGCCGCGTATCCGCCGTCGCTGGCGGCCGGGCACCCGGTGTCGATCGAGAACCCGGCGACGATGGCCGACGGCATGAAGGTGGGGCGGCCCGGGGACGTGCCGTTCGGGATCGTGGGCGCACTCGTGGACGAGGTCCGCACGGTGACCGAGGACGAGCTGTCCGCCGCGCTGCTGCTGTGTCTGGAGCGGGCCAAGCTGGTCGTCGAGCCGGCCGGGGCGAGTCCGGTCGCCGCACTGCTGAGCGACCCCGGCGCCTTCGAGGGTCCGGTCGTCGCCGTGCTGTCCGGCGGCAACGTCGACCCGGTGCTGCTGCAGCGGGTCCTGCGGCACGGCATGTCCGCGCAGGGCCGCTACCTGGCCGTCCGGCTGCGGCTGACGGACCGGCCCGGTGCCCTTGCGACGCTTCTCGGGGTGTTGTCAGTGGTCGACGCTAATGTCCTGGACGTGAGCCACGTCCGGACCGATCCACGGCTCGGGCTCGCGGAGGCGGAGGTCGAGCTGCACCTGGAGACGAAGGGCCCCGAGCACTGCGCCGAGGTCGGCCGAGCCCTGCGCGAGGCGGGCTACACGGTCATCGACTGAGGTCAGGGTCCTTTCCCAACCCCTTCAGGCCCCGGAGCCACTCTTTCGGGTAAGTCCATTGAGAGACGCGATACATCGCGTTATGGTGTGTCTCGGTGTCACCGTTCATACCGCACGCCCGCGGACGAAAAACACGGGCGCAGGAAACCGTACAAATCTAGGCTTTCCCAAGAATCCCCGACGACGTGGAGACTGATATGCCAGGCGCCATCTATGCCGAAGGCCTGGTCAAGACCTTCGGAGACGTAAAGGCTCTGGACGGCGTCGACCTCGATGTCCCGGAAGGCACCGTCCTGGGCCTCCTCGGACCGAACGGCGCGGGCAAGACGACGGCCGTCCGCTGTCTGACGACCCTGCTCAAGCCGGACCGCGGCTCGGCGGTCGTCGCCGGCATCGACGTCCTCAAGCACCCCGACGACGTACGACGCTCCATCGGACTCTCCGGCCAGTTCGCGGCGGTCGACGAATACCTCACCGGCCGCGAGAACCTCCAGATGGTCGGCCGGCTGTACCAGATGAAGGCCAAGCCCGCGAAGGCCCGCGCGACCGAACTGCTGGAGCAGTTCGACCTGGCCGACGCGGCCGACCGCCCCACCAAGACCTACTCCGGCGGTATGCGCCGCCGCCTCGACCTCGCGGCCGCCCTGGTGGTGTCCCCGCCCGTGATGTTCATGGACGAGCCGACGACCGGCCTCGACCCGCGCAACCGCCAGCTGCTGTGGGAGGTCATCAAGCAACTGGTCTCCGGGGGGACGACCCTGCTGCTGACCACCCAGTACCTGGAGGAGGCCGACCACCTCGCCCACGACATCGCCGTCGTCGACCACGGCCGTGTCATCGCCACCGGCACCTCCGACGAGCTCAAGGCCCGCACCGGCGGCGAACGCGTCGAGGTCGTCGTGCACGAGCGCGAGCACATCCAGGCCGCCTCCGAGATCCTGCGCGGCTTCGGCAAGGGCGACACCACGGTCGAGGACCACATGCGCAAGCTCACCGTGCCCGTCACCGGCGGCGCCAAGCTGCTAGCCGAGGTCATCCGCGAGCTCGACACCCGGGGCATCGAGATAGACGACATCGGCCTGCGCAGGCCCACCCTCGACGACGTCTTCCTGTCACTGACGGGACACGCGGCCGAGGTCAAGGACGAGGAGAACGACAAGGAGGCTGCCAAGTGAGCATGATGAACGACTCCCTGGTCATCGCCCGACGGAACCTGATCCGCATGACCCGGATCCCCGAGATGATCCTTTTCGGGCTGATCCAGCCCATCATGTTCGTGGTCCTCTTCACGTACGTCTTCGGCGGCTCGATGAAGATCGGTGACAGCACCGACCCGGACGTCTACAAGAACTTCCTGATGGCCGGCATCTTCGCGCAGACCGTCACGTTCGCGACCGCGGGCGCCGGCGCGGGCATCGCCGACGACATGCACAAGGGGCTCATCGACCGCTTCCGCTCGCTGCCCATGGCGCGCGGTGCGGTACTGACCGGCCGTACCGTCGCCGACCTCGTGCAGACGGCGCTGACCCTGCTGGTCCTGGCGCTGGTCGCGCTGCTCGTCGGCTGGCGTCCCGGCTCCGTGGACCCGACCAACTTCGGCAAGATCCTCGGCGGCTTCGGTCTGCTTCTCCTGCTGGGGTACGCCTTCACCTGGATCGGGGCCCTGATCGGTCTGTCCGTGCGGACACCGGAGGCGGCCACCTCCGGAGGGCTGATCTGGCTCTTCCCGGTGACGTTCATCTCGAACGCCTTCGTGGACTCCGGCCAGATGACCCCGTGGCTGCGCCATATCGCCGAGTGGAACCCCTTCAGCGCCACGGTGCAGGCCTGCCGTCAGCTCTTCGGCGACCCAGGTCTCTCGCAGTCCGACGCCTGGCCCATGCAGCACCCGGTCTGGGCCTCGCTGATCTACTCGGTCCTGATCATCGCCCTGTTCAGAACGCTCGCGGTCCGCAAGTACCGCTCGGCCACCGCATGACAGAGCCCCCGGCACCGCCAGGGCGCCGGGGGCCCGTCAAAGGCAGACGGTCGGCCGGGGTCAGCCGTTGTAGGGCTCGGCCTTGAGGATCGTCACGGAGGCCTTCTTACCGTTGGGCAGTTCGTACTGCGCGTCCTCGCCGACCTTGTGGCCGAGCACGCCGGAGCCCAGCGGGGACTGTGGCGAGTAGGTCTCGACGTCCGCGCTCGCGTACTCGCGCGAGGCGAGCAGGAAGGTCATCGTGTCGTCCTCGTCACCGTCGAAGGCGATCGTCACGACCATCCCGGGCGCCACCGTGCCGTCCGCGGAGACCGGGGCCTCACCCACCTTGGCCTTCTCCAGGAGCTGGGTCAGCTGGCGGATGCGGAGCTCCTGCTTGCCCTGCTCTTCCTTGGCCGCGTGGTACCCGCCGTTCTCGCGCAGGTCCCCCTCCTCGCGCGCGGCCGCGATCTTCGCGGTGACTTCCTCGCGCGCGGGACCAGACAGGTACGCCAGCTCTTCCTTGAGCTTGGTGTACGCCTCCTGCGTAAGCCAGGTGACGTCTTCGCTGGTCTGGGTCACAGGTGCTCCTCGTAGGTACTGGGAATACAAAGCATCGCCCTACCCAGAAGAATGTTCCTTACGGATGGGCGAAACCACGAGCCTAACAATTCAGGAGCCGAAGGGGGAGGACATAAGCCATCAGAAATACGTCGACGCAGGTCAGCACCCATGGATCGAGAGTGACGTCAGTCGGCGTGACAGCCCAGCAGCTCGGCCGTGGTGCCCGGGGCCGTCGTACGGAGCGTGACGACCTTGTCGATGCGGGTGGCGTCACCGTCGAAGCGGAAGTCGGCCCGGCCCACCTCGGTGCCGTCCGCCGCCTGGGAGCGGACCGTGCAGTAGCCGGAGGTGCCGGAGTCCTTGCGGACCTCCAGATGCACCTGGACCGCCGACTTCGTCGAGTCGAAGGCGATCACCTCGCCGCTGATCTTGTTCTGACCGACGTAGTGGTACGCGAGGTAACCGATCAACGCGAGCAGGAGGGTTCCGAGCACGGCACCGGCGATCTTGAGCTTGTGGTCGGCGCGCTCGTCCGAGGAGCGGCCGTAGCGCCCCTCGGGCAGCCGTGTGCTCGCCGTACTCATGATCGTCTCCCTGGAAACCGGGCCGCGGAATTAATCGCCCCCCGATTCGGTCACTATAGAAGCCGCCGTTCGCACCCGAAGACACCGGGGGCGCTGACTTTACGAGGATTGAGTCTTGACTGACCAGCTGCGACTGATGGCCGTGCACGCCCACCCCGACGACGAGTCGAGCAAGGGCGCGGCCACCATGGCGAAGTACGTGTCCGAGGGGGTGGACGTGCTGGTCGTGACCTGCACGGGTGGGGAGCGCGGCTCCATCCTCAATCCGAAGCTCCAGGGCGACACGTACATCGAGGAGCACATCCACGAGGTGCGCAAGAAGGAGATGGACGAGGCCCGCGAGATCCTCGGCGTGAGGCAGGAGTGGCTCGGCTTCGTCGACTCCGGCCTGCCCGAGGGCGACCCGCTGCCGCCGCTGCCGGAGGGCTGCTTCGCCCTGGAGGACGTCGACAAGGCGGCCGGTGAGCTGGTCAAGCAGATCCGCGCCTTCCGTCCCCAGGTGATCACCACCTACGACGAGAACGGCGGCTACCCGCACCCCGACCACATCATGACCCACAAGATCTCGATGGTGGCGTTCGAGGGCGCGGCGGACGCCGAGAAGTTCCCCGAGTCGGAGTTCGGCCCGGCGTACCAGCCGCAGAAGCTCTACTACAACCAGGGCTTCAACCGTCCCCGCACCGAGGCGCTGCACCACGCGCTGATCGAGCGGGGCATGGAGTCGCCGTACGGGGACTGGCTCAAGCGCTGGGACGAGTCGCCGATGCGCGACCGCACCCTGACCACGCACATCCCGTGCGCGGAGTTCTTCGAGATCCGCGACAAGGCCCTGATCGCGCACGCCACCCAGATCGACCCCGACGGCGGTTGGTTCCGGGTGCCGATGGAGATCCAGAAGGAGGTCTGGCCGACGGAGGAGTACGAGCTCGCGAAGTCCCTCGTCGATACCTCCCTCCCCGAGGACGACCTCTTTGCGGGCATCCGCGACAATGCCTGACATGAGCGCAAGCGCAAGCCTGGCAATGACGCACCTCGTGACCTTCGCCAAGGAGGTCGACGAGGACAAGGTCACCCCCGGCGTCCTCGGCTTCATCGTCTTCGCGGCGATGGCCCTGGCGGTGTGGGCCCTGATGAAGTCCATGAGCAAGCACATGAAGAAGGTCGACTTCACGGAGCCCGCGGACGAGGCCTCCGGCAAGGAGACCGCCGAGAGCCCGTCCGGCAAGGCCTCACCGGCCAAGGGCTGACCCACGCGGCATCGACGGGAGGGGGCGACCTGGGGCCCCCTCCCGTCTACGGCCGTGCCCAGCCGGCAACAGCAGCAGCCGGTGGCCGTCCACGTCGAGGGGCCGTTCGCGTCGCGGGCCGAGCGCATCCCGGCCCGCACTGACGCCGGGACCGACGCACGGATCGCCGACACCACCGCGGGCACCGCACCGTCGTACACCGCCTCGCGCAGGCACCGGTACCGGCACCCGAAGACGTACCGATCAACCGGCGCTACCGGTCCGGGTACTGATCCGCCCCACGCGCCCGCAGGGCAGCCCCACCGCCCCCCTCAGCCCCGCGCCGGGGCCACCCCCACCCCCATCACCTCCCGCGCATGACGGTTCGGGACCATGCCCAGGCGCCAGGCCTGCCACCCGGCGTCCAGGTTCACCCCGCGCTCCAGCAGCAGCCCGTACGCCCCCACGTAGTCGTCCAGCTTCTCGTCCCGTGCCGCGTGCTCCCGGCGCCCCAGTTCCGCCAGTTCCTCCTGGGCGACCGCCGCGCCGATCTCCACGCCGCCCGGTGCCGCGTACGGCAGCAGGGTGCAGCGCAGGAAACGGGCCCAGTCCTCGCCCCGCTGGTCGCCGTAGGACGCGAACAGGGCCACCGCCTCGTCGCACAGCGCGAGGGCCTGCGGCGTACGGCCGTTGCCCGCGTCCACCACCGCCAGTTCCAGGCAGGTCCACGCCTCGCCGTGGGCGACGCCGATGCGCTGGAAGTCGGCGCGGGCATCGACCAGGAGCTGGCGGGCGAAGCCGGAGTTGCGCAACGAGCCGGTCTGCGCGGCCCGTTGGTCGCGGGTGACGCGGGCCGAGTGGTGCCGGGCGCAGGCCAGGCCGTAGACGTCCCGCATCCGGGAGAACATCGTGCGCGAGCGCTCCAGCTCACGGACC
Source organism: Streptomyces sp. NPDC058307 (assembly GCF_042880295.1). Lineage (NCBI taxonomy): Bacteria > Bacillati > Actinomycetota > Actinomycetes > Kitasatosporales > Streptomycetaceae > Streptomyces > Streptomyces sp. NPDC058307. The sequence continues at coordinate 45,943 of NZ_JBHVYZ010000016.1, forward strand.
GCGAGGTCCAGGTTGCCCGTCTCCTCCAACGCCTGGCCCAGGTAGTACACCGTCCACGCCTCGCCCCGCGCGTCCTCGTTGTCGCGGTGCCGGGAGGCCGCCTGGCGCAGGCCGTCCACCGCCGCCGACGGGTCCCCGGCCACCAGACGGGCCCGCGCCAGCTGGGTCAGCGCCCACGCCTCGCCACGGGCGTCCCGGGTACGGCCGTACAGGTCGAGGGCGGTTCCCAGCTCCGACTCCGCGCGCGGTACGTCGCCCATGCGCAGGGCCAGCTGGCCGAGCTGGAAGTGGGCCCAGGCCTCGCCGTGGACGGACTCGCCGGCCCGGTGCAGGACCAGGGAACGGGTGAGGAGGTCCAGGGACTCGGCCACCCGGCCGCGGTCGCGTTCGACGGCCGCCAGGGCGTGCATGGTCCAGGCACGGTCCGTGGCCAGTTCCGGAGGTGACTGCAGGGCCAGCGCCTCCTGGAGCCGCGCCGCCGCCTCGGTCAGCTGGCCCTGGTGGTGCAGGGTGATGCCCAGGGAACACAGGGCGCGCGCGGCCCCCGCGTCGTGATGGGCCTCCATGTAGAGGTCGACCACCGAGGTCAGCGTGGTACGGGCCTTGTCCAGCTCGCCCAGCTGGCGGGCGGCGATACCGGTGCGCCACTGCACCGAGCGCACCAGCAGCCCCTGGTCCACCGCCTGCGCCAACTCGCTGATCTCGCCCAGCCGGTACAGGTCGCCGCGCAGCAGGCAGTAGTCGCACAGCGCGCCCAGAAGGTTGAGCACCGCCCCCTGGTTGACGCCCTCCGCGTGCCTGAGCGCCGCCGTGATGAAACTCGACTCGTCGTCCAGCCAGCGCAGCGCCTCGTCGAGGGAGGTGAAACCGTGCGGACTGAAGCGGTCCGAACGCGTCGACATGTTGCCGTCGACCAGGCGCAGCACCGAGTCGGCGAGATCGGCGTAGTTGACGATGAGGCGCTCCTGCGCGGCCGTGCGCTCGGCCGGCTCCTCCTCGTCCAGCAGCCTGGCCTGGGCGAAAGCGCGGACCACGTCATGGACGCGGTAACGGCTGCCCCGGACGTGGTCGATCAGGCCCGCGCGGGACAGCGCCGTCAGATGCCGGGTCGCCTCCGTCTCGTCGGTCGCCAGCAGCGCGGCGGCCGCGGCGGCGCCGAGCGAGGACCGGCCGGCCAGCGCGAGCCGGCGCAGCAGCCGGCGGGCCGGCTCCGACTGGTCGGTGTAGCGCAGCCACAGGGCGCGTTCGACGGGCCCGACCGGGCCGTACGCGCCCAGATCCGCGGCGAGTTGGCGCGGGGAGCGGGGGCCGAGGGACGAGCCCGCGATGCGCAGGGCCAGGGGCAGGCCGCCGCACAGCTCCCTGATCCGGTCGGCGGACTGGGCGTCGTAGGGGCCGGTGGCGGACTGCGCGGCCGCCGCCAGGAGCTCCTCGGCGCCCGCCGCGTCCATGGCCTCGACCGGGAGCTCGTGCACCTGGGCGGCGAGGTCCGACGGCAGGCCGAGCGGCTGGCGCGCGGTGACCAGGACCAGGCCGTCGGAACGCTCGGGGACGAGGGTGCGGACCTGCTCGGGGTCCGAGGCGTCGTCCAGCACGATCACCACCGGCAGACCGGTCAGATGCTGGTGGTACAGCTCGCTCAGCCGCTTGACCTGCTGGTCCGGCGAGGAACGCTCACGGAACAGCAGTTGTTCGCGCGGGGCGCCGAGCCGGTTCAGCAGATGCATCAGCGCGTCCCGGGTGGACAGCGGGGACTCGTCCGGGTTGTCGCCGCGCAGGTCCACGACGCAGGCGCCGCGGAAGTAGTCCTTGAGGTCGTGCGCCGCCCGCACCGCGAGTGCCGTACGGCCGCTGCCGGGCGGTCCGTGCAGCACGACCACCGTGGGCCGGGTCTCGGTGGTCGCGCGCGAGGCCTGCACCCACTGCCGGATACGGCCCATCTCCGTCCGCCGGTCCGCGAACTCCCCGATCCGCTCAGGGAGTTGCCCGAACGACTGCTCCAGCACACTCCTGCCGCGGGCCGCCGCGCTCTTGTCCGTGCCACGCAGCCGCGGGCCCCCCTTCTTCGGACCGGTCGACGCGCTCAGCACCCGCTGCTGATCGAGAAAGGGCCGTATCCCCCGCACCTCCAGCGCCGTCAGCCACTGCAGCCGCAGCTGTTCCGGACCGCCGGGCTGACCGAGGGCGCCCGCCCGGTGGTGCGCGGCGGGCAGATGCGAGCCGGCCACCTTCACCACGGTCGCCGCCGCACCCACCACCCCTACGACCACGCCGGCGCCCAGTGCGGTGCCCGTGCCGGTGCCGAGCGCCAGGTCCGCCACGGCGGCGGCCAGCGCGGCGACCGCGGCCACCAGCAGCGGAGTTCCGGCCGCCTCCTTCGCGTACCGCTGCCCGAAGCTGAGCTGGCCGGCCTGCGCCTCGTCCAGTGCGCGCGTGTAGGCCTCGTACTCCTCGGCGGCCGTCTGCGCCATCGCGTCCAGCGATCCCCGGGCCCGCGCGAGCAGTACGGCCCCGTCGACCCGCCCGCCCGACCGCCGCACCTCCTCCTCCACGGCCCGCCCCAACAACCGCTCGGCTTCCGCCCGATGACTGTCCCGCATGTCACTTCCCCCTCCGGCGGCGACGGCTTTCTTGGTCAAGTGTGCGGCGGACGGGGCATCGGGGCGAGAGGGCGCAGGCGTCCCGGCGTCGTGAAGGGTTGCTGAATCGAGGCTGTGGGCTGCCGTATGGCTATCGTGATCACAGACATCACGGGGAAGACGGGGATCACATGACTGCGGAGAACAACGCGCCGCCGAGCCCGCCGCAGGGGCCCCACCAACAGCCGCGCTGGGCCTGGTGGGTTGTCGGGATCGTCGTACCGGTCGTGGGAATCCTCGTCACGGTGCTGGTGAGCGGCCAGGGGTCGTCGACCGACGACAAGGGCGACACGGGTGCCGGCGGAGCCGGGAGCGCGCAGTCGGCGCCCACCACGTCGGGGTCCGGCGCGCCGTCGTCCGACTCGACCGGGGAGGGGCCCGCGAAGAGCGCCGGCCGGCCGGGTGCGGTTCGGCCCGGCCGTCGTGGACGCCGACACCACCAACTCGAGGTCGTACATCGAACTCGACACGTCCCGGCCGATCGTGTCGGGCACGGACATCAAGGGCGGCGACATCATCTTCGGGGCGTCCCTCGGCGACCCGAACCTGTTCGTGCCCGGTTCCGCCTCCAACCTGGCGCCCCTGCCCGCCTCGGGGGCCGCGCCGTCGGCCGAGGAGTGCGCCGAGAGCGTCGACCGCAACGGCACCAACACGGCGGAGGTGAAGCGCGGTGACCGTTTCTGCCTGCTGACCGACGAGGGCCGGGTCGCCTACCTCCGCGTCGTCACCGCACCGAGCAGCGGCACGGGAAAGCTCGACGTCACGGTGTGGGAGACGCCTGACGCCTGACTCCGGGGTACTGCGGCAGGATGGACACCATGCCGAACCGACTGGCCCACGAGACGTCCCCCTACCTCCTCCAGCACGCGGACAACCCCGTCGACTGGTGGCCCTGGTCGGCCGAGGCCTTCGAGGAGGCGCGGAAGACGAACAAACCCGTCCTGCTGAGCGTCGGGTATTCGAGTTGTCACTGGTGCCATGTCATGGCGCACGAGTCCTTCGAGGACCGGGAGACCGCCGACTTCCTCAACGAGCACTTCGTCAACATCAAGGTCGACCGCGAGGAACGCCCCGATGTCGACGCCGTCTACATGGAGGCCGTGCAGGCCGCCACCGGGCAGGGTGGCTGGCCCATGACCGTGTTCCTGACCCCGGACGCCGAGCCCTTCTACTTCGGCACCTACTTCCCGCCGTCGCCCCGGCAGGGCATGCCCTCCTTCCGGCAGGTCCTGGAGGGGGTCCGGGCCGCCTGGACCGACCGGCGGGACGAGGTCGCCGAGGTCGCCGGGAAGATCGTGCGGGACCTCGCCGGGCGGGAGATCTCCTACGGCGACTCGCAGGCCCCCGGCGAGGAGCAGCTCGCCGCGGCGCTGCTCGGGCTGACGCGGGAGTACGACGCACAGCGCGGCGGGTTCGGCGGGGCGCCGAAGTTCCCGCCGTCCATGGTCGTGGAGTTCCTGCTGCGGCACCACGCCCGCACCGGCGCCGAGGGCGCTCTGCAGATGGCCCAGGACACCTGCGAGCGCATGGCCCGCGGCGGGATCCACGACCAGCTCGGCGGCGGCTTCGCCCGTTACTCGGTCGACCGCGACTGGATTGTGCCGCATTTTGAGAAAATGCTCTATGATAACGCCCTTTTGTGCCGAATCTACGCCCACCTCTGGCGATCCACCGGCTCCGACCTCGCCCGTCGGGTCGCTCTCGACACCGCCGACTTCCTGGTGCGTGAACTGCGTACCGCCGAGGGCGGGTTCGCTTCCGCGCTGGACGCCGACAGTGACGACGGGACCGGCAAGCATGTCGAGGGCGCGTACTACGTGTGGACGCCGGAGCAGTTGCGGGAGGTGCTCGGGGAGCAGGACGCCGAGGTCGCGGCGCAGTACTTCGGCGTCACCGAGGAGGGCACCTTCGAGCACGGGCAGTCCGTTCTGCAACTTCCGCAGCAGGACACCGTGTTCGACGCCGAGGGGATCGAGTCGATCCGGCGCCGGCTCTTCGAGGCACGGGCGCAGCGCCCCGCTCCCGGCCGGGACGACAAGGTCGTCGCCGCGTGGAACGGGCTCGCGATCGCCGCGCTCGCCGAGACGGGCGCCTACTTCGACCGGCCCGACCTGGTCGAGGTCGCCATATCGGCCGCCGATCTTCTCGTACGGGTGCATCTGGACGAGCAGGCCCGGCTGTCCCGTACCAGCAAGGACGGGCAGGTCGGGCCGAACGACGGGGTGTTGGAGGACTACGCCGATGTCGCCGAGGGCTTCCTCGCGCTCGCGTCGGTGACCGGGGAGGGGGTCTGGCTCGAGTTCGCGGGGTTCCTGCTCGACCATGTGCTGACGCGGTTCACCGGGCCCGAAGGGGCGCTGTTCGACACCGCCGCCGACGCCGAGCGGCTGATCCGCCGGCCGCAGGACCCGACCGACAACGCGGTGCCCTCCGGGTGGACGGCAGCGGCGGGGGCGCTGTTGTCCTACGCCGCGCAGACCGGGTCCGAGCCGCATCGCGCGGCCGCGGAGAAGGCGCTCGGGGTGGTGAAGGCGCTCGGTCCCCGGGTGCCGCGGTTCGTCGGGTGGGGGCTCGCGGTGGCGGAGGCGTGGCTCGACGGGCCGAAGGAGGTCGCGATCGTGGGGCCCGGGCTGACTGATGAGGCCACAAGGACCTTGCACCGTACGGCACTTCTGGGTACCGCCCCCGGCGCGGTGGTCGCGGTGGGGACTCCGGGCAGCGACGAACTCCCGTTGCTCGCCGACCGGGTTCTCGTCGGCGGCGAACCGACCGCGTACGTGTGCCGGCACTTCACGTGTGAGGCGCCTACGACCGACGCGGAGGCGTTGCGGGCGGCGTTGGGCGGTTAGTCTCCGCGAGGGCGTTAGCCACGATCGCCTCCAGTTGTTCGTGGTGTGCGCCCTTCCAGTAGGCGCGGCCGCATGCCTGGCACTGGGCGAAGACGTCGTACGACCGTTCCGTGCCGCCCTCCAGCCGGTCCGCCACCTGCTCCTTGGTGGCCTGGCACAGCAGGCCGTTGCAGGCAGTGCAGCGGGTCCAGGGCCGCAGTTCGGGGCGGAAGCGGTCAAGGACGTCGCGGAGCTGGTCCTCTGGGTGGGTGCTGTAGACGAAGGCGCCCGCCCAGAGTTCCCTGCGGTGCAGCAGGCCCCGGTCGCGGCTGAGCAGGACCCGTTTCTCGGTCGCCGAGCGGGTGGCGAGGGCGGGGTCGCCGATGTCCAGTGACTCGTACGCCGTGTCCACGCCGAGCAGGCGCAGGCGGCGGGCGAGGGTGCCGAGGTGGACGTCGAGGAGGAAGCGCAGGGGGGCGCCGGGGATCTGCTGGGGGCGGGTGACGGCTCTGATCTCGACGGAGTCGCCCGCTACGGGGACGTAGGACCTCGGGACCTCGCGGCCGTTGACCCACAGGGAACCGACCTCGGTGAGCGGGACGCCGGTGGACTCGACGACGTGGCCGAGGGAGGAGGCGCCGTCGGTGGTGAGGGAGGTGGAGCCGCCGCGGCGTCCGTGCGGGACGAAGAGGCCCAGGTCGGGCGCGAATTGGATGTGGATCTCCGGTGCGCTCACCCGGTCAGGATGCCATGGGGGACGGTGGTGGCCTCAGGGCTTTTTCGTGGGCAGGCCGTGCTCCAGGACATCCAGGGCGTGGTTCAGGTGATCGCTCAGATCGCCCTCGAAGTCGTTCTCCGCCCAGTACAGGGAGGCCTCCATGATTCCGCCGATGAGGGACATCGCGCAGACCCGCACCTCCAGGCCGTCCGGGTCCAGGCCGGACCGCTCGGCGAGGGCCTGGCGGAGCACGCGTCCTGTCTCCGACATGCTCTCGACCATCCGGGCGCGGACGGCGGGGATCTTGAACGCGAGGTGCGTCCGCAGACGGATCATGTCGGGGTCCTCCGCCATGAGCCCCTCGTAGGCCATGCGCATCACGTGCCGCACCGAGTCCATCCACGGCTCGTCCGCGGGCCGGGCCCGCAGTTCCTCCAGCATCAGCGGGTCGTACTCGTCCGTGAGGACGATGTCCTCCTTGGTCGGGAAGTAGCGGAAGACGGTCGACGGTGACACCTCGGCGCGCTCGGCGATCTGCTCGACGGTCGTGGCGTCGTAGCCCTGTTCCTTGATCAGCGCGTAGGTCGCGGCGCGGATCGCCTCGCGGGTCTTGATCTTCTTGCGCTCACGGAGACCGAGTTGGGGGCGGTCGGCGGGGGAGAGGGGGGAGCGTGCGGCCGTCATGGGGTTCATTGTCGGGCATCGGCCTCCTCGGCAGCGATGTCCGGGGTGGTGGTGGTCTCGGCGGGACGGGGTGTGCCCGGCAGGAAGGCCGCGGCGAGCAGTGCGGCGACGAGGGCCGCGATCCCGCAGACCAGGAGGACGACGTCCATGCCGTGGACATAGGCGCTGTTCGCGGAGGCCAGCAGGTCGGCCGAGCCGGTGTGCTGGGCGACCATGTGTGCGGCGACTACGGACTCCCCGGCCGTGTCGGCGGCCCCGGCGGGCAGTCCGGTGGTGTCGAGGCGGTCGCGGAAGGTGCCGGCGAGGAGGCTGCCGAGCAGGGCGATGCCGATCGCGCCGCCGACCTGGCGCATGGTCATCAGGAGTCCGGAGCCGCTCCCGGCGCGGTCGCGGGGCAGGGCGCTCAGGCCGCCGTTCATGGCGGGGATGAGCGAGAGGCCGAAGCCGAAGCCGGTGAGGGCGAGCCACAGCGCGACGAATCCGTACCCGGAGTCGACTGTCGTACGGCTGCCCAGGAGCCCGGCGAAGGCCAGTACCACCAGGCCCGCGCTGACCGTGGGGCGTGCGCCGAAGCGGGCGACGATCCTGGGGGCGAGGCGGGAGGCGAGCAGCAGTCCGCCCATCATCGGCAGCAGCCGGACGCCGGTGCCGAGGGCGTCGTGGCCGAGGACGGCCTGGAGGAAGGGCGGGAGGACGAAGAGCAGGCCGGTCAGGACGAAGTTCACCAGGGTCGCGGCGACGGTGTTGAAGAGGAAGCCGCGGTGGGTGAGCAGGGTCATGTCGAGCATGGGGCGCTGGACGCGCCGTTCGCGTACGACCAGCCCGGCGATCAGGACGACGGACGCCGCGAGGATGCCGAGGACCAGCGGGTCGCCCCAGCCGCGGGTGGGGGCCTCGATGATCGCGTAGACGAGGGCGCCGAGGCCGGTGACGGTGAGCGCGGCGGAGAGGGCGTCGACCCTGGGGGAGGAGGGGTCGCGGGTCTCGGGGAGCAGGAAGACGCAGGCGGCGATGCCGATCGCGGCCATCGGGACGTTGACGAGGAAGACCGAGCCCCACCAGAAGTGGTTCAGCAGCCAGCCGCCGATGATCGGGCCGAGCGGCAGGCCGAGCGCCGAGGCGGCGGAGACGATGCCGACGGCCTTGGTGCGCTCGTCGGAGGCGAAGAGGGTGGGCAGCACGGAGAGCGCGAGCGGGGTGACGAGGGCGCCGCCGACGCCCATCACCGCGCGGGCGGCGATCACCGCGTTCACGTCGCCGGCCAGCGCGCCGACCAGTGATCCGGCGAGGAAGACCGCGAGTCCGGTGATCAGCATGCGGCGCCGTCCGAACCGGTCGCCGAGCAGACCGGCGGGGAGCATCAGGGCCGCGAAGACGACGACGTACGCGTCCGCCATCCACTGCTGTGCGCCGGTGCTCGCGTCGAGGTCGGCGGCCATGGTCGGCAGCGCCACATTGAGGATCGTGAGGTCGAAGCCGAGCGTCAGCATGCTCGCGACGAGGGCGGCCAGGGCCCACCAGCGACGGGGGTCCGGAGTGATGGTTTCCATGAAATGAGAGTAACTCTCAAAAGCGATGGACTGTCAATCAGTTTCGGCATGCAAAAAGGGCCACAGCTGAGAAAGCTGTGGCCCGCGAAGTGGTGGAGCGGTCTACGTGTGCCGGTACGCCACCAGCGAGATGCCGATGTAGTGGACGGCGAAGGCGGCCACGGTGAGGGAGTGGAACACCTCGTGGAAGCCGAACCAGCGCGGTGACGGGTTCGGCCGCTTGAGGCCGTAGATCACACCGCCCGCGCTGTAGAGCAGACCGCCGATGACGACCAGGACCAGGACCGCGACACCGCCGGCGCGCATGAAGTCGGGCAGGAAGAAGACGGCGGCCCAGCCCATCGCGATGTAGCAGGGGGTGTAGAGCCAGCGCGGGGCGCCGACCCAGAACACCCGGAAGAGGATGCCGGCCACGGCGGCGCTCCAGATGCCCCACAGCAGCCACCGGCCCTTGCTGCCCGGCAGGAGCAGCATGGTCAGCGGGGTGTAGGTGCCCGCGATGATCAGGAAGATGTTGGCGTGATCCAGTCGCCGCAGGACGCCGTCCATGCGGGGGCTCCAGGTGCCCCGGTGGTACAGCGCGCTGACGCCGAACAGCAGGCAGGCGGTCAGGGCGAAGATCCCGCAGGCGATCCGGCCTCTGGTGGAGTCGGCGAGGGCGGTCAGCGCCAGCCCCGCGACCAGTGCGGCCGGGAACATGCCGAGGTGCAGCCAGCCGCGCAGCTTCGGCTTGATGGGCTCGGCGAGGTGGTGGGCGTGCTGCTTGATCTGGTGGGGCAGGGAGGGTGCGTCGGCGTCGTGGGCGGGCGGCGTCATGCCCGGCATCGTACCTACGGGACCGTAGGTTACGCGTCAGTACGACGAGAGAGCGGCCAAGAGTGGCCATCGTCTCACGGGAGTTGACCAGTAAAGAAACGGTCGAATGAACGCTACGTGTGCGCAAATAAACGCGCTGTACCCAAAGAAACCGTGGCGATCCTCACTCCGCTCACCTGTGATGCCCTCTGGACAGATGGGCGCTTCAGTCGGATGATCAAATGAGTGCGGTCGGCACCGGATGAGCGCCAAGGTCACCACCTGAAGGCACGAGAGCATCCGGGTCGCAGCCCCCACGGGGCCTCCAAACAAAAAATCCCTCATCTAGGAGCAATCGTGGCGCGCGACATCGCGGCTCCCCCCGTCATCCCCACCCAGCACAAGGAACTGATCTCGTGGGTGAACGAGATCGCCGAACTGACCGAACCGGACAGCGTGGTCTGGTGTGACGGATCCGAAGCGGAGTACGAGCGCCTGTGCGAGGAGCTCGTCGCGAAGGGCACCTTCAAGAAGCTCAACCCGATCAAACGTCCCAACTCCTACTACGCGGCCTCCGACCCGACCGACGTCGCGCGCGTCGAGGACCGCACCTTCATCTGCTCGGAGAGGGAGGAGGACGCGGGCCCGACGAACCACTGGAAGGCACCGGGGGAGATGCGGGACATCTTCGCCGGGGACAAGGGCGTCTTCCGCGGTTCGATGAAGGGCCGGACGATGTACGTCGTCCCGTTCTGCATGGGCCCGCTCGGCTCCGACCTCTCCGCGATCGGCGTCGAGATCACCGACTCCGCCTACGTCGCCGTGTCCATGCGCACGATGACGCGCATGGGACAGCCGGTCCTCGACGAACTCGGCTCCGACGGCTTCTTCGTGCGTGCTGTGCACACGCTCGGAGCGCCGCTGGAGGAGGGCCAGGAGGACGTGCCGTGGCCGTGCAACTCCACCAAGTACATCTCGCACTTCCCGGAGTCCCGCGAGATCTGGTCCTACGGCTCCGGCTACGGCGGCAACGCCCTGCTCGGCAAGAAGTGCTACGCCCTGCGCATCGCGTCGGTGATGGCCCGTGACGAGGGCTGGCTCGCCGAGCACATGCTGATCCTCAAGCTCACCCCGCCGCAGGGCGAGTCCAAGTACGTGGCCGCCGCGTTCCCGTCCGCCTGCGGCAAGACCAACCTCGCCATGCTGGAGCCCACCATCTCCGGCTGGACCGTCGAGACCATCGGCGACGACATCGCCTGGATGCGGTTCGGCGAGGACGGCCGCCTCTACGCGATCAACCCCGAGGCCGGCTTCTTCGGCGTCGCGCCCGGCACCGGTGAGCACACCAACGCCAACGCCATGAAGACGCTGTGGGGCAACTCGGTCTTCACCAACGTGGCGTTGACGGACGACAACGACGTCTGGTGGGAGGGCATGACGGAGGAGACTCCCGCCCACCTCACCGACTGGAAGGGCAACGACTGGACCCCTGAATCCGGGGTCCCGGCCGCCCACCCCAACGCCCGCTTCACCACCCCGGCCGCGCAGTGCCCGATCATCGCGCCCGAGTGGGAGGACCCCAAGGGCGTGCCGATCTCGGCCATCCTCTTCGGCGGGCGGCGCGCGAGCGCGGTGCCGCTGGTGACGGAGTCCTTCGACTGGAACCACGGCGTCTTCCTCGGCGCCAACGTGGCCTCCGAGAAGACCGCCGCCGCCGAGGGCAAGGTCGGCGAGCTGCGCCGTGACCCCTTCGCCATGCTGCCGTTCTGCGGCTACAACATGGGCGACTACATGGGCCACTGGGTCGACGTGGCCAAGGACAAGGACCAGTCGAAGCTCCCGAAGATCTACTACGTCAACTGGTTCCGCAAGAACGACGAGGGCAAGTTCGTCTGGCCCGGCTTCGGCGAGAACAGTCGCGTCCTGAAGTGGATCGTGGAGCGCCTGGAGGGCAAGGCCGAGGGCGTCGAGACCCCGATCGGCATCCTGCCGACCAGGGACGCGCTCGACACGAAGGGCCTCGAACTGGCCGACTCCGACCTGGAGTTCCTGCTCACGGTCGACAAGGAGGTGTGGCGGGAGGAGGCGTCCCTGATCCCCGAGCACCTCAACACCTTCGGCGACCACACGCCGAAGGAGCTGTGGGACGAGTACCACGCGCTGGTGCAGCGCCTGGGCTGAGTCCCCCGAGAACCCCCGCGGCCGGCCCCCGATGGGAGCCCTGACCCGTGATCGTCACGGGCCGGCCGCGGGTGGCGGCACGAGGGCCGACCAGGCCCTGAGTCACGAAACAGCCCCGCACAACGGCGTGCGGGGCGTGCTGCCGCCTCACTCCCTGGGATGGATTCTGTCCCGGCTCACCACGGGGCGGGGACGCGCCCCGTCAGGGGCGCGGGGCTGCATCGATGTGCGGCTCCGCCGCGTGGGCGCGACGAGCCACGACGAACCCGCAGCCGCCACCCGACCCCCACTCCTACGGCGATCCGGCACCCCGCTCAAGCCAACGCAGTGTTGTGGCACCCGGTCCGCACGTCGCTCTGGGTGCGCGCGGACCGGGGCGTTCAGGGAGCCGTAGGGCTCAGTGGGTGGCGAGTTCGCGGGGCTCCAGGGCCGCCGCGTGGGCGTCCATCCGCTCCGCCGCCAGGATCGCCGCCGCCGTGTCCGCGCGGGACGCCGCCACGAGCAGGGCGCGGCCCGCCACGGCGTGGGCGCGGCGGTGGAGGTCGTCCAGGTTCGAGGAGGCCGCGGGCAGCGACGCGCGAGCCGGTGCGCCTCCGCCCCGCAGCCGGGTCGCCTGTTCGGCGAGCCGCTCGGCCGCGGTGTCCAGGTCGGCGGAGGGCGCCAGCGCACGCAGTTCGTCCGTGACGGCGAGGAGTGCGGCGAGATGGCCCGCGAGCTGGATGTCCAGCTCTTCCTCGCGGGAACGGTGGGGAAAGTCGGAGGTGGGGCCGGCCATCGTGGAGTGGACCGACTTGGTGCGGATCGGTTCGTACATGGATGGCCTCCTGTGCAGTCAGGAAACCATCCTAGCTTAGATTCCGTCTAAAGTTCAGCGAGTGGAAGGAGCGGATCCTCCGTCTACGGTTGTCCGTATCCGTCCAGGAAGTTCCCGATGCGTCCCACCGCGTCCCGCAGGTCCCCGGCCGTCGGCAGGGTCACCACGCGGAAGTGGTCGGGCTCGGGCCAGTTGAAGCCGGAGCCCTGGACGACCATGATCTTCTCCTGGCGCAGCAGGTCCAGGACCATCCGCCGGTCGTCCTTGATCTTGAAGACCTTGGGGTCGAGCCGGGGGAAGAGATACAGCGCCCCCTTCGGCTTCACACAGCTCACGCCGGGGATCTGGGTCAGCAGGTCGTACGCCACGTCCCGCTGCTCGACGAGCCGTCCGCCCGGCAGGACGAGGTCCTTGATCGACTGCCGTCCGCTGAGCGCGGCGACCACCCCGTGCTGCCCCGGCATGTTCGCGCACAGGCGCATGTTGGCCAGGACGGTCAGGCCCTCGATGTAGGAGTCGGCGTGCGCGCGCGGGCCGGAGATCGACATCCAGCCCACCCGGTACCCGGCGACCCGGTACGCCTTCGACATGCCGTTGAAGGTGAGGGTCAGCAGGTCGGGGGCGACCGCGGCGGTCGGGGTGTGCGTGGCGCCGTCGTAGAGGATCTTGTCGTAGATCTCGTCCGAGCAGACCAGCAGGTTGTGCCGGCGGGCGATGTCGGTCAGCCCCTTGAGCATGGTCTCGTCGTAGACCGCGCCCGTGGGGTTGTTGGGGTTGATGATGACGATCGCCTTGGTGCGGTCGGTGACCTTGCGCTCCACGTCCGCGAGATCGGGCATCCAGTCCGACTGCTCGTCGCAGCGGTAGTGGACGGCCGTACCGCCGGACAGCGACACGGCGGCCGTCCACAGCGGGTAGTCGGGGGCCGGTACGAGGACCTCGTCGCCGTCGTCGAGCAGGCCCTGCATCGCCATCACGATCAGCTCGGAGACGCCGTTGCCGATGAAGACGTGCTCGACGTCGGTCTCGATGCCGATGGTCTGGTTGTGCATGACGACGGCCCGGCGTGCGGCCAGCAGCCCCTTCGCGTCGCCGTACCCATGGGCCGTCGAGACGTTCCGGAGGACGTCCTCCAGGATCTCGGGCGGCGCCTCGAACCCGAAGGCGGCGGGGTTGCCCGTGTTCAGCTTGAGGATGCGGTGCCCGGCCGCCTCCAGGCGCATCGCCTCCTCGAGAACCGGGCCCCGGATCTCGTAACAGACATTGGCGAGCTTGGTCGACTGGATCACCTGCATGTCTGGGAGCTTACGGCCCGGTAACGCTTGGCGGGTCGTGTTTTCCGCCACGTGAGACGCGGTGGTTTGGACTGTTATCGCCGTGTAGCTGTCCCAGCTGCCACTTCCGCCGCTGCGGTGCGCCGCGAACGCCTGTACGCCGGGGGCTGCGGTGGCCTGCCGTACGAGCAGCGCAGGGATCCCGCGGCCACGCACGGCGCACAACGCGACGGCGGAACTCCCTCGGAACCCGCCGGCCTGAAGCCCGGCGACCGGGCCGAGCGGTCCGGATCCCGCCGACCGGGACACCCGCGGTAGGGACGGCCTGGCACTCGCGCCGGGTGGTCGTGGCGGCCGGAACCGTGAGGGTGGCGGCCTTGAGGGCCGGCTCTCCCTGTGGGGCCCCTCCTCCGGCCCGAGCGGGACCCGGGCCACGGGCCGCGGTGCCACCCCGGCCTCCGCGGAGCCGAGCGGCGCCGTGGCCCCGTCTGCTCCACCCCGGCCGACGGGCCGCGGCCCGCGGGTTGCCGGTGGGCCGGCGACTGGCGACCGGCGACCGGCGACCGGCGTCACCGCATCCGGCGCGAGCGCCCCCGCCGCTCGGTGGCCTGTGGTCGGTCGGCAGCGGGCGTCGGTGTATCCGCGTAATCGTGACCAACAGGCGGACCGTCCAGCAGCACGCGGAGCGTATGGGTCCCGGGCGTGACGGCTTGCGGTGGGCCGGCGACCGGTGTCAGCGCCTCCGGTGCAAGCGTCTCCGACCCCGACGCCCGACGGCCCGACGGCCTCCCTGGGCGGGCGACCGGCGTCGGCCCGTCCTGTCCGGCACCTCCGCCGCCCGACCGTCTCACCACCCCTGCGACCAGCGTCCGCCGCCCGACCGTCTCACCACCCCTGCGACCAGCGTCGGCTCCTCCGGCGTGAACGCCTCCCGCACGCGTCCGGGACTCGCGCGAGCGGGAGGCCGTCACCCCCACCGCCTTCGGCCCCCTCAGCCCCCAAGCGACATGGGCAGGGTGACACCAAGAGGCTCAAGTAGCCCTACGGATGGGTAAGTTGAGCTCAGTGGACGGGATCGGAATGTGCGCCCTGTCCCGGATGTGCGGGTGTCGCCCCTCCAGGGGCGCGGGCTCGGCACAGGTCCTTGTCCAAGTGGCCACCCTTCTTCACAATGTTCATGACAAACTCACGGGCGGCCGGAAGATTTCCGGTCGCTCAAGTCGCAAGAGGGGACCCCCACATGAGAAAGCCTCTCGTCGCCGCGTTCAGCGCCCTGGCCCTGGCCGGGATAGGCGCGGCACCCGCGGTCGCCGCCGAACCCACGGCCCAGAGCGTGGGCAAGAGCGTGGACACCGACACCCCCGTCTCCGTGGTCCAGAAACTGGTCACGTCCGCCACCGACACCCTGTCCCAGGTCACGGCACCGTCGCCCCGGCTCAAGGCCGTGACCCTCGCCGGAACCGTCTCGCTCAGCAACTGTTCCGGTTCGGTCATCCGGTTCCCGAACTCCCTGGACACCGCCCCGGCCCTGGTGCTCAGCAACGGGCACTGCCTCTCCACCGGCTTCCCCGCGCCCGGCGAGGTGCTCACCAACCAGGCGTCCAGCCGGACCTTCGGACTGCTCAACTCCGCCGGCACCAAGGTCGCCACCCTGCGCGCCAGCAAGCTCGCCTACGGGACGATGACCGACACGGACGTGTCGATCTACCAGCTCACCAGCACCTACGCGTCGATCAAGAGCGCGTACGGGATCAGCCCGCTCACCGTGCAGGACACCCACCCGACCGCCGGGACCGCCATCACCGTCGCCTCCGGCTACTGGAAGACCCTCTACAACTGCAACATCGACGGGTTCGCCTACCGGCTGAAGGAGGGCGACTGGACCTGGAAGGACTCCGTCCGTTACACCTCCGCCTGCCAGACCATCGGCGGCACCTCCGGCTCGCCCGTCATCGACCAGGCCACCGGCAAGGTCGTCGCCGTCAACAACACCGGCAACGAGGACGGCGAGCGCTGCACGGAGAACAACCCGTGCGAGGTCGACGCGAACGGCAACGTCACCGTCCGCGAGGGCATCAACTACGCCCAGGAGATCTACAACATCCCGGCCTGCTTCACGACCGGCAACCAGCTCAACCTGAGCGCGAGCGGCTGCACCCTGCCCAAGCCGTAAGCCCCGGCCGCCGGTAGGGCGCGAGGCGGTCCGTCACATGGGACTGCGACGGACCGCCCGCCCCGCCAGGACATCCGTGCGGCTTCCATCTTCGATGACGAACCTGCCGTCGACCAGGACGTACGGGATGCCGGTCGGCAGCCTGCGCGGGTCGTCGAAGGTCGAGCCCGGGGCCACCGTCTCCGGATCGAACAGGGCCAGGTCGGCCCGGTAGCCCTCCTTGATCAGCCCGCGGTCCGGCAGCCGCAGCCGGGACGCCGGGCGCGAGGTGAGATGGGCCACGCACTCCTCCAGCGAGAGCACCCCCAACTCCCGCACGTACGTGCCGAGATACCGCGGGAACGTGCCGTACGCCCGCGGATGCGGCTTGGCGCCCTGAAGGATGCCGTCGGAGCCGCCGGTGTGGACCGGGTGCCGCATGATCGTGCGGACGTTCTCCTCGTGGCCGACGTGCTGGAGGATCGACGGGGCCAGCCGGTCGGCGAGGAGAAGCCGGCGGGCGGTCGTCCAGGGGCTCTCGCCGCGGGCGCGGGCCGACTGCGCGACCGTACGGCCGACGAGGTCCGCGAGGGCCGGGTCGCCGACGCCCGAGATCTCGATGGTGTCCCACTCGACGGGCACCCCGTGGCAGCCGTCCGCCCCGACGACCTCCAGGTGGTGCCGGATCCGCTCGGCCGTGTCGTCGTCCGCGAGCCGCTTCAGGAGCGCCTCGGGCCCGCCCTCGCCCGCCCAGCTCGGCAGCAGGGCCGCGAGGGTCGTGGAGCCGGGCGTGTAGGGGTAGGTGTCCAGGCTGATGTCGGCGCCCGACGCCAGCGCCTCGTCCAGGAGAGCGACGAGCTCCTGCGCCCGGCCCTTGTTCACGCCGAAGTTCATGGTGGCGTGGGCGAGGTGGAGCGCGCAGTCCGCTTCCCGGGCCAGGGCGACCATCTCCTCGTAGGCCTCCAGGGCCCCCGCGCCGTAGGAGCGGTGGTGCGGGCAGTAGTAGCCGCCGTACCGGGCCACCACCCGGCACAATTCGGTGAGTTCGGCGCCCTTGGCGTACATGCCGGGTGTGTAGGTCAGGCCCGACGACATGCCGAGCGCGCCCTGTTCCATGCCCTCCGCGACCAGCCGGCGCATACGGTCCAGCTCCTCGGGACTCGCCTCGCGGTCCTCCCAGCCGACGGCGAGCGCGCGGACGGTTCCCTGGGGGATCAGATAGGCCGCGTTGACGGCGATCCCGCGGTCGAGGCGGTCCAGGTACTCGCCCACCGACCGCCAGTCGAAGTCGATGTCGTCGCCGTGGCCGTTCCACCCGGTGATGGCGCGGCGGACCTCCTCCAGGGTGCGGTCGTCGACCGGGGCGTACGACAGCCCGTCCTGGCCCAGGACTTCGAGGGTGACGCCCTGCGCGGCCTTGGCGCTGTGGTCGGGGTCGCGCAGCAGGGCCAGGTCGCTGTGGGCGTGCATGTCGATGAAGCCGGGGGAGAGGACGAGCCCCTCGGCATCCAACTCCCGCCTGGTCTTGGGGCGTTGGCAGCCCGCTGCGGCGGCCTCCTGGACGATCGACACGATCCGGCCGCCGTCGACGACCACGTCGGCGCGGTAGGACGGGGCGCCGCTGCCGTCGACGACGTCCGCGTCCCGGATGACGAGCTCTTCCATCGCCGGACTCCTCCTTCGCGTCTCAGAAGAACGTGCGGATGTATTCGACAACCGTGCCATCGGCCTCCGCCACCGGGATCAGCTGCCACTTGTCGAAGGACGTGCACGGGTGGGAGAGGCCGAGGCCCAGCCAGTCGCCGACCTCCAGATCGGCGTCCGGGGCCGTGGCCAGCCAGGCGTGCTGGTCGGAGAGGGCGGTCACCTCGACGCCGGTGGCCGGGCGCTCGGTGTCGCCCCGGCGGACCACCTGCGGGAAGGGGAGGTCGAGGTCGTGGGCCGCGTCCCGCTTGCCCGCGTTGGCGAAGGCCTGGCCGGGGGAGGGGCGGGAGACGATCTGCGCCCACAGCCGGAACGCGGGCTCCAGGGCGCCCTCCTCGGGGATCCGGTTGAAGGGGGTCACCTTGCGGTAGTGGCCGTCGTCGTGTGAGACGTAGGCGCCGGAGCGGAGCAACTTCAGTACGGGGAGGGAGAGTTCGGGGATCTCGGCGAAGACGTCGGCGACCGCGTCGAACCAGGCGCTGCCGCCGGCGCTGATCACGATCCCGTCCGGTGCCGCCGCGTCGAACCGTCCCGCCTTGTCGAAGTCGGCGGCCAGGGCGACGAGCCGGCGCAGCCAGGCGTGGACGCGTTCCGGGTCCGCGTCGGGGACCTCGCCCTCGTATCCGGCGACGCCGACGAGCCGTAGCGTCCCGGTGGCCGCGACGGCGTCGGCGACGGCCGCGCACTCCGCCTCCGTGCGGATGCCGGTGCGGGCGCCCTCACCGGCGGCGAGTTCGACGACCACGTCCACGGGGCGGGCGGTGCCCCGCAAGGCCGCGTCCATCAGCTCGACTCCGCGGACGGAGTCGACGTAGCAGATGAAGCGGAAGCTCTCGTCACGCGCCAGCTCGGCGGCGACCCACCTCAGGGCCGCCGGGTCCACCAGTTCGTTCGCGAGGAAGACCCGCTGGACGCCGTACGCCCGGGCGACCCGCACCTGGTGGGGGACGGCCAGGGTGATGCCCCAGGCGCCGTGCTCGATCTGACGCCGGAAGAGCTGGGGGGCCATGGTCGTCTTGCCGTGCGGGGCGAAGGCGAGGCCGTGGCGGGCGGCGTACGTCTGAATGAGCGCGAGGTTGTGCCGCAGGCGCTCGGCGGAGAGGGCGAGTACGGGGGTGGTGAACCCGTCGGTGAAGAGGTTGCGGCGCTGGGCGGTCAGCTCGGCGACCGTCAGGCCGTCCGCGTCCGGCGGGAGGCCCTTGAAGCGGTGGTCGACGCGGTCCTCCGCGAGACGGGCGAGCGCTTCGGTACCGGACACGAGGCCTCCCTGAAGGGCGCGTTGCACTCTCTGCAACGTTCATTGCGTATGTCGCTCACTGCTGTCTAACATCCAGGCGAATGCCGGGTCAATGAAGGAGCTACGGCCATCGTGAATGCCCCCGACGTCGTGGACGTCGTCGCGCTCGGCGAGTCCATGGTCACGTTCCTGCCCAGCCGGCCCGGACGACTCGCCGACGTGCCGTCCTTCGACCGGGCGATCGGGGGCGCGGAGTCGAACGTCGCCTGCTGCCTTGCCGCCGCCGGGCACGCGGTGCGGTGGGTCGGCCGGGTCGGGGCGGACGGCTTCGGGGATCACCTGGTCGAGGCGATCGGGGGGTACGGGGTCGACACCTCCGCTGTCGGGAGGGACGCCTCCCGGCCCACCGGGGTGTACTTCCGTACGGCGGGGGACCGGGCGACGGACGCGCACGAGGTCGCCTACTACCGGGCGGGATCGGCGGCTTCGGCGATGTCCGCGGCGAACGTGGATCTGTCGGTGGTGCGGGCGGCTCGGGTGCTGCACCTTTCGGGGATCACGGCTGCGCTGTCGTCCGAGTGCCTGGAGTTGATGCGGGACCTGACGGCACCGGCAGCGGACCGGCCGCTGGTGTCCTTCGACGTCAATCACCGGACCGGGCTGTGGCGGGACGCCGAAGGGCCGCGGGTGCTGCTGGAGTTGGCACGCCGGGCCGACATCGTGTTCGTGGGGGAGGACGAGGCCGAGGAGGCGTGGGGGGTGACGGGCGGGCCGTCGCGCATTCGGGCGGTGCTGCCGGAGCCGAGGGTGCTGGTGGTGAAGCAAGGGGGGCTGGGGGCCACAGCGTTCGTGTCGTCCGCGGCCCGGTGGGAGCAGCGCGCCGCGCCCTGCGGCGGAGCCGCCTATCGACACGGCCCCGCACCCCTGGCGTCGGGCAGCGGCCCGGGGCCGCAAGGTGCCGGACCTTCACCCGATCATCCGCAGCCTGCCGGCAGTCGTCGCTCCGCCATGACCGCGGGCGGCCGTGCCGGAAGGGGCGGCTCCCGGCCCATGCAGAGCGACGCCCGCCAGGCGCGGGAGAGCGGCGCCCACCCCCGGCCGGCCGCAGTGCCGGGTGTCTTCGTGCCGGCCCTCGCCGTGGACGTCGTGGCCACCACCGGTGCCGGCGATGCCTTCGCGGCCGGCTTCCTCTCGGCGACCCTGCGCGAACTCCCCCTGAAGAGCCGCCTGCGCCACGGTCACCTGTGGGCCGCAGCCGCGCTCACCAGCCCCGGTGACCTCGCGACACCCCCCGACCGCGACACCGCCGACCGGCTGGCCGCCCTCGACGACGACACGTGGGGGACACTTCGACTCGGCCCCGGCCGGACACAGGCCGACAGGGCCCCGGAGGAGGTACGCACCCCATGAGCCAGACCGTCGACCGAGCACTGAGCATCCTGCCGCTGCTCGCCGAGGGCCCCGCCGACCTCGGGCAGGTCGCCGACCGCCTCGGCGTCCACAAGTCCACCGCGCTGCGACTCCTGCGCACCCTCCACGAACACGGCATGGTCTACCGGCAGTCCGACCAGCGCTACCGCCTCGGCGCCCGCCTCATCGCCCTGGCACAGGAGGCGATGGAGAACCTCGACATCCGCGAGATCGCCCACCCCCACCTCGTACGGCTGAACGAGCAGTGCGGTCACACCGTCCACCTCGCCGTGTACGAGGAGGCCGAGGTGCTGTACATCGACAAGGTCGAGAGCCGGTACCCGGTGCGGATGTACTCGTGGATCGGCAAGCCCGTAGCCATCACCGTCGCCGCGGTCGCCAAACTGCTGCTCGCCGATCTCCCCGAGGCCGAGCGGCGCGCCCTCGCGGACAAGCTGGAATACCCCCTGTACACGGCCCGTTCGACACCCAACGCCCCGGCCTTCCTCAAGGAGTTGGAGCGGGTGCGCGAACAGGGCTGGGCCACCGACCTCGGTGGCCACGAGGAGTCCATCAACTGCGTCGCGGCCCCCGTCCGCGGCGCCGACGGCAGGGTCGTCGCGGCGATGTCGGTCTCCGCGCCCAACGTCGTCGTCACCGCCGAGGAACTCCTCACCCTCCTCCCACAGGTCCGCCGTACGGCCGAGGCCATCAGCGGCGAGTACTCGGGCAGAACAACAGCCAAGGAACCCGGATGACGGACAAGACGGATAAGACGGATAAAGTCGCGCTCACCCCCAGCACCCACACCACCTCGCCCGCGAAGTTCTCCCACGGCGTGCGCAAGGGCAACATCCTCCAGGTCGCCGGGCAGGTCGGCTTCCTGCCGGCCGAGGAGGGCAGGCCGCCCACGCCCGCCGGGCCCACCCTGCGCGAGCAGACCCTGCAGACGCTCGCCAACGTCAAGGCGATCCTGGAGGAGGGCGGCGCCTCCTGGGACGACGTGATGATGATCCGCGTCTATCTGACGGACGTGGACCACTTCGCCGAGATGAACTCGATCTACAACACCTACTTCGAGGAGCAGGGTCTCACCGCCCCGCCCGCCGCCCGGACCACCGTCTACGTCGGCCTGCCCGCCGGGCTCCTCATCGAGATCGACGCGCTCGCCGTCCTCGGCTGACGCCCCCTCGACCCCCGCACCTCCTGCACTCCTGCACTCCTGCACTCCTGCACTCCTGCACTCCTGCACTCCTGCACTCCCGCACGTCCTGCACGGCACGGCACCCCCCGGGGCGCCGTGCCGCGATCCGCCCTGCCCGAAAGCTCCATGTACTCACGAAGAGGACCTCCCCCATGTCACTACCGCTCGCCGCGGCCACCGAGACACCCCCGCACACCGGTGGCCTGCTCCTCCTCATCGACGGCACCGCGGGCCTCCTCACGGTCGCCGCCCTCGGTATCGCCCTGCTGCTCTTCCTGATCATCAAGGTGAGACTCCAGCCCTTCGTCGCCCTGCTCGGCGTCTCCATAGCCGTCGGCCTGCTCGCCGGACTCTCGGTCACCGAACTCTTCGGCACGGTCCAGCGGTCGGACGCCGTGTCCACCATCGAGTCCGGGATGGGCGGCATCCTCGGCCATGTCGCGATCATCATCGGCCTGGGCACGATGCTCGGGGCGATCCTCGAAGTCAGCGGCGGCGCCGAGGTGTTGGCGTCCCGGCTGCTGAACCTGTTCGGCGAGAAGCGCGCCCCGCTCGCCATGGGCCTGACCGGTCTGATCTTCGGCATCCCGGTCTTCTTCGACGTCGGCATCTTCGTCCTCGCGCCGATCGTGTACGCGGCGGCCAAGCGCAGCGGCAGGTCGATCCTGCTCTACTGTCTGCCGCTGCTGGCGGGCCTGTCGATGACCCACGCCTTCCTGCCCCCGCACCCCGGCCCGGTCGCGGCCGCCGGACTGCTCCACGTGGACCTCGGCTGGGTGATCCTCATGGGCATCGTCTGCGGCATCCCCGCGGTACTGGCCGCGTGGGCCTACGCGGCCTGGGTGGGCCGCCGCATCTTCGTCGCCGTACCGCAGGACATGGTGGAGGCGGCCGCGGAGGCCAGGCAGGCGGTGATCGAGGAACAGCGGACGCAGGGCGTCGAGCCGCGCGAGGAACCCGTCGCCCTCGGCACGGTCCTCGGCATCATCGGTACGCCCCTGGTCCTGATCCTCGCCGCCACCTTCTCCTCGATCGCGCTCGACCCCTCCACCGGCCGCTCGGTCATCGAGTTCTTCGGCAGCCCCTTCGTGGCGCTGACCATCGCCCTGCTCCTCGCCTACTACCTGCTCGGCATCCGCCGCGGCTGGTCCCGCAAGTCCCTTGAGACGGTGTCGACCGCGTCCCTCAAGCCGGTCGGCAACATCCTGCTGGTCGTCGGCGCGGGCGGGGTCTTCGGCGCGGTCCTCAAGGCCAGCGGGGTCGCCCAGGCCCTCTCCGACACCTTCAACGACGTCGGCCTGCCGGTGCTCGTGCTGTCGTACCTGATCTCGGTGGTCCTGCGGGTCGCCCAGGGCTCGGCGACCGTCGCCATCGTCACCACGGCGGGCATCGTGGCGCCCTTGCTGTCGGAGGGCCACCACTCCCAGGCCTTCGTCGCCCTCGTCATCATGGCCATCTCGGCCGGCTCCATCTTCGCCTCCCACGTCAACGACGGCGGCTTCTGGATGGTGGCCAAGTACTTCGGCATCAGTGAGCGGGACACCCTGAAGACGTGGACCGTGCTGGAGACGGTGCTGTCGGTGGCGGGGTTCGCGATGGCCGCGGTCCTGAGTGTGTTCATGTAGGCGGGTGCGGCCCCATGTAGGCGTCCGGTAACGATGTAGGGGCCGGTTGTGTCCGGCACAGGATCGTCGACCATACTGCCCGCTGTGGAGCAGCGCATAGGTTCGAGCAGCCAGCCCCTGGAAGGCGCCGGATTCGACCCGGCCTTCATCCCCGGGCTCACCCCACCCGCGTCCGGCGGGGCGGAGGAGACCGAGGCGGAGAAGGCCGTGGAGGCCGACGAACCCGCGGCCGGGGCTTCGGTCTCCGAGGAGACCGAAGCCACCGAGGAAGCATCCGAGGAAGCATCCGGGGACGCATCCGAGGAAGCCGCCGAGGACGCCGCCGACGGGCCCGTCTTCGAGGCCTTTGACCGGCGCGCGAGAATCGTCGCCGACCACAAGGGCGTACGGCTCTCTCTCGACGACCAGGCCTGCGAGTTCCGCTGGGACGAGATCGGCGCCGTCGAGACGGAGTCCCCGCGCTTCGGCAAGCGGTTCACCATCACGGTGCACACCCCCGACCGCCGCTGGTACCCGATCGAGATCGAGGCGGGGTCGAGGGCGCGGTTCACCGAGTGGGACGAACAGCTGGACGCCGTCCTGGACGCGTACTTCGAGGACGAGACCCCGGAGCCGGAGAAGGAAGAGGCCGAGGAGACCGACTAGGGGCCCCTAGCAGTACTGGGCCTGCTTCCCGATCGACCGGTACATGCAGTCCGAGTTCTCCAGCAGCTGCAGTACCGCGTCCCGGTTCCTGGACGTCTCCCGCTCGATCACCTCGTCGGGCGGGTAGAAACCGCCACCGGAACTCGACGACGGATACATCTCGAAGGTGTACGAGAAGATCTTGTGCGTGCCCCAGAGGTAGTCGTCGATCGACCCGTCGGTGATGTACAGGTCGCTGGCCTGCTCCGCCGTGTACCCGTTGCTCGCGGCCAGCTTCTGCCCGATGGTTTTGAAGACGGCGTTGTCGTCCGCCGTCATCCCGGTCGCCGTGTCCGAGTACGTGTACCCGTAGGGCCACAGCACCAGTTCGCTGTACGTGTGGAAGTCGATGTTCGACTTGATCTGCTGGACCCCGCCGACGACCCGGCTGCGCACGAAGTCGGCGACCACCTTGACCTCGGGCGCCGACTCGACGGCCGGACCCCGGTAGGTCTCGGACGAGGTCGACCCCGACGAGCCGCCGCAGCAGCCCCAGCGGTAGGCCCAGTTGCGGTTGAGGTCCGTACCGACCGCGGAGGAACCGGAGTTGGGCTGCCGGTTCTTGCGCCACGAGCGGTACGAGCCGGTGGCGATGTCGTACTCGCCGCCGTCCGGGTTGAGATCGGGGATGATCCAGATCTCCCGGTTGTTGACCATGTTCGTCACCCGTGAGTCGCTCCCGTACCCCGCGCCGAGTTCGCGCAGCAGGTACAGGGCCATCTCCACCGTGAGGTGCTCGCGGGCGTGCTGGTGACTGGTGAACAGCACCTCGGGCTCGGCCTCGTCGGTCCCCACGTTGTCGCTGATCTTGATGGCGACGATGTTCCGGCCCTGGTACGACGTCCCGATGACCCGCTTGCTCATGATGTTCGGGTAGGCGGCGAGGCGCTGGTCGATCTCGGCGTTCGCCTCGGCGTAGTTGTGGTAGCGCGAGTCGGCCGAGGGGAAGTCGTAGAGCCGCACCTCGTCCTGCGCGGCCCGTGCCGGGGCCGACCCCAACTCCGATACCTCATACCCGAGTCGGCGCAGCTGCTTGATCTGGTCGGCTCTTCCGGAGACCACCACGGTCTCCTCGTCGGCCTCGTCCACCGTCACGCCCGTCTGCTGGATCGCCGTGCGGGTCACGGGTGTCGAGTGCTGGTGGATCTCGTACTGGTGGACGTCCTCGGCGCTCGGTGCCGCCTTCGGGGCGCTGTCGGCGTTCGCGGAGAGCGGGGCCGCGAGGGCGAGGGCCAGAACGGCGGCGAGGGCGGCGTGGCGGGTGCCGCCGCGGACGCCGGAACCGCGTATGCGAAGTCGCATGAAGTCTCCTGTGTTCTCCGGGGTTTCCGGGATCTCCGGAAGTGGGGGAGTGGAGCGGGGTTGGTTCAGCGACGTGCTGCCGGTGCGGGTGTGCCGCTCATCGCGGGCCTGCTCATCGTGGGCTTATGGCATGAGCAGGTCAAGAGTGAATAAAGACGCGATGGCGTGAACTGTGCGTCGGCTGTGTGGTTGCTGTGTAGCGAGTGCACTCTGCCGCGTCCCGGTTTCCTTCACCGCACGCCCTCTTGCCGCGCCGCGATCTTTAGGGTTTCTTGACCTTCATGGCGGACACCACGGACAACACAGTGACCGGTGCGGACGAGGCGAACTCGGCGAACTCCGCTCCCCGCAAGTCCAGTTGGCGGTACATCGGCCCGGGGATCGTCGTCGCCGCGACCGGCGTCGGCGCCGGTGACCTGGTCGCCACGCTCATCGCGGGCAGCAACTTCGGCTACACCCTGCTGTGGGCCGCGGTGATCGGCTGCCTGGTCAAGATCTCCCTCGCCGAGGCGGCGGGCCGCTGGCATCTCTCCACCGGCCGCACCCTGTTCGAGGGCTGGGCGAGCCTCGGCCGCTGGACCACCTGGTTCTTCGCCGTCTACGTCGTGATCTGGGGCTTCGTGTACGGCGCGGCGGCGATGTCGTCCAGCGCGCTCCCGCTCCAGGCCCTGTTCCCGGACGTGATGGACCTCGAAGGGTGGGCCATCGCCTGCGGTCTCGTCGGCCTGGTCTTCGTCTGGTTCAACAAGTACGCCGTCTTCGAGAAGGTCATGACGGTCCTGGTGGGCGTCATGTTCGTGGTGACGGTGTACCTCGCGATCAGGGTCACCCCCAACCTGCCGGACGCCTTCGCGGGCCTGCTGCCCGTCCTGCCCGACGAGAAGGACTCCGTCCTCAACACCCTCGGCCTGATCGGCGGCGTCGGCGGCACGATCACCCTCGCGGCGTACGGCTACTGGGTCAACGCCAAGGGCTGGACGGACACCGGCTGGATGAAGGTGATGCGCCTGGACAACCGGGTCGCCTACCTCACCACCGGCATCTTCGTCGTCGCCATGCTCTTCGTCGGCGCGGAACTGCTGCACTCCGCCAACGTGGCGATCGCGAGCGGCGACAAGGGGCTCGTCCAGCTGAGCGACATCCTGGAGGACGAGTACGGCCCGGCGACCGCCAAGTTCTTCCTGATCGGCTTCTTCGCCACGTCCTTCACCTCACTGATCGGCGTCTGGCACGGCGTGAGCCTGATGTTCGCGGACTTCGTGGCGCGCTACCGCGGCCGGGAAGGTGCGGCGGGCTCCGGCCAGGAGGTCGCGTCCGGCTCCCGCGAGCGCTCCTGGCCCTTCCGCGCCTATCTGCTCTGGCTGACCTTCCCCCCGATGGTCCTCCTCTTCCAGGGCCAGCCCTTCCGCCTGGTCATCCTCTACGGCGTCCTCGGCGCGGCCTTCCTCCCCTTCCTGGCCGGCACGCTGATGTGGCTGCTCAATACCTCCCGCACGCCCAGGGAGTGGCGCAACGGCCCCCTGAGCAACGCCATGCTGGCGATCGCGGGCCTGCTCTTCCTGGTCCTGTGCGTCAAGCAGATCTGGGACCAGCCCTGGTCGGAGTTCTTCTAACTGCCGCTCCACCACAGGGCGTCGAGAGCCATCTTCCGCATCTGGGCGATGGTCAGCGCGGGCGCCTTGCGGGTCGCGGGCTCCTGCTGGGTGCCGGCGTTGAAAGCGCTGATCACCACGCGTTTGCCGTCGGCGCGCATGGTGTCGACGGTCCACATGACCTGGTCCCACCTGTCCCCGGGGCCCTGCTTGACGGCGACCCGGGTGCCGTCGGGCAGGGTCTCGGAGCCCGAGCCGAAGAGGTCGCCGGCCGAGTCCAGCGTGTCGGGCTGCACATTGACCTGGACCATGCTCCTGCCCTTGCCGTCGTCGACC
>NZ_JBHVYZ010000016.1:72769-119896 GCF_042880295.1 Streptomyces sp. NPDC058307
GCCCTTGCCGTCGTCGAACACGAGCCCGGCGTACGGCGCCGGCACCTTCAGGCCGTCGGTCGGCTCGGTGCCCCGTCCGCGCTCCTCGCTGAAGTCCCCTTTCGGCAACAGGCTCTTGAGGGTCCTGATCATCTGCTCGCCGGTCGCGGGCGTGGCCGTGACGCTCGGCTTCGGCTCGGCGGAGGCCGTCAGGGACGACGGCACGGCCTCGGTCGCCGTACCGCCGGGCCGCAGGACCAGCGCCCCGCCCACGCAGGCGACCACGACGCTCGCGGCGCCCGAGGCGACGGCGGCCCGCCGCACGAACCGCTTGCGCCGGCCCCGCACCGCGCCGCGCGCGGCAAGGGACGCGCGGTCGGTGTCGAACCCGCCGCCGGTCTCGTGCAGGGCGGCGGTGAGCCGCTCCTCGAAGGGGTCTGTGTGCTGGTCTGCGAGCATGGGGGAGCCACCGTTCCGGTCGGGTCGGACGAAAGGGAAGTCAGGGGGCCGGTCAGGGCCGGGCGTAGGCGCCGATGTCCTCGCCGAGGAGCTCGCGCAACTGCTTGAGGGCTCGGGTGCAGCGCGTGCGGACCGCTGCCGCGCTGGCGTTCAGGACACCGGCGGTCTCCTCGATGGAGCGGTCCTCCCAGTAACGAAGGACGACCACGGCCCGGTCCTTGGCGGGCAGCCGTGCGAGGGCGTCCAGCAGCGTCAGCCGCAGGGGCGTGTCGACCCCGACGGCGGCCACCTCCGGCAGGACGTCGGTCGCGCGCTCACCGCTGCTGCGGCGGCGCCGATGGGTCAGGAACACCCGGACCAGGACGGTCTGCGCGTACGCCGCCGGGTTGCCGACGTGGGAGATCCGGCTCCAGCGGACGTAGATCCGCCCGAGCGCCTCCTGCACCAGGTCCTCGGCGAGATGCGTGTCACCCGCGGTCAGCAGACACGCCGACCGGTACAGGTGTCCGGCCCGGGCAGCGGCGAACTCCGCGTACTCGTCCGCGCGGGCCTGTCTCATGTGTTCCCCCTGGTGCTGTGCGCCCGGCCGTCTTGAGAGGTCCTCACTTCACCGACGCGGTGGGGCGGGGAGAATGTTTCACATGACCTGCCAGCACTCCGCGACGCAAGGGAACGGCTGCCGATGACCACCCCGCCACCGCCCTACGGCAACCCGCCCCACCCGTACGGCGCCCCGCCGGGTTTCGGCCCGCCGCCGCCCCCGTCGGCCTTCGCCCCTCAGCCGCCCCAAGAGGTGCCCGAGGGCCCGGAGTTCATGGCCGTCGACCGCCACAACTCCATCGTCGTCGACTCCGCGGGCGTCGCCTTCGAGGACCACGGCCACTCGGCCGAGTTCCCCTGGCACGAGATCCGCAGCGTCCACTACAAGGCCGGCCCCAACGGCAAGACCCTGATGATGGCCGTCGTCCACCTCGACGGCCGCTTCTACGAGTGCGTCGTGGACGCGAAGGGCCGGGACCCGCTGAGCAGGTGGTTCGCCCAGCTGGCCCCGGTACTGGGGTATTACCGGCCCACGGGATGAGCTGAGGCCCGATTGCTGAACTCTGTCAGTAGCCCGGGGCGTTGTTCACGACGGAAGACGAGGCGCTGTTACGACTCCTCCGCAGCACGGAGTTCGCGCTCTCCAACCGCGCGACGCACGAGGTGAAGCAGCTCGGAGTTGACGGAGCGATCATCTGCCGCGGCCAACTCTTTGAGATCGGCGTAGAGATCATCAGGGATGCGAAATGTGAAATTGACCATGATGACCTCAGTGTGAGGCTACATTGAGGCCATGTCACGCTTCCGCATGTACCCGACGCCACAGCAGGAGCACGTGATGCTCGACCACTGTGCGCATGCCCGGTACGTGTGGAACCTCGCAGTCGAGCAGCACTCTCACTGGCGCAGGGGCAAGAGAACCGCTCCTGGTTTCGCCGAACAGTGCCGACAGTTGACGATGGCAGGGGAACGGTCGATCAGCCTGGCAAGAATGTGAGACAGAAGGCCGAAATGTATCGGGCGATCCTCGCCCAGGGGTGGGGCCTTCTCCGGTGGCGTACAGAAGACAAGGCACCTGGCCGGGTGGAGGACGTACCGGCCCCGTACACGTCTCTGCGGTGCAGTGCCTGCGGCTGGATCGAGAAGAGCTCGCGCAAGAGCCAAGCCGAGTTCGTCTGTGTGGCCTGTGGGTTCACCTGCAACGCAGACACCAACGCAGCAGTCAATGTCGCGGCAGGACAGGTCGAAAGACCCGGGCGCTCAGCCCGTGCCGGAGGGACGACACGGCCGGACTGCCTGTCGAGCGTCCGTGAACCTCAACTCATCTGAGTTGGAATCCCCTTCTCTTAAAGGGGGGGAGGATGTCAAAGTGCTCAGGTAGTCACGCTGTGAAGTCGACTCGGTGCGCCGGGGTAAGCGCCGGTGAGCCGACAGGGGTGGGTTGAAACGGGAGGCGCGCGTGCCAACTGCCATCGCAGTGACCGGCGCCGACATGGCGCTGGCGGCGCAGGACGAGCGGACCCTGCCCGCCGTCGTGCTCGACGGCCTGGACCGGCAGCCGCTCGACCACTCGCTCGCCGCCCTCCAGACGCTGATCGACCAGCACGGCCATGTCGTCGTCGTGTACTCCCGTGCCGTGCCCCCGGCGGTGGACCAGCGGCTGCGTACCGTGCGGTCCCTCCTGGAGAGCGACCGGATCGCCCTGTTCCAGCCCGAACTGCCACCCCTCGGGGTCGCCGTCCTGGCCCGCCAGTTGAGACAGCTCGCCTCCTGCGACCTCAGCCCCGGCGTGCTCGCCTCGGCGGGCCGGCTGCTCACCCACTACCTCCACGCGGGCGCGCTCCTCGGCTCGGTGGCCAAGCTCGACCGGGTCCCCGTCGGGCTCCGGTCGCACGCCAAGTCCTGGGTGCCGGGCAGTCAGTTCGCCGTGCTCGCCCACCCGCAGCCGCAGCTGGTCAGGATCGCCCCGGACGCCACCCTCGCCGGCCCGGAGTTCGCCACCTCGATGCTCGTCGCCCGCGGCCAGCTCCAGTCCGACTGGGTCTCCGGGACGCTGGCCAAGTCCTGGCGGATCCAGGGGCTGCGCGAGACCCCGCTGCCCGCCGAGTCCGCCGAGTGGTGGGGCACCGGCAAGCTGATCGAGTTCTGCACCTTCCTGCCCGACCTGTCCGTCCTCTACCAACTGGTCACCTCGGTACGGCAGAACATCTGTCACTGGTGCGGCATCGACGTCATCGGCGACCGCTGCGTCTTCTGCTCGGCCACCGCACCCGTGACGCCCGTTCCCCAGCAGCATCAGCAGCAACAGCACGCCCAGTACCAACTGCCCGCCGGGTGAGCCGCACCGGATCACACCCGTCCCCGATTCCGCTCGACCTAGCCCCCCAACGAGGTTGTACGGTTCAATGAACTCCCGTCAGCGCCGCGGCGTGATACTCCTGCTCCTGTCGGTCCTGGGCGCCCTCGCGGCCTTCGCCGGCGTGCTGTCCGTCATCGACGACGTGAAGTCCAAGGTCGGCCCCGAGGTCACGGCGTACGAGGTCCGCAAGAGCATCCCGCCGTACACCCGGCTCACCGCGGACCAGTTCAAGAAGACGGAGATGCCCGAGCGCTGGCTGTCGGCGAACGCGGTCACCGATCTCGCGGACATCCGCGACAAGATCGCCGTGACGACCCTCAAAGCGGGCTCGCTGCTGCAGAGCGACATGATCGTCGACCAGCCGGCCCTGCAGCCCGGGCAGCAGGAGGTCGCCATCATGATCGACGCGGCGACCGGCGTCGCCGGCAAGATCACGCCGGGCTCCGCGGTGAACGTCTACGCCACCTTCGAGGGACAGCGGGAGGGTGATCCCGACCTGTCCAAGATCATCGTGACGAACGCGCGGGTCCTCGACGTCGGCGACCTCACCCCGCTCCAGCCGGACGCCGACGACCGCACCCGCGCGGCGACCGAGGCCCGCCCCATCACCTTCGCCCTCTCCGCCCTCGACGCCCAGCGCATCACGTACGCCGAGTCGTTCGCCAAGCGGGTCCGGCTCGCCCTGGTGGCGCCGGGCGAGACCGGGACCGTGCCCGAGCGGGAGCGCACGTACGAACTCGCGAAGGACAAGTGAGAGGCCGCCATGCCCACGAGGATCCTTCCGGCCGTCGGCGACGCGGACGCGGTCCGCTCCCTCACCACGCTGCTCAGCCAGCTCCCGGACGCCGAGCCCGTCGCCCCGGTCACCGACTCCACGCAGCTCATCGACACCCTCGCGCGCCTGGCCTCCGAGTCGATCGACGAGCTGCCCGAGGTCGTGGTCGTCCACGAGCGCATCGGTCCCGTCCCGGCCCTGGAGCTGATCCGTGAGGTCGCCCTGCGCTTCCCGGCCGTCGGCGTCATCCTCGTCACCTCCGACGTCAGCCCCGGCCTCTTCCAGGCCGCCATGGACTACGGCGCCCGCGGCCTCATCGCCCTCCCGCTCGGCTACGAGGAGCTCGCCACCCGGGTGCAGGCGGTCGCCCAGTGGTCGACGGGCGTACGACGGCACCTGGGCGCCGTCACCGACGTGTTCACCGGCGTCGGCGGCACCGTCGTCACGGTCAGCGGCGCGAAGGGCGGCGTCGGCGCCACCACCACCGCCATCCAGCTCGCCCTCGCCGCCCAGGCCTCCGGCCGCACCACCGCCCTGCTCGACCTGGACCTGCAGACCGGCGACATCGCCTCCTACCTGGACGTCCAGTTCCGCCGCTCGGTCGTCGACCTGGCCACCATCACCGACATCTCCCCGCGCGTCCTCGCCGACGCCGTCTTCCCCCACGACACCGGCGTCGCGCTGCTGCTCGCCCCGGGTGAGGGCGAACGCGGCGAGGAGGTCACCGAGCGCGCCGCCCGCCAGATCGTGAGCGCCCTGCGCTCCCGCTACGAGGTCGTGGTCGTCGACTGCGGGGCGCAGCTCAGCGGGGCCGGCGCGGCGGTCGTGGAGATGGCCGACACGGCCCTGCTGGTCACCACCCCGGACGTGGTCGCCGTACGCGGCGCCAAGCGTGCCGTGCGCATGTGGGACCGCCTCCAGGTCCGCAAGGCCGAGGAGACCACGGTCGTCGTCAACCGGCACAGCCGCGGTACGGAGATCCAGCCCGCGCTCATCCAGAAGATCACCGGCACGGGGGTCGCGGCGACCGTGATCCCGGCGAACTTCAAGGAGCTCCAGGGCGCGGTGGACGCGGGCCGGGTCCACGAACTCGACGCCAAGGGCACCGTCAAGCAGGCCCTGTGGACGCTCGCCGGTGAACTGGGCCTGGTCAAGGGCACGGAGACGAACTCCCATCGCAACGGCGGCCGGGAGCGCGGCGCCCTGACCTTTCGGCGCCGCAAGGAGCTCGGGAGGTGAGCGGGCGGCGGGACGAGGGACAGGTGACGATCGAGTTCCTCGGGATGACCCCGCTGATCCTGATCACGCTGGTGCTGCTGTGGCAGTTCGTCCTGCTGGGGTACACGTTCTCGCTCGCGGGGAATGCTGCGGACGAGGCGGTACGGGCCGCGACGGCGGCGGCGCCGGGGGAGCGGGAGGCCGCGTGCGAGCAGGCGGGACTGGACAAGCTGCCCGGCGCCTGGAGCGGCCAGGTCTCGTGCAGCACCGGCGGCGGCTATGTCACGGCCGACGTCCACCTCGACGTCCCGGTCCTGTTCCCGGGTGCGATCGCCTTCCCCTTCAAGGTCGACGGCCACGCGGGCGCGGTGGAGGAGGACAAGGACTGAGATGTCGTACGCCTCGAAGAGCACGCGTGACCGCGGTCAGGTGGCCATCGAATACCTCGGCTTCATCCCGATCCTGATCCTCGTCGCCATGGCGGGCGTCCAGATCGGGCTGATCGCCTACACCGCCCAGCAGGCCGGTACGGCGGCCAGGGCCGGGGCGCGGGCCGCCTCGCTGGATCTGAGCGCACAGGAGGGCTGTGTGAACGCGATCAGCGACTGGCTGTCCGTCGACTGCGCCGAGGGCGGGGGCGGCGACTCGGTCACCGTCACCGCCACCGTCCGGATCCCGTCGATCGTCCCCGGCTGGAGCTTCGACCCCGCAGTCAAGACCGCCACCATGCCGCTCGACCACTGAACGAGGTACCCCCATGAGTCTGCGGTCCCGCATCAACACCCCCGAGGAGAACGGCAGCCGGGGCGAGGACGGCCACCTGGTCTCCTCCTACCGGGCCAAGCTCCTGGAGGAGATCGACCTCGCGGAGATGAGCTCGCTGGCGGCGGCCGAGCGCCGGGCCCGCCTGGAGCGGGTGCTCGGGCACATCATCAGCCGTGAGGGCCCGGTCCTGTCGACCGTGGAACGCTCGCAGCTGATCCGGCGGGTGGTCGACGAGGCGCTCGGCCTCGGCATCCTGGAGCCGCTGCTCGAAGACGCCTCCATCACCGAGATCATGGTCAACGGCCCGGACTCGATCTTCGTCGAACGCGGCGGCCGCGTCGAGCAGTTGCCGCTGCGCTTCCCCTCCCACGACCAGCTGATGCAGACCATCGAGCGAATAGTCTCCACGGTCAACCGGCGGGTCGACGAGACGAACCCGATGGTCGACGCGCGCCTGCCGTCCGGAGAGCGCGTCAACGTCATCATCCCGCCGCTCTCCCTGACCGGCGCGATCCTCACGATCCGCCGCTTCCCCCGCTCCTACACGCTGCAGGAACTGGCCGGCTTCGGCTCCCTCGACGAGAACATGCTGTACCTGCTGGCGGGCCTGGTGCAGGCGCGCTTCAACATCATCGTGTCGGGCGCGACGGGCACGGGGAAGACGACCCTGCTCAACGCGCTGTCCGGGCTCATCCCGGAGGGCGACCGGATCATCACCATCGAGGACTCCGCCGAACTCCAGCTCCAGCAACGGCACGTGGTCCGCCTCGAGTCGCGCCCGCCGAACGTGGAGGGCCAGGGCCGGGTCACCATCCGCGACCTGGTCCGCAACTCGCTGCGCATGCGCCCCGACCGGATCGTGGTCGGTGAGGTCCGCGGCGGCGAGTCCCTGGACATGCTCCAGGCGATGTCGACGGGCCACGACGGCTCCCTGGCCACGGTCCACGCCAACAACGCGGAGGACGCGCTGATGCGGCTGAAGACCCTGGCCTCGATGTCGGAGGTGGAGATCCCCTTCGAGGCACTGCACGACCAGATCAACAGCGCGGTCGACGTGATCATCCAGCTCACCCGGTTCGCCGACGGCGTCCGCCGGATCACCGAGATCGCCCTGCTCGACAGCCACGGCAGCGAGCCGTACCGGCTGGCCACGGTGGCCCGCTTCAACGCCCAGCCCATGGCGGCGGACGGCAAGATCTACGGCCGGTTCGAGTACTTCCCGCTTCCCCGCCGTACCGTCGACCGCCTGTACATGGCGAGTCAGCCCACCCCCCAGGCCTTCGGGGTGGCCCAGTCCGCGGCCCAGTTGGCCCTCCGAGAAGCCAGGTAGGACGCACCCCCCATGGACCTGCACACCCTCGTCACACTCACCATCGGCGCCACCCTGGTGACCTGCGCGCTCGCCGTCGTGGGCGTCCACTTCTACGCCAGGGGGCGGGCGCAGCGGGCGGCACTGGTCGACCGGCTGTCGGCCGCGGGCCAGGTGCCGTACACCGGCCGCCGTCGGCACTTCAGGGACCTGGACCGCAGGCTGCGCCGCACCCGGCTCGGCCGGCAGCTGGAACTGCGGCTGGCGGCGACCGGTCTCGACGTGACGCCGGGTGAGTTCTTCGCCGCGATGATCGGGCTCGTCGGAGGCCTGTGGCTGGTCGGGCAGGCGGCCCTGGCGCCCTTCTTCGGCCCGCTGGCCGGCCTGGCGGGCGTCTGGGCGGCGGTGCAGTTCCTCAACTGGCAGCGTCAGAAGCGCATCGAGAAGTTCATCAACCAACTCCCCGAACTGGCCCGCATCCTGGCCAACGCCACCCACGCGGGCCTCGCCCTGCGTACCGCGATAGGCATGGCGGCGGAGGAGCTGGAGGCGCCGGCCGGGGAGGAACTGGCCAACGTGGCCAACCAGTTGGCGGTCGGCGTGTCGATGGAGGACGCGCTGGACGAGATGGCCAAGCGGCTGCCGTCCCGGGAGCTGGTGGTCCTGGTGACGACCCTGGTGCTGTCGAGCCGGGCGGGCGGCCAGGTGGTCAGCGCCCTCAGGAACCTGACCGAGACGCTGGAGGAACGCAAGGAGACCCGGCGCGAGGTCCGCACCCAGCTCTCCCAGGTGAACATGACGTCGTACGCGGTCCCGGTCCTCGGCATCGGCTCGCTGTTCCTGATGAACGGCGTCAAGGACGGCGCGCTGGCGCGGATGACGGGCTCACCGCTGGGCCAGGGGGCGGTGATCATCGCGTTCTCCCTCTACGCGGTCGGATTCATCCTGATCCGCCGCCTGTCACGGATCGACATCTGAGGAGGGGGTGGCTGTGATCGGTCTCGGACTGGCCCTGTTGATGGCCGTGAGCGTGTGGGGCGTCTTCGCCGGCCTGCGCATGTACCGGGCGGAGGCGAAACTGCCGAGCGACCTGATGCTGGCCCTGGAGGTCGGATCGACCCGCACCGGCGCGGTCGACTCCCTGGTCGACCGCATGGGCATGCGCTACGCGCCCGCCGTCCTGCGGCTGATGGGCCCCAAACAGGTGGCGAAATACCGCCGCAAGATCGACCTGGCGGGCAACCCGGGCGGCCTGACCATCCACCGCTACGCGGCCCGCAGGGCGGTCTACGGCTTCCTCGGCGCCCTGGGTTTCCTGGTCTTCCTCCTCCGCGGCCAGATCCTGGTGGCCCTGCTCCTGCTGGCCTTCGGGGCGTTCTGGACGGAGGTCGGCATCTGGTCGGCGATCCGGGTCAGGAAGGACGTCATCGAGCGCACGCTCCCCGACTTCCTGGACGTGCTGGCGGTGGTGGTCAGCGCGGGCCTGGGCTTCCGCCAGGCGCTGGACCGGGTGGCCTCCAAGTACGAGGGCCCCTGGGCCGACGAACTGCACATCACGCTGCGCCAGATGGACCTCGGCATGAGCCGCCGCCAGGCCTTCGCGGAACTGCGCCGCCGCAACGACTCCGAACAGGTGGCGATGTTCGTGACGGCGCTCCAGCAGGGCGAGGAACTGGGCGCTCCCATCGTGGACACCCTGGTCTCCCTGGCCAAGGACATGCGCCGCACGGACGCCCAGAACGCCCGCCGCAAGGCCGCCCGCGCGGTCCCCAAGGCCACCATGATGATCACCACGTTCATGGTCCCGGCCACGATGCTCCTGCTGGCCGCGGGGCTGCTGCTCGGCTCGGGCACCGACTTCGGCACGATCACGGGGAAGTAGGGGGCGGGGCGATGTCGACGACGGGTGCGCGCGGGAACACCCATCCCGCCGAAGGCCGGGTGGGGCCCTCCGGCGTGCCCGCACTGGACTCCTCCGGCGTACCCGCACTGGACCCCTCCGGCGTACCCGCACTGGACCCCTCCGGCGTACCCGCGCTGGACATCCAGGTCAACGCCCTGCAGGCGATGTGCCGCCAGGTCTTCGGCTTCCGCCTGGCGATGATCGCCCTGGCCGCCCCCGCCGCCCTCCTCAACGCGGGCCCCGGCCTCGGCACCCGCCTGGTCGGCGCCGCGGTCGTCGTCACCTTCATGGTGTCGTACGCCCTCTTCAGGGACTGGGAACGCTTCGGCCCCCTCCTCCTGCGCCACCCCACCCTCCTGGCCGCGGACACCCTCTTCGGCAGCCTCCTCCTGATCTCCGCGGGCCCGGACACCACCCTCGCGTACGTCAGTGTCTGCACCCCCCTCCTCGCCGGCATCGCCTACAGCTGGCGGGGCGCCGCGGTCTTCGCGTCCCTGCAGTCCCTGATCCTGCTCCTGGCCCAGACGGCTCTTCCGCACGCGAACACGACTCCGGCCGACGTCCTTCTCCTCCCGGGCTTCTGTGTGATCACGGGCGCGGTCGGCTCCACCCTGCGCAACCTCCTGCTCCGCTTCGGTACCGCGACCCAGGCCCTCACCGCGATGAAGGCCCGCCTGGCGGTGACGGAGGCGATCAGCGAGGAACGGGCCCGGCTGGCGCGGGAGATGCACGACTCGGTGGCGAAGACCCTGCACGGCGTGGCCCTGGCGGCGGAGGGCCTGGCGGCCTCGGCGGCGGCCCCCGCCCCCGACCCGGCCCTGCTGAAGCGGCAAGCGGAACTGGTGGCCCGAGCGGCCCGCAGAGCGGCGACGGAGTCCCGCGAACTCCTCACCGACCTGCGCCGGGACCCGGCCCCCACCACGGACGTACTGGAGGAACTCGCCACCCGCACAAGAAACTTCAGCGCCCGAACGGCACTCGAGGCGACGTACCAGGCCCCCACCCACCCCCACTCCGCGCTCGCCGTCCCGCACCCCGTGGCCCGCCAGCTCCTCACCATCACCGAGGAGGCTATGGAGAACGCCCACCGGCACGCCGAGGCCACCCGCGTCGACGTCACGGCGGACGTCGACGCCGACCACGAACTGCTCAGCATCAGCGTCCAGGACGACGGCCGCGG
Organism: Streptomyces sp. NPDC058307; assembly: GCF_042880295.1. Lineage (NCBI taxonomy): Bacteria > Bacillati > Actinomycetota > Actinomycetes > Kitasatosporales > Streptomycetaceae > Streptomyces > Streptomyces sp. NPDC058307. The sequence goes on from NZ_JBHVYZ010000016.1 coordinate 83,257, forward strand.
CCTCCCCCCGGACACCACCCTCGACGCACTCCGCCGCTCCGGCCACTTCGGCCTGGTCGGCATGGTGGAACGCGCCGAGTCGGTGGGCGCCCGTATCCACATCGGCGGGGGCGCGGACGCGAAGGGCACGGAAGTACTCCTGGAGCTGCCCCTGTCACCCCCGCAGGGTGACCGTTGCCCCCCACCCGATCTCGAGAGGAGGCCCTGACATGCCGGACGACCCCCAGCCCCCCACCCCACCGATCGCGCTGTTCCCGACGGCCCCGCCCACCCCCGTCCGGATCGTCGTCGCCGACGACAACCCGGTGGTCCGAGCGGGCCTCACCGCCCTCCTCACGGATCGCGAGGACATCACGGTCGTGGCGGAAGCGGCGGACGGCCGGGCGGCGTACGAGGCCGCGAGCCGGCACCGCCCGGACGTGGTCCTGCTGGACGTCCGGATGCCGGGCGTGGACGGGATCTCGGCGCTCCCGTACCTCGTGCCGATCGCCCCGGTGCTGATGCTGACGTACAGCGGAGAACCGGAGACCGTCCAGGAGGCGCTGCGCAGGGGAGCCGACGGCTACCTCGTCCACGGCGAGTTCACGGCGGACCAACTCGTCCTGGCCGTACGGGACACCGCGCGGGGCCGCACCCACCTCACGCCCACGGCGGCGAGCGCCCTGCTGACGCAACTACGCGATGCGAATGCACACGTAAATCAGCATCTGCCTTACCCAGCAAAGACAGTGGCCCTAAAAGGACTTTCGCAACTGCAACCATCTGTGGGACAGTCGTCATCGGACAGGGCGCGTTTCCAACTCAGCGCGAGGGAGGCGGAGATCATGGACCTCATCGCATCCGGCATGACCAACCAGCAGATCGCCGCCGCCTGCTTCATCAGCGAGAAGACGGTCAAGAACCACATCAACCGCATCTTCGCCAAGCTCCACAGCACGAGCCGCTCCGAGGCCGCCGCGAAGTGGCTGGGCACCGCCCCGAGTTCGGGCCGAGGGGTGGGGTGAGCCGTGACCATGCGAGCTTGGGCCCGGATTTGGGCCCAGGGGCCCTGCGCCGACCGGGATCCGCGGGTCTACGTTCCGGTTGTCGATGGCGGCGACACCGAAGGGTCTCACGATGAGCAACCGGTTCAACGACGACAAGGGTCAGACCGCGGTCGAGTACCTGGGCATCATCGCGGTGGTGGTGGCGATCGTGCTGGCGATCACGGGGACGGACATCGGCAACACGATCTATACGGCGATCGTGGACAAGGTCAACGAAGTCATCAGCGGCTGACCGGGCTTCGTAGATACGACGACGCAGGGCAGGCTTTCCCCATCTACATCACGGTGGTGGCGGGCCTGCTCTTTCTGGCGTTCGCCTTCCTGGCGGTCGGCCAGGCCGGGGCCAACCGGAACGGCGCCCAGACGGCGGCCGACGCGGCGGCGCTGGCGGCGGCCCTGGACACGCGGGACAAGCTCACCGACAAGTGGGTGGAGAACATCCTCGACCCCACCAAGTGGCGGGACATCTTCGACGGCGTCGGGGTGCCGTTCGACGGCTGCCCACGGGCGGACCAACTGGCGGCACAGAACGACGCCACGGTCGTATGCGCGGAGTTGCCGGTGCTGCCGGGGACGCCCCCGGGCTACAAGGTCGAGGCAACGACCAACAAGACCGTCGGTGATTCCATCGTCCCCGGCATCGAGGACAAGAAGTCCGTACAGCAGGCCACCGCCGTCATCGAATCGGTCTGCGATTTCGACCCACCGGGAGCGGACGCCGACACGCACGTGCTGCCGACGCTCAAGTGCGACGGCGGTGAGTGGACTCCGGACCCGACGGATCCGGAGAATCTGCCAAAGCCCGAGGACCTCTTCGACGTTCATCTGGCTGACTGACAAGCGAACCACGAGTGGTGAAGGAAGCGCAGCGATGAGCATTCGGTTCACGGCGAAGGCCCGCAGGGGGATGGTCGCGTTGACGATCGCGGCCGGACTGGCCGTCGGTGTGGCCGGTTGCAGCGGTGGAGGCGACGACAAGAAGCCGGAGGCATCGGCCTCGGTCTCCCGCACGGGCGGATCCGACCCGAGTACTCAGGAAGGCGAGTCCGACGAGCCGATGGCGGAGCTGAAGGGCTCGAGCGGACTGCTGCTCCAGATCACTTCGGCCACTCGGGACGCGGGTGGCTTCGTCACGGTGAACGGCAACCTGAAGAACGACGGTTCCAAGCGCATCACCGTTCCCCCCGCAGTGCGCGGAGACGAGACGGAGATCCTCCGGCACGGCATGTCGCTCGGGGGCGCGACCCTCGTGGACGCCGCCTCGAAGAAGCGCTATTACGTGCTGCGCGACACGGACGGTCGACCACTGACGACGACAGGCTTCTCATCCCTGCAACCCGGCGAATCCCTGGCCGTGTTCGCCCAGTTCCCGGCCCCCCCGACGACCACCACCGACGTCACCTTCCAACTCCCCACCTTCGCCTCCGCCACCATCCAGATCTCCGGGTGAGGCACCCCATGACCACCGCTCCCCGCCTCGCCCTCACCCTGACCGCGGCCACGCTCCTCACGGCCGTGTTCCTCCCCGCCGCGCAAGCCGACGGCGGCCCCAGCGTGCCGCCGGGCACCGAGCCCTCCGCCACCGCGCCCGTCGAGGTGGACCCCAACGACCCGGACCTGAAGCTGCCCGAGGGCGCCACCCTCGCCGAGCCGAAGGTCCTGGACATCAAGCAGGTCGTGGAGGACCAGAGCGGTGACGAACGGCGCGAGGACACCAACGCGGACGTGAAGTTCGCCCTGCAGGCAGAGGTCCTGTTCGGCAAGGACAGCGCGAAGCTGAACGGTGAGGCGAAGGCCCGTATCTCCGCGATCGCGGCGGAGATCAAGAACCAGAACGCCACGCAGATCCGTGTCTTCGGCTTCACCGACAACCTCGGCAGCTACGCCCACGGCCGGACCCTCTCCCGCCAGCGCGCCAACGCCGTACAGGACGTCCTGGACCAGGAGTTGAAGGACTCGGGCATCACCTACGAGGTCCGCGGCTACTCCGAGGACTACCCGATCGCCTCCAACTCGACGGAGTCGGGCCGCAAGAAGAACCGGCGGGTGGAGGTGTCGTTCCCGCGAGGGGAAGGCTGACCAGCGCGGAGTATGGGGTTGGCTGTCCGCCCCGTGACTCCGGTGGAATCGGCGGGCGAGTCGGCTTGGGCGGCACTGTGATTACGTTGGAGGCCGTCCGCTTCAACAGGAGCCGTTGTCAGACCTGACTGGCAGAGTGCCCAGCCATGGACACTGCCGAGTTCTGGAGCATCATCGAGGCCGCTCGCTCGGCCGGCACGCCAGACATGCCTTTTGTCGAAGCCCTGGTCGATGAGCTGTCCGCCCGTACCAAGGCCGACATCCTCTGCTACCAGGAACGCTTCGACGAGATGCATGACGCCGTGTACCGATGGGACGTGTGGGCCGCCGCCTACCTGATCGGCGGCGGCTGCTCGGACGACAGCTTCATGGACTTCCGCGCCGGCCTGATCGCGCTCGGCCGCGGCTGGTACGAGAGGGCTGCGGCCTGCCCGGACAGTCTCGCTGAGCATCCTGCGGTGATCGCCGCCGCAGGGGCGAACGACGATGAAGCCGTGTTCGACGAGGACGTCAACTACGCGGCCGGCGACGCGTTCAAGCGCGTCACCGGAGGTGAAGAGGACTTCTACGTCGCCTGGGACGAGTACGCAGCCGCACGGGACTGTTCCGGCCAGGACTCCGTAGACATGGGCGAAGACTTTGACTTCGATGACCCCGATGAAATGCGACGCCGGCTCCCGAGACTGGCCGCCCTGTACCTCCTCGATACACCAGGCTGAGCACCGACAGACAGCGAGATGCCCTCTCGACAGGTCGGCCGTCGACGGACGGAGCCCGGCACTCGATGCGAAAACGAATCTCCCGCTGATGAACCCTCACGACAGACCTGGCCAGCCAGCGACTCCGTATTGCGATGACGGGAAGCCGGGCATGGCCGCTGTTTGCCTTCCGGCGCCGACACTTCGCCGCCAGTCGGCATCGCCGGCGGTCGTGCAATGCAGACCCTGAACAGGGGAGCCACCGCTTCCCTGTTGCGATCGAGGCCGCTTGAGGCGGGAGTTCAGATACCGACCGAAAGGACTCGATCTCCACAGAGCTTGGTCAGGTCATCCACGTCGGAGGTCACCACGATGCGCGGGCCGGCGTAGCCCAGAGCCGTCGCGGCCACGACCGCGTCGATGGCGTACTTGTGTCCATGCAGATTTGCGTTCCGCAGCAGGTCGATGGCGCACCAAGTGATGGTGTCGGTGACGGGCAGGACCTCCAGGCGGGAGACGTGCCACCGCAGGCGATCCATGCGGACCTTGGAATGCCACGCCTCGATCAGGGTCAGATTGCTCACGGCGACGAGGGTGTCCTTGGCCTGCGCCATGCGGATCAGCCCGGTGACGTGGGGGTCGTTGTCCATGAACCTGCTCAGCCCCTGACTGTCGAGGAGCAGCACGCCATGGTTCAACTGGCTTTGGGTGCGAGCCATTCGGGACCGCTGTTCTCCTTACGATCGTCGGTGAGACGTTCACTCGTTGCCAGGGTCTCGGCCTCCCGGAAGATTTCCGCGGCCCACTCCTCGACTTGGGGGGAGGGAGGCCCGATTTCGGCTTCCTTCTGCTGAAGCAGCTCCTCCAAAAGATCACGCTGTATCTGTCGCTCGACAGCGGCGCTCACATAAGCGGAGAAGCCGCGTGCTCCGACGCGAGCTTTGACCGCAGCGATGCGGCCCGCGGGCATGGACACGCTGACTTTCTGCGCCGGGCCCTCGTCCTTGCCGTACTGCTCAGCAGAATCCATGAAACTAGAGTAGCAAAAGATGTGGCAACCTACCCTGGGTGACGGGTAGGTCTCCGTTGTCGACGCGTCACCCTGCCCGGCCCGCGTTCCCGGCGGTGGTGGGGCGACGCGCACCGCCTGGTGGGCGCCGCGTGTGTGCGAGAGCAACGGCTGCGGTCCCCTCCCTGTCTGTGTCGTCAAGGTCGGAATCCGGCCAAAGCCCCGGAAAGGCAGTCCCGCCACGGTGATATTTTTACTCGCTCACCGCTAATCGATGCGCGTAACAAATCGAAAGCCCCGGATGATGAGGGGCGGCAGCGAACTGGGGGATACGGCATGTCGGGCGGCACGGACATCGAGGATCCGGCGGCACTGAACCGCGCGGGCACCGGCGCGCAGGAGATGGCGGGACGGACGCGAACCACAGGCGCCCACCCGGTGGACGAGACCCGCTCGGCATCCAAGGACTTCGGCAGCGGCAACTGGGACGGCGGCCTCGGCGCAGCGCTCAGCGGCCTGGCGGATACTTGGTCGAGCCAGGTCTCGGCGCTCGCGTCCAAGTGCGACGGCCTCTCCCGCCAGTGCGGCGGCTCGGGCCTGCTCTACCAGAGCACGGAGACGGCGAACACGCAGACCATGCGCTCTCTGTCCGCCAAGCCGTCACCATTCGGCTGACGCTGACGCTGACGCTGACGCGATCCCACCACCGTCATCTGCGATCACCACACCACGGGGACCCACCACAGCCATGCCGACGTACGAGCAGCTGTACCACCTCAACCTCAGCAACCTCAAAGCGGCAGCCGACCGCTGGCGTGAGACGGCCTCCAAGTTCAAGGGCCTGCACACCGCGTACGGCGACGAGGTCGCGGCGCCCTTCAAGCAGGCCGGCTGGCACCAGCCCGTTCTGACGGCGGCCAAGGCGGACAGCGATGTCCGCGCCGCCCAGCAGGAGTTCGAGGACGCCCAGAAGGAGGCGCAGGGCATCGCCGGTGTCCTCACCTCCCTCCACAGCGCTTTGCAGAAGGCCAAAGACGACCTCAAGCACCTCGCCGAGGTAGCGGCCCCGAAGCAGAAGCTGCACGTCAGCGCCACGGGTGTCGTCACCCCGCGCAACGACGCCAACCAGCAGACCTGGGCCCACCACGACCCCGACGGCCAGGCCCTCATCCGCGAACAGCAACAGGCCTGTGACGCCTTCGCCCGCCGCATCGAGGCCGTCCTCCAACAGGCCGCCGACGCCGACGAAACGGCGTGCTGGGCCCTGCGCCGCGACCTGGGCGGCTACACGGACACCTTCAACTCCAAGGTCGTAACGTCTCTCGACAATGCGAGCGCCACCCGTGCGGCCGAGTTGAAGAAGAAGAGCGCCAAAACGGGGACAGATGGGTGGGTCACCGAAGGTGAGGCAGAGGTCTCTGGCCTTGCGGCCGGCGTATCGGCGTCCGGGCCCAGTACCGGGGATGGCTCGCTGGGGGAGGCAGCGGCGCACGCTGATCTCGGCCGTGCATCGGCTGAAGGGACCCTCACCAACGGCTCGTTCCAGCTTGCCGGAGAAGCTGAGGCGTACGCAGGGGCCAAGGCATCGGTGAGCGGTGCCGCCACAAATGAGGGCCTTCAGAGTCAGAGCAGCGCCTTCGCCGGTGGCGAGGCCGCGGCGAAGGGCAGCGCCTACCTCGGTCCTGTCGGCCTCTACGGACGGGCCGACGGTATGGGTGGAGTGGAGGCAAGCAGCACTGCCACTGCCAACCGTGAGGGCTTGGTCCTTGGGGGAGATGCTTTCGCCGGCGCGAAGGGCAGCGCCTCAGGAGGTGCCGACGTCGGCGGTATCGCTGCTGGTGCGACGGCTGAAGGCTGGGCCGGTATCGGGGCCGAGGGGGAAGCGACCGTCGGCAAGGCCGAAGACGGCAAGTGGAAGATCACCACACACACCGGTGTCGCTTTCGGACTCGGCGGTGCCGTCGGCTTTGAGTTCACCGTCGATCCGGGAAAGGTCGTAGACACCGCCGGCGATATCGCCGACGGGATCGGCAGCCTGATCTGATGCAGGATTCCGCATCGCTGCCTCCGGGTTACCAAAACCGCGGTAAGCGAGCAACAAGAGCAAGGAGAGACCGATATGGCGACGACCCTGCCCGTACCGATCAAGTTCGAGCTGCCTGACGGCTGGCGCGCGGCACCACCGGACAAGGTCGGTGCGCCAGGGGCGGCGTTCGTTGCCTTGTATCTTCAACCGGATGCTGACTTTACCGCCAATATCACGATCGATGGTGAGTACCGCCCGGACTCGGCGGTGCTTCCCGACATCGCTGACGGGTCGGTAGAGCGGTTGCGCGAGACCGGTGCGTCGGTCGTCCTGACTGATCGACGTGAAATGGGCTCTGCGGAAGCTCCCGGCCTTCTCCAGAAGCTGGCCGTATCTACCAGTCTGGGCGGCACGCCCCGCGACGTTGTCCAGACTCAGGTGTATCTGTCCCTGTTGGACATCGCAGATCCGCACAATCGGGCGGTGATCCGCCTGGTGCTGACATCTACGGCAGCCCAGCACCCGGTTGTTCTGGGTGACTTCGAGGACTTCGTGCGCACAGTCCGGCCACGCACTGAATAACGCAGTAGGCCACATCGGCCTTGCACCCGCAACCTGTGGCCTCCTATGTTGACGCCATGGGACTCTTCGACAAGCTGACCGGGACCAAGCGTCCGGCCGATGGCATTGCTCCGCTGTCCGCCGAAGAGGTGCGTGCTGCCTTGCTCGGCCTCAACACCGCTGACGTTCCATACGCCATCCGGGACGGCCGTGATGAGGGTGCAGACCTGGTGGCCGAGTGGCGTCTTTTGGAGCCGGCTTGGCGGACATTCTTCCTTCGCAGCCAACTGAGCCGAGTGTTCAAGGTTCATATGCGCCTGGTCCCGGAGAAGAACGAAGTCCGTGCGCTTGACCAGCAATTCGAGGTCGAGTGGCTCGGGGACACGCCGAGGCTCTCTTTGGCGCGCGAGGCTCAGCGTGGACAGGTGAAGACCGTCACGAAGCAGTGGTCGCTGAGCCGGGGCGAGGACGGCAGTCGGGAAGAGACCTTCAGCTTCGACAGCGACGACCTCAAGGATCCGCTCCAAAGCGTTGTCTTGAAGTCTGGTTGGACCTGGCGCGGAGTCGTCTCCGGCCGACTGTGAAACAGTCGCGTCGGCGTTCTTGCGGATCGAGAACCTGAGACTCTCTGCCGACCGGGACTCCTTGTTCCCTTCGGACTTCCTTGAGTGACTAACTCGCGGGGGAAGCCGTCTTGTCGGCTTCGAAGTCAAAGTTGATTTGGTCTCCATTGACAGACGTCACCTTGATCGTCACGCCCAAGGTGCTTCCGTCATTGGCTGTCAGCTTGCACCGCATAGTGGTGCCGACCTTGCCGACGAGATCCTCGGGGCAGCTGACGTCGGGTTTTGGCCGTCCCGTTGTGGAGGCCAGTTTCTCAGACACCAGGGTGGCTACCTTTTTCGCAGACATCTTCGGCTCAGACTTTTCAGCATCGACCGCGGCTGAGCAGCCGGCGAGCAACATGCTGACCGCTGCGGCTGCCAAGAGAGAAGTTCCAGCAGGAAATCTATTCATTGATGTAACGAGTTCCTATCGTTCGATCAAGGGAAAAGATAGCGAGAAGTGTAGTCGATTTCACCGGGTATCTCATTGGTTATTGGTTTCAACGGGCGCCCGCCCCGGCTCCATCGAGAAAGTGCCGTCCGCGCGAAGGCCGTGTACTCGGCGGACGTGAGGGCGACTGCTGCGTGGAGACCGCAGCCCACCCAACCCGAATATCCAATCCAACTTACGAGCCTCGGCCGGAGCAGCGCTCACTGCCTCGGCCGGAGGTTCTGAGGCTGGTCGACGTGGTCCCCGGGTTGCCGACGTGACCGCACGTGCGGCTACTGCTGGGGCGGCCACTGGCTCTGGGGCGGGGTGGGCTGTTGCTGGTACGGATTGGGCTGCTGCGGTGAGACCGGCTGGTGGTACGGGTTCTGCTGCGGGTAGGGCTGCTGGCCGTACTGCGGGTAGCCGACGGAAGTGTCATACCCCACGGGCCCGCCGTTGCTGTTTCTGCCGCGCCTGGATCGCTTCACGATCAGGAGGGTGACCAGGCCGACCACGGCCAGTCCCACGACACCGATGACAGCCCAGATGATCACGGCCTTCTGGTTCGTCTTCTCCTGCTCGTCGTCGGATGCGCCGAGTGCGGGAGCGGCGGATTTCTCCTTCAAGGACTCCGGGACGGTCAAGGGGCCGTACTTCGAGCCGGCCGGGATGTTGTCCTTCAGTGCGGCGAGGGGCTGGATGATGCCATAGCCGTAGCTCTTGTCCGGGAGCGAGAGGCCCTTCTCTGAGTCAGGGAGCGCCGCCGTCTTGACCAGGCGGTTGGCGATCTGGCCTGCCGTCAGGTCGGGGAACTTGGATCGGAGGAGGGCGGCTGCTGCGGAGACGTAAGCGGCAGCATCTGAAGTACCAGTGCCGCTGCGATACCCGTTACCTTGCCCCTTCGCGCTGACGATGTCAGTGCCAGGTGCGGTCAAATAGACAAAATCACCCGAGTTTGAACCTTCCCAGGTGAACCCGTCATTCTTTACTGCGCCTACCCCCAGTGCGCCCGGGGATGCTGCCGGGTAGCACTTTTGGCCTTTCTCTGAGTCGTTTCCTGAGGAGCTCACAACTAGTACGTCATGCTTCAAAGCGTATGCGACTGCCGCAGAGGCCTTATCGAGCTCGTCTTGATCGGTGGAGTCGAAACATTCAGAGACGTTGATCACGTCTGCGCCATTATCGACTGCGTATCGGATGGAAGTGGGCAGCCCCGGACCGTCTGTTCCATAGTCGCGAATAGGCAAGATCTTCGCCTTCGGGGCCAGGCCTATCACTCCATCGTTTGTTCCGTGCCCGTGGCCGGCGATGATCGATGCCATGGCTGTTCCATGATCTACTTCTGTCCCTGGTTCCGGGGTTGCGCTGCCTCCGTCGAGGAAATCCTTTCCCTTGAGCACGTTTCCCTGGAGGTCGACGTGATCGGCATTTACTCCACTGTCAATGACGGCAACAGTGACGCCTTCTCCCTCTGAGATTTTCCAGACGGATTCAGCGTTGAGTGCATTGAGCGCCCACTGCATATCCCTGATCTGATCCGCAGTCGCGAGGGGAGCAGAGGAAAACAGCGTCGCACCTGCCAATGCGGCGCAGCCCGCTGTTCGAATTACTAGAGCGAAGCCCATGTGTGTCCTCTCCAAGGCTGGTGCGAGGTTTCCCTGAGAAGGGTGTCCCCGCACCTTCCTACCAACTGCAGCACGCCGTGTTGCTACCCCTCGATGACCCGAGGCGCCACATTACGCTGCGGGGTCCAGGTCTCCTCGTCCTCGACCAGATAGTCGGGACGTTCCCGCTCGCGCTGCTCCGCGTCCTCGGAGCGACCGTTGCGGCCGTTGGGTGCACCCGCGATTCCGCCCTTGCGGATGGCGCTGGCTCCCCGACCCGCGGCACCGCGGCTGCTGTGCAGGCCCGAGCCGCCGGCAGTCCCTCTGCCTGTACCCGCAGCCGCCTTGGGTGTCCCACCGCTGATTCCACCCGACTGGCGAGCTGAGCCCTCTGGGCGTGCGCTCCGGCCCGCACTCGCGCCTGCTCCAGCGCGGCCGGCCATGCCGCCCACACCGGGTCGGCCACCCATCGCTCCGCGCGCAGCGCCAGTTACGCCGCCGACGACGCCAGCGCCACCACCGACGAAGCCAGCACCGCTACCGACGCCGCCAGAGGATCCACCATTGAGGAAGCCTCCGCCACTGGCCGTCGGCGTACCGGCGTGGCCACCGGAGATTCCGTCAATCGCCGTGCCTACGTTCTGTACTGGTGCTGTCGACTGATGTGCTCCGCCGGTGATGCCTGAAGGGGAGGTCACCGACTTCGACTGACTGATGGGGTCAGTCTGGGTGTGCCGGGTAGTACCGGCCGAAACGTTCTGTCGATTTCGGGGCGAGGTGGCCGACGGAATGGTCACCGGGGTGGGCGTAATGCCACCGGGATCCCCCGGAACGTCATGCCCACCGTCTTGTACTGGGCGCTTGTTCCAAGACCCCATAGCTTTCGCCTGCGAATTGTAAGAAGCCCCCAACGTCTCCATCTTCGCGGCCATGCTCAGCTGCGCCTCCCGCCCCGCCGACAGGTCGTCTTCGTTGCGGTCAAGGACCTCCTGCGCGCCCATTCCGGCGGCGATGTCCTTGTCCGTGCCCTCCCCGCTGCGGGTGAACCCGTCCCCCGCGCTGTTGAACAAACTGGAGACCCTGCCCGGCTTCTCCATCGCCATGACCTCGGGCTGGACCTTGCCAAGAATGGCGGCGGCGTTCGCCATCGCCAGAGCCGTGTGCCCGGCGTACTTGGCCGTGTCGCCGATGCTCTTGCTGACCTGCGTGGCCTTCGCGGCGAACCCGTCGGCGGCCGCACCCTTCCAGTGTTCCTGGATGCGGGCGACCTCCTTCTCGAAGTCGCGCTGGATCGCGGTCAGTTGTGCCTGTACGCCCTTCCAGCCCGTGACGACGTCCTCCACGAGGTCCGGTCTGGCGTGGCGGACCATGGCCTTCATCTCGTCCATGTTCTTGCCGCCGGAAAAGGGTGTCGTGTGCTTCTCGTTGAAGCACTTGTTCATCTCGACGTAGTCGTAGTCGATGTACTTGTCGCCGTCAGCCACGGATGTGTGCCCCCTCGATCACTGCGTACCCGCGTTCGGGAAGCTCGCCTGCGCCGCGTAGTCCGTGTCCTGGTACGCCCCGTGCGTGTACTTCGTTTTGCGCCCGAACTCGTCCATGACCGTGTTGAGGTACTTCACGACGTCCTCGATGTACGTCTTCATCTCGCTGTGAGCGTTGGCGAGTTTGTGCGCCTCGTCGAAGCCGGTTCCGAGGGCGCCTTCCGGGAGGTACGTGTTGGTCGCCGTGTCCGTGTTCGCCTTGCCGAGATCGCTCAGTACTTGATTCAACGCGGTGACGGTCTTCTCGAGTTCGTCGAGATCGACGCTCACTTCTTCGGCCATGCCCAGCTCCCCGTTTACTTCGATGCGTCACTCGCGGTCGGTCGGGTCGTGCCTGTCGTGCTCGCGTCACGATCGCTGACGGGCGGCACCCGCTCCGACCAGCCCTGACCTGTTCCAACTCTACCGGCGACCACAGACAGAACGAACATCACAACGTTCCGTCACGAGACCACGATGAACTCAACTCACCTTGCACACAAGCAAGATTCAAGGCGGCGCGCGTTCCTCTGCGCGGTCCGAAGATCCTCGCCACCGAGGTCACCGACGAAATGCGGCTTTCCGCTCGGCGCTGGCCCGGAAGGACGCTGTACGCCATCGATCCGGCCTACAACCCGCACGGTGAGGTACCGGACCACGGGAAACTGGGCAGCAGGCTCATCGACGAGCACGGTGAGATCGGCGATTACTACGGCAACCCCGATTACGAGCCCACCCTCACCGCGCTGCGGTACCTCCCCCCGCAGAACGAGATGGAGCGCACGCTGCAGGCCTTCAGATCGCGCCGCGGCACGCCCGAGGCACTCCTGGACGCCCTCCGCGAAGGCACCCTGCTGGTGTCGGTCGAGGCGGACGGCAGGCAACTCCGCTTCCGCCGGGGCGAAGACGGCGAGCGCTTCCTGGACGTCTACACCAGTACCCAGTACGTCCCCGACGACGGTCGGCAGGTGCGGGCGATGAACGGCGGGGAGCTGGCCAAGGGTCTGTACGGGTGCGACGTGGCGATCAACACCGGCAGTCGTCCGAGTCTGTGGATCCCGTCGTCGGACCTCGCGGTCAGCGCGTTCGGCTGACGGCGGCGGTACGACAGTTCGCCGCCGCGCTCGTCTTCCCGCTGGGTAGGCTCGTCCACGTTGTCCGCGGTGTCGGCAAGTACACCCTCGACCGGGTGTCCAGGGCCATCGTGTGACACCGCGGTGATTCCTAGCCTCATCGGTATGACTGACAACAAGAACCCTCATCCCGAAGGAACTTCGCGGCGCCGGGCCTTAGGGGGCCTCGCCGGTGTGGCGGGTGCCGCCGCACTCGCCGCAGGTACAGGTGCGGGATCCGCGCACGCCACACCTCACCCGTCCCGCGTACGGACGTACGTCCTCGTCCACGGCACCCACAGCGCCGGCGCGTTCTGGACGGCGATCGGCAGGGAGCTCGCGCTGCGCGGGCACCGGGTCGTCGCCGTGGACCAACCCCTGCACGGCACCGAGAAGTTCATCCCGAAGGCGTACCAGGCACAGGACCTGCGCGCCCTCGCGACCGAGCCCTCGCCGGTCGCTGCCCTCACCCTCGACGACTTCGAGCGGCGCGTCACCGGCGCGGTACGCCGGGCCGCACGACTCGGGGGCCCCGTGATCCTGGTCGGCCACAGCATGGGCGGTGCCTCGGTGAGCCGGGTCGCCGACGCCGTACCCGAACTGCTCGACCACATCTGCTACATGGCCGCCTTCTGCCCGAGCCGCACCATGCCGTCCCTGATGGACTGCGCGTCCTCCCCGGAGGGGCAGCACGCCCTCAACCCGTTGCACCAGGTCGGCGACCCGGAGAAACTGGGGGTGCTGCGCCTCAACTGGCGTACCTCCGACCGCCGTGAACTGGCCGCCTTCAAGAAGATGATCTGCGCGGACCACACGGACGCGCAGTTCCTGCGCGTGCTGGAGGGAATGCAGACCGATGAGTCGATGGCGGCGTACGCGGACCGGGCGGTGGGCCGAGCGACCACCTGGGGCCGCCTCCCGCGCACCTATCTCCGCTTCGGCAAGGACAGGACCGTGGCCACGCAACTCCAGGACCGCATGATCGCGGAAGCCGACGCCCTCACCCCGCACAACCGCTTCACGGTCCACGACTTCCCGACCGCGGGCCATCTCGGCCCGGCGGACCCGTCCCCCGTGGTCAACGTCCTCCACGGTCTCGGTGCGCGTATCGGCCGGAATCCATGGACTCTCTGAGGGAAGCTCCTACGCATGGGGATTCCGCGCGTCACTACTCCACCGAGATCTCCACCCGCACCCCCGCCCGGACCCCCCACCCCTCCATCGCCCCGGCCTCCGTCTCCAGCACATGCCGTGCACGCAGCCGCGGCAGCCCCAGGCGCCCCGGCTTCATGGTCCGTACGGCGATGACCCGCAGGCCGCGGTCGAGGTAGGCGACATCGATGGGCATCCGCATCCGGAAGGTGTGCACACTGCCCGCGGGGGACAGCAGGAGCGCGCCGTCCACAAAGTCCCGCCCGAGCAGCCCCCGGGTGCGGGCCCGGTAGGAGGTCGCGATCTCCAGCGGTACGGAGAAGCCGTCCCGCTCCCCGTGCACCACCAGCCTGCCTCGCCCGTCCCGCCAGCGTCCCATCCCGGAGCACCTCCCAGCTGTACCGTGGCAGCCCATCCTCCACCGCGCTCCCAGGTCAGGTGTCCGATGCGGAAAATCGTCCTGATGATGTCCATGTCCCTCGACGGCTACATCGAGGGCCCCGACCGCGACATCAGCTGGCATCGGGTGGACGACGAGCTGCACGCACACATGAACGCCACGGTCGCCAGGATGGGCGGGCTGCTCCACGGCCGGGTCGTCTACGAGCTCATGGCCGACTACTGGCCCACCGCCGACGCCGACCCCGAAGCCCCCGCGTCCGTCAGGGAGTTCGCCCCGATCTGGCGGGACCTCCCAAAGGTCGTCTACTCCCGGACGCTCACGCACGTCGACTGGAACTCCACCCTCGTCCGTGAGGTTGTACCGGAAGAGGTCCGGGCGCTGAAGGAGCAGCCGGGCGGCGATCTCTCCCTGGGCGGGGCCGGTGTGGCGGAGACCTTTCTGCGGTACGGCCTCGTCGACGAGCTGCGGATCTACGTCCACCCCGTCCTCATCGGCCGGGGCAAGCCGCTCTTCCCGGACAGCGACACGCCGACCTCCCTCCGGCTCGTCGAGTCGCACACCTTCGGCAACGGCGTCGTACTGCTGCGGTACGAGCCGGAACAGGAGAACGGCACGGCCGCGTAAAGGAGTTGTCCCGGTCCTGTGTCCTGGGTAGGAAGGCGGCATGACCGGACTCGGCGCTGTGTTCCGTCCCCAACTCCCTCCCGAGCGGCTGCGGGCCCTCGCCCGGCTCGCCGACGAGACGGGGCTCGAAGAGCTCTGGCTGTGGGAGGACTGTTTCCGGGAGGGCGGGATCTCCACCGCCGCTGCCGCCCTCGCCTGGACCGAGCGGGTGCGGATCGGCGTCGGCCTGCTCCCCGTCCCCCTGCGGAACGTCGCCATCACCGCGATGGAGGCGGCCACGCTGCACCGGATGTTCCCCGGGCGGGCGGTCCTCGGCATCGGGCACGGTGTGCAGGACTGGATGGGGCAGGTGGGAGCGCGGGCGGAGTCGCCGCTCACCCTGCTGCGCGAGCATCTCCTCGCGCTGCGGGCCCTGTTGGCGGGAGAGAGCGTCACCACCCGCGGGCGGTACGTCTCCCTGGACGACGTCGCCCTCGACTGGCCGCCCGACGGCCCCGTCGAGGTGCTCACCGGGGCCACCGGCCCGCGCACCCTGCGCCTGGCGGGCGAGGCCGCCGACGGCACGGTGCTCACCGCCGGCACCCCGCCCGAGGGGGTCCGCCGGGCCCGGCGGCTCATCGACGAGGGGCGACAGAAGGCGGGGCGGACGGATCCGCACCGGGTCGTCGTCTATCTCCTCACCGCCACCGACGCCACCGCCGACACCACGGCCACCGGACCCGACGCGGCTGCCCGGCTGCGCGCCGAACTCACCGACGAGGGCATCGCCGACGTCCCCGACCTCGGTGTCGCCGGGGACGCGGACGCCGTCGCCAAGGCCGTACAGCGGCTCGCCGACGCCGGCGCCGACACGGTCGTCCTCCAGCCGACGGCCGACGAACCCGACCCGGAGGGCTTCGTACGGTTCGCCGCCCGCGAAGTCCGGCCGCTGGTGCCCTGATTCCCCTCTGAGTGCGCCGGCTGAACGAGCGTCTTGTGCACCGGCCGACCGAGCGCCGAAAAATGTACTGCGCCCGCCCCCACCGCCCTGCGACGATCACTCCCATGACCTCCCACGGCACCCGCACATTCGAGGACCTCGTCGCCGAGGGCGCCGCCGTGCCCACGGAGGGCTGGGACTTCTCGTGGTTCGAGGGGCGGGCCACCGAGGCGCGGCCCTCGTGGGGGTACGCGCGCTCCCTGGCCGGACGGCTGGCCGGAGCCGCCGCCTCCCTCGACATCCAGACGGGCGGCGGCGAGGTCATGGACTTCGCCCTCGGACAGGGGGTCAGGACGCCCGTGCTCGCCGCGGCCACCGAGGGCTGGCCGCCGAACGCCGCCAAGGCCACCGCCCTGTTGCGCCCACGCGGCGTCGTGGTCGTCGCCGTACCGGAGGACGCGCCGTTGCCCTTCGCCGACGGCACCTTCGACCTGGTCAGCAGCCGGCACCCGGTCAACCCGCAGTGGGCGGAGATCGCTCGCGTACTGGAGCCCGGAGGCACGTACTTCGCCCAGCACGTCGGCCCGCGCAGTGTCTTCGAACTCGTCGAGTACTTCCTGGGCCCGCAGCCCGCGGCACAGAGCTCGGACCGCCACCCCGACCGCGAGGGCGCCGCCGCCGAGGCCGCCGGACTGGAGATCGTGGACCTGCGCGCCGAGCGGCTGCGGATCGAGTTCCACGACATCGCCGCCGTCGTCCACTTCCTGCGCAAGGTGGTGTGGATGGTCCCCGGTTTCACCGTGGCGCAGTACGAGCCCCGACTGCGGTCCCTGCACGAGCGGATCGAGACCGAGGGTCCCTTCGTCGCCCACAGCAGCCGCCATCTCGTCGAGGCCCGCAAACCGCGCGGCTGACATCCTGAGAACGACACGCAGATGGCCCTAAAGCGGGTAATAGGTGCATCCTCGGCCGATTTACCCCGTGTATCCATGGTCTTCACGGGGTTTCCACATCGTTATCCCAGGCGGCTCGCGTACGGGCCATGGCTGACGTAAGTTCAAGACGAGGTAATTCGCGTCAGCAAAGCTGCGCGGTGGCACCGCGCAGAGGAGGGGGCTGCGCGGTGCCGCGCCCACACACCCGGCGTCAAAGAAACGTTCCGACCCGGAGTCACCCACGCGGGCGATGTCCCACGCCCCCATGATTCCGCCGCGATTCGGCCACGAAACCCCCATGAACAGGGCTTCGACCCACCAGCGCGCCGTCGCCGTCCGACTCCGGAGAGTAGTTGTGGCACGCCGATGCACACACCATCCCTCACGAAGGGTTATGGTGGAAACCCCCCCTCGGGCCGGTCCGTCTCCCCCCCACGGACCGGCCCGTTTTTTGTGCCCGGGAGACGTCCGGGAGACGTCCGGGAGCCGAGCGAGGGTCGAGCGAGAGGTGCGCGCGAGACGCGCATGAGTCGGGCGGCGGGGGTACCCGCCAGGGCGCGGGGCCCGCATCGACAGGCGCTTCGCGGCATGGGCACGACCGGTCCCCGACGGCCCGCCGCCGCCCAGGCGCCAGAAGGCCCCACGCAGTTGGCACCGGAAGCCACCGGTAGGCTCTAGCCGCGGGGACCGCCATCTCAAAGGGGCTGACTTTCACGTGAACCTGCGCGACAAGCTGCGCGGCCTGCTGGTCAAGGTCTACGCACGCCGGGTGGAAGGCCACCTGGACCACGCCCAGGTGCCCAAGCACATCGGTGTCATCGTGGACGGCAGCCGGCGCTGGGCGAAGGCCGCCGGTTCCAGCCCCGTCGACGGTCACCGCGCCGGCGCGGAGAAGATCGAGGAGTTCCTCGGCTGGTGCTCCGAGACGGACGTCGAGGTCGTCACCCTCTGGCTGCTGTCGACGGACAACTTCAACCGCCCGCCGGAGGAGCTCGGCCCCCTCCTCGGCATCATCGAGGACGTCGTGCGCACCCTCGCCGCCGACGGCCGCTGGCGCGTCCACCACGTCGGCACCCCCGACCTGCTGCCCTCCCCGATGCAGACGGCGCTGAAGGAGGCGGAGGAGTCCACGGCCCACGTCGACGGAATACTCGTCAACGTCGCCATCGGCTACGGCGGCCGCCAGGAGATCGCGGACGCCGTACGGTCGATGCTGCTGGACGCGCGCGACAAGGGCACCTCGATGGAGGAGCTCGCCGAGGCCGTCGACATCGACATGATCGGCCGCCATCTCTACACCGGCGACCAGCCCGACCCCGACCTGGTGATCCGCACCAGCGGCGAGCAGCGGCTGTCCGGATTCATGCTGTGGCAGACCGCCCACTCGGAGTACTACTTCTGCGAGGTCTTCTGGCCGGCCTTCCGCAAGGTCGACTTCCTGCGCGCGCTGCGCGACTACGCGGCCCGCCACCGCCGCTACGGCGGCTGACAGGCGCTCCACAGAGAGCGCTCGTCTACCCCGTTCGGTGCGGAAGTAACAAGGAGTTCACCAGTGCGCCGTCATATGCACTGGCATGGCATCGCATGTTCGAGGGCATAACCCAGTCAGGTCGATGCCCGAACCACGGGTGTCGGATCTCAGCGGGCGGCACGGGGCCGTCCGCCCGGGAGGCCCTTTGCACCAGCTCGACCGTGCGGTCTCAGCACGGAAGAAGCAGTGGAGGGCCGGTTCCCGGCCCGTGCAAACGGGCCGTCGACCGGTCCAGCTCCACTCCGTCGCTCCCCGACCTCATCCGAGGGGGTACGTCCTTCCGTGGTGACCAGCACAAAGCGCCACAAGCCAGACCGGCGCACTTATGTCCTCGACACCAGTGTTCTGCTGTCGGACCCCAACGCCCTGAGCCGCTTCGACGAGCACGAGGTCGTGCTTCCCATCGTCGTGGTGACGGAACTGGAGGCCAAGAGGCACCATCCCGAACTCGGATACTTCGCCCGGCAGGCCCTGCGCCTGCTCGACGACTTCCGGGTCCGGCACGGTCGTCTGGACGCCCCCATCCCGATCGGGGACCTCGGCGGAACCGTCCGTGTCGAGCTCAACCACTCGGACCCCAGCGTGCTGCCCAGCGGCTACCGGCTGGGGGACAACGACTCCCGCATCCTCGCGGTCGCCCGCAATCTGCAGGCCGAGGGGTTCGACGTCACCGTCGTCTCGAAGGACCTCCCGCTCAGGATCAAGGCGTCCTCGGTCGGTCTGCTGGCCGAGGAGTACCGCGCCG
Source organism: Streptomyces sp. NPDC058307 (assembly GCF_042880295.1). Lineage (NCBI taxonomy): Bacteria > Bacillati > Actinomycetota > Actinomycetes > Kitasatosporales > Streptomycetaceae > Streptomyces > Streptomyces sp. NPDC058307. The sequence goes on from NZ_JBHVYZ010000016.1 coordinate 102,259, forward strand.
AACTCGCCATCACGGGCTCCTCCGGCTGGACCGGGATGTCCGAGCTGACGCTGCCCGGCGAACAGGTCGACATCCTCTTCGAGGAGGGGCACGTCTACGCCCCCGAGGCCGCCGAGCTGCCCGTGCACACGGGGCTGACCATCCACTCCGAGCGCGGCAAGGCGCTCGGCCGGGTCTCGCCCGAGGGCAGCATCCGCCTGGTGCGCGGCGACCGGGAGGCGTTCGGCATCAAGGGCCGCAGCGCGGAGCAGCGCATCGCGCTGGACATCCTGCTCGACCCGGACATCGGGATCGTGTCCATGGGCGGCCGGGCCGGCACCGGAAAGTCGGCGCTCGCGCTGTGCGCGGGTCTGGAGGCGGTCCTGGAGCGCCGCCAGCACCAGAAGGTCATGGTCTTCCGTCCGCTGTACGCGGTGGGCGGGCAGGAACTCGGCTATCTGCCGGGCTCCGAGGCCGAGAAGATGGGCCCCTGGGCGCAGGCGGTCTTCGACACGCTGTCCGCGGTCACCAGCCGCGAGGTCATCGAGGAGGTCACCGCGCGCGGCATGCTCGAGGTCCTGCCGCTCACCCACATCCGCGGCCGCTCGCTCCACGACGCGTTCGTGATCGTGGACGAGGCGCAGTCCCTGGAACGGAATGTGCTTCTCACCGTTCTGTCCCGAATCGGCGCGAATTCACGGGTCGTTCTGACCCATGACGTGGCCCAGCGGGACAATCTGCGGGTCGGTCGCTACGACGGTGTGGTCGCCGTGGTGGAGAAGCTGAAGGGACACCCGCTCTTCGCCCACGTCACGCTGACGAGGTCCGAGAGGTCCCAGATCGCGGCGCTTGTGACCGAAATGCTCGAAGACAGCCAGATCTGACAAACCGGATCTGACGCCAGCAGATCTGACACAACCAGGGGAAACCCGGAGCAAGTTGGCGCCGTCCGGAAAGGCCAAGAGCCTAGCCGGGCGGCGCCTTCGTGTGTCGCCGTTTCTCGAAATCCCTGGCGTCAAACGGGATGTGAGCTTTCACACGCAACTCAGAATTGCCACCCGGCGTCCGGTTACGGCAGAGTCTCACTCCTGTCAGGCCCCGCATACGACACATCTGTACCCCCAGCGGTACGGCACCACAGCTTCACCACAAACTCCACAGCGTCGTCGTATGCCGCCCGCGCACCATGCGGCGCTCCCCGCGAGGGAGTTGCCCACCGGGCCCGTGCCTCCCGTGACCCCGCAGTTGGGAGGCCAGTGTCTAGGGGCACGATTGCGTCCGCCAGGGTCACCGAAGCGGGCGATGCTGGAAGGAAAACCGTGTGAGCCCGATTTCGGTCCGGGGATTCGCAGTGGCCTCCGCCACCGCGGTCACCGCTGTCGGAAGCGTTGTCGGAGTTGCCTCCGGCAGTGTCGCGCAGCCGAATGACGCCGAGGCGACGGCAGCCGACACGACGACGCTCCTGGCGGACATCCCCGCGGGTGAGCAGGCTCAGGTGCAGACCGCGTCCCTCACGCAGCAGGCCGACACACAGGCCATCGCCGCGGACGCGAGCGCCAAGAAGGTCGCGGAGGAGTCGGCCCGCAAGGCCGCCGCCAAGTCCGCGATCGAGAAGAAGGAGGCCGCCGAGAAGGCGGCCAAGGAAGCCAAGGAACGCGCCGAGGCCAAGGAGAAGGCCAGCAGGAGCTCCTCCAGCTTCCCGGTGCAGGGCTCGTACACCGTCGACCAGATCCAGGCGATGGCTGCCTCGATGGTGCCGAGCGGGCAGTTCCAGTGCTTCAGCAACATCGTGAACCACGAGTCCAGCTGGAACTACCGGGCCGTCAACGCCTCCTCCGGTGCCTACGGTCTCTTCCAGGCCCTGCCGGGCTCCAAGATGTCCTCGGTCGGCGATGACTGGCAGACCAACCCGGCCACCCAGATCAAGTGGGGCCTCAACTACATGGACAGCCGGTACGGCAGCCCCTGTGAGGCCTGGTCGTTCTGGCAGGCCAACAGCTGGTACTGAGCGCGTCCGGCACTCAACCTCGCGAAGCCCCTCCCCGTCCTAGGGGGAGGGGCTTTTGCCCTGTACGGTCGGACCGGACGACTCCAGGGGGGGAGTGGTGGGGAGAGACGGGGGAAGAGGACGGATCATGTCGCGAGTGCCAGGGTGGATCGGTCGGATCGGTGCCCGACTGACCGATGTCGGAGAGCGGTTGGACGAGCGCCGCGCCGAGGTGGCCCGTGAGGAGGCCGAGGCCGACTCGGGCCGGCGGCAGCCCGAGCGCGAGCCGAAGAAGCCGGCGAGGACCGTCTCCCGCCCGCCCGTCGTGCTGGTCCCCCGCCCCGACCCGGCGCAGGCCGTGCCGTGGGGCGTACGGGTCGCCGCCGAGGCCGGCTGGCGGCTCCTGATCCTGGCAGGCACCGTCTGGGTGCTGATGCGGGTCATCAGCTCAGTACAGCTCGTCGTCTTCGCCTTCGTCGTCGCCCTGCTCATCACCGCGCTGCTCCAGCCGACGGTGGCCCGCCTCATGCGGCACGGCGTGCCGCGCGGCCCCGCCACGGCGCTCACCGCCATCCTCGGCTTCGTCGTGATAGGGCTGATGGGCTGGTTCGTGACCTGGCAGGTCATGGAGAACATCGACGACCTCTCCAACCAGATCCAGAGCGGCATCGACGATCTGCGCAACTGGCTCCTGAAGAGCCCCTTCCACGTCACCGACAAGCAGATCAACCAGATCGCCAAGAACCTGCGGGAGGCGGTCGGCGCCAACACCGACCAGATCACCTCGGCGGGCCTGGAGGGCGTCCAGGTCGTCGTGGAGGCCCTCACCGGCATCCTGCTGACCTTCTTCTCCACCCTCTTCCTGCTCTACGACGGCCGGCGCATCTGGGAGTGGACGCTGAAGCTGGTCCCCACGGCCGCCCGCCCCGCCGTGGCCGGCGCGGGCCCGCGCGCCTGGCGCACCCTGACCGCCTACGTCCGCGGCACGGTGCTGGTGGCCCTCATCGACGCCGTCTTCATCGGCATCGGCATCTACTTCCTCGACGTCCCCATGGCCGTCCCGCTCGCCGTCTTCATCTTCCTGTTCTCCTTCATCCCGCTCGTGGGCGCGGTCGCCTCCGGTGCGCTGGCGGTCCTCGTGGCGCTGGTCACGCAGGGCGTGTTCACGGCGGTGATGACCCTCGCGGTGGTCCTCGCCGTCCAGCAGATCGAGGGCCACATCCTCCAGCCGTTCATCCTCGGCCGCGCGGTGCGCGTCCACCCGCTCGCGGTCGTCCTCACGGTCGCGACCGGCGGCATGGTGGCCGGCATCGGCGGTGCGGTGGTGGCCGTACCGCTGGTGGCGGTGACGAACACGGTGGTGAGCTACCTCAAGGCGTACGCCGAGGAACAGTCGGCGCCGCCCGAGGCCGAGGACGAGGTCGTGACAACGGAAGACGGTCGGGCGGAACCGCCTCCGGACCCTGAAAAACCCGTCTCGGATTCGGTCAATTGAGCGCCGAACACACTGTTTTGAACATCCCGGGGACTCAACTTCCGTCAACTAGAGACAGGTAGGAAAGCCGCCCCCGGAATATGCGCCCGGACTGATACACCTTCCCTCCTCAGCGCTACACGTCAGGCGTGTGTGCGAAACGGCGGGGGATGTGATGTCGGGTCACGAACACCTGGCTCAGGCCCTGGCCGCGTGCGGCCGTGACGGCTTCACCGGAGAGCTGCGGATCACCGGGACCCCCGGTGGCACCTTCCACTTCGGGGACGGCCGGGTGGTCGCCGCGGAGTCGCCCGGCGCCCCGGGCCCCGAGGCGCTGCTGCTGCGCTCGGGGCGGGTCAGCGGCGAGCAGTGGGCCCAGCTGGTGCGGGAGTCCGGCGGCTCGCGCTGGCCGGCCACCGCGCTCGTCGCGCACGGCTACGCGGGGGCCGCGCAGCTGCGGGTGGTGTGCTCGCTGGCCCTGCACGACGCCGCCTTCGCGATGGCCGCGGGCCGGGTCGAGGAGTGCGAACGCCTCCCCACCGCGGAGCCGTTCGCGCAGGTCCCACTGGGTGAGCCGCCCCTCAGACTGCTCCAGGACGCGATCCGCCGCCTCACCGCCCTCGCCGCCCTGCCGCACCCCGTGCACCCCGACCGGGAGCGTCCCGTGCGCTCCGGCACGGGCAGCGCGACCGGGGCCCTGCGGCACGAGCTGCTCACGCACGCCGACGGCCGCAGTACGGCCCGCGACCTCGCCTTCCGGGTCGGACGCGGTGTCTACACCGTGACGGTCGAGATCGCTCGCATGCTCGACGAAGGGCTCCTGGTATGCGCGGGACCGCCCGCGCCCGTCGCGGTCCGTGCCCTGCCCGAGGGCGAAGAACTGAGGCCCCGCAGGCCGCCGCCCGTGGAGCGGTCCCCGGCCCCGGCGAGAACCGATCTGCCCCGCCGAAAACCCGGCGGATTCTTCCGGCTCAGAAACGGAACGTCCACATGAAAAAGCCGATCAGATGCGAACAGAAATAGGGGAGTTGCATTTATGGACCACCAAGCCCTGGCGCTCGAAATGCGCGGTCTGCGCGAGCAGGTCACCGGCATCACGGACACCGCGCTGGCCGCCGCGGACGGACTGCTCATCGCCGCCGACACCGCCGACTCGATCGACCCGGAGGGCCTCGCCGCACTCGCGGCGGCCGGCCTCGGCCTCGCCCGGCGCACCGCCGGGGCGACCGCCCGCGGCACCCTGCGCCGGACGGTGACCTACGGCAGCCACGGCTGCGCCGCCTTCTACGCCGTCGGGGAGAGCGCCCTGATGGTCGTGCTCGGCGACGAGGGCCTGGACGTGGACCACCTGCACCGGGCGACCCAGCCGACCCTGAACCGGATCGGCTCGATCCTCACCGACGAGGCGCCCGGGAAAGCACCAGAAGGAGTCTGAAGGGATGGCGACGAAGCGTATGACCCCAGGTTTCTCCGACCAGGTGATGGGCCTGGTCAAGTCCCTTCGCACCGACGCCCCCGAGTGCGTCGCGTCCGGTGTGGTCGACATGTCCACCGGCATGCTGCTGTCGTACGAGACCGTCGAGAACCACCCGCCGGAGGTCCTGGACCTCCTGGCGGGTGCGACGCTCGACCTGTTCCAGGGCCGTACGGTCGTGATGATCGAGGACGTCTTCAAGGAGCGCCGTGGGGTCAGCAGTGACCACCACTTCTTCCAGGAGATCCTCGTCAACAGCGAGAACCTCACGCACCTGTTCGTGCGGCTGGGCGAACAGCAGGACGTCGTGGCCGTGGTGGTGTGCCGTAAGTCGGTCAACGTCGGCATGCTGTTCGCCCAGGTCCGGCGGGTGGTGAAGGAGTACAGCCTCTGAGCGGGCACCCGGCTGCGGGCGGCTACTCCGTCCGCAGCCCGTCCGGCCGCATGAGCCTGAGCAGCGGCGGCAGGCTCAGCAGCGTCACCACGAGGACGACCCCGGCACCCACACCGGTCATCGACAGCACACTCGGCCAGTCCACGCGGACCGCCGCGCCCGTCATCTTCAGCAGGACCGCGCCCAGCGTCAGCCCCACCACCGAGGCCAGCAGCAGCCCCAGCGAGATCGGGATCGCCGTCTGCCACAGCACCGACAGGCTCAGGGTGCGCCGCCGGGTGCCGAAGGCGACCAGCGCCGACAGCAGCTTCTTGCGCTCCCGCAACTGCTCCAGCTGGGAGACCAGCAGGCTCGCCCCGATCAGCGCGAGGACACAGGCGGCGCCCACGAACAGGCCGGTGCGGATGGTGTCGTAGCGGTCGTTGCGCTCGCTGGAGACCCAGGTCATCGGCTCTTCGTGCGGGTTGATGCGGGCCGCGGTGTTGCGTACGTACTCGCGGGCGTCCGGCAGCGACTCGTCGAGCCGCACATAGACCTCTCCGCTCAGTCCCGGCGCGACCGTCGAGCCCACCGCGCTCGGAGTGATCAGGATGCCCCCGCGCTTGTAGCCCGTCGGGTCCGCGACGGAACGGGCCTGCTTGATGCCCTTCGGCACGGTCCAGGCCACCAGCTTGCTCTTCTCCGGGTCTTCGGTGGTCTCGAAGTAGACCTTCCCTCCGGGCTTGAGCGGCGCGGCCCCGGCCTCGGCCTCGGGATCGCCGCCCCGTACGGCGAAGGTGTCACCCTCGTGGCAGGAGGGCAGCACGGCCACCTCCCGCAGGGTCGCGCAGCCGGCGACGGTCGCCCGGGTCCAGCGCGCCCGGTCGCCCGGCCCGTCGGCCACGTAGCCCTCCTCGTAGGCGTAGACCTGCTGGACGCCCTTGGTCGCGGCGAGGTCCTTCGCGACCGCGTCGAGCTTGCCCCCTTCCGGGACCTGCACCTGCATCTGCGCCCGCGAGACGTCGTAGGTGGTGTCCTTCGTGTACTCGCTGTCGGTGCCGGCGAACAGCATCTGCAGGGCGATCGCCCCGGCCACCGCGACCGCGACCCCGTTGACCATCCGGGCGGCCGTGCCGCTGCTCAACTGGAGCCTGCGCACGGCAAGTTGCCAGGACACTCCGCCCGCGCCCAGCCGGGCCACGACCGCCTCGACGATCCACGGCAGCAGCGCGGTCACGCCGACGAGGAGCAGGACGACGCCGCCGGTGACGAGGTACTGGTTGAAGTCGCCGCCGTCGCGGCCCTTGCCTACCATCGGGTAGAGCATCGCGAGTCCGGCCAGCGGCACCAGCAGCCGCCACCACAGCCGGCGCCGCGCGGGCTTCGCCGTACGCACCACGCCGAGCGGCTCGATCACCACGCCGCGCAGGGCGAGCAGCGTCACGAGGACGGCCGCCGCGGGCACCGCGACCGCGATCAACAGAGCCAGCAGCGGCGAGGGGTTGAGGTAGCTCGGGAACACGCTCTGCCCGAACACCTCGACGGAGCCCGCCACTTCACGGCCGATCAGGAAGAACCCGGTGCCGAGGACGAGTCCGAGCACCGCGCCGGCCAGCGCCTCGCCGGCGGCGATCCGCCGGGTCGAGCGGCCGTCGGCGCCCACCAGCCGCAGGGCCGCGAGCCGCCGGTCGCGCCGCTCGCCGCCGAAGCGCACGGCCGCGGTGATGAACACGGCGACCGGCATCAGCAGCACCACGAAGACGACGAGGACCAGCAGCACCAGCACCGGGTCGGAGCGCGAGGCGGTCGGGTACGGGTTGCCGTACTTGTCGATCCGGGTGACTCCGGGGCTGTTGAGGCCCTGGGCGGCGAGCCCCTCGGCCCCGCGGTAGAAGGCGAGTTCGTGGGAGCCGATCAACCCGCTCTCGCCGATCGTCCCGACGATCCGGTTCGGCAGCCGCTCGCGAAGCAGCTTGCCGTCACGGGACTCCATCAGTTTCTTCAACGCGGGGGAGACGACCATGTCGCCGACCGCGGGGAACTTCGCGATCCCCGGCGGCAGGGGCGCCTTCGGCCCCTCGGGCTCCAGGTCCCGGCCGCGGATCTCCGTGTCCCGGAAGGTGGTGGACGCGTTCCCCGACAGCAGGGTGTTGTCGGCCTTCTTCAGGTGTTGCCCGTAGTTGGTGTCCGCGCGGGCGTCGCCCCGCTGGTTCCGCACGGCGAGCGCGCTCGGCAGCGCGGTGGTCAGCAGCAGCAACGCCACCCCGAGCCCGACCCCGACCGCGGTCAGCAGCGCCCGGACCCACCCCTCGCGCCCGCCCGCGAAGGCGAACCGAACCCCCATGGAGAGGTCTCTCCACCACTGCCGCACGCTCATACGACCCGCTCCATGTCCCGGGACTTCCCGTCCCGTACGACGATCTCGCGGTCGGAGTAGGCGGCCACCCGTGCCTCGTGCGTGACGAGGACGACGGCCGCGTTGGTGGACCGGGCGGCCTCGGTGAGCAGTTCCATGACCCGCTCGCCGTTGAGGGAGTCCAGGGCGCCGGTCGGCTCGTCCGCGAACAGCACCCGCGGGTTGGTCACCAGGGACCGGGCCACGGCCACGCGCTGCCCCTGACCGCCGGAGACCTCACCGGGCCGCTTCTTCCTCAGGTCGTCGACCTCCAGGCGCTCCATCCAGCCCAGAGCCGCCTTCTCGGCCTCCTTGCGGGAGGTGCCGTTCAGCCGCAGCGGCAGCGCCACGTTCTCCACGCAGGTCAGCTCGGGGACGAGCTGACCGAACTGGAAGACGAACCCGAACTCGGAGCGCCGCAGAGCGCTGCGCTCGGCGTCGTTCATCGTCGCCATCTCGCGGCCGTTGTACATGATCGAGCCCGAGTCGGGCGGGACGATCCCGGCGAGACAGTGCAGCAGGGTCGACTTGCCGGACCCGGAGGGGCCCATGACGGCGACGACCTCGCCGGGGTGGATGGAGAACTGGGCGCCGTCGAGCGCGACGGTCGGACCGTAGGTCTTGCGCAGCTCGTCGGCGACGAGCAGGGAACCGGCCGGGGTCACTTGACCACCACCTCCGCGAGTTTGTCGAGACGCGCGGCGGTCAGCTCCAGCCAGCGCAGGTCGGCCTCGAGATGGAACAGGGCGTGGTCGCAGATCAGCTGGTCGGCGAGGTCGCCCCTGCGCTTGCGGTCGGTGAGGATGCGCATCATGCGCAGGTGCTCGGCGCGCTGGTTGTCGAGGATGTCTCCGGCGTCCCGGTGCGTGAGCAGCGCGAGGACGACCTTGGTGTACAGCGTGGACTGGAGATACGGCTCGGGCTTCTCGGGCGTGGCGAGCCACCGCTGAACGTCGGTGACCCCGGCGTCCGTGATGGCGTACCGCTTGCGCTCGGGGCCGTCGCCGGGCTCGACACCGTCGACTTCGACGAGCCCGTTCTTCAGCAGCCGCGACATCGTCGAGTAGACCTGGCCGTAGTGCAGCGGCCGGTCGTGACCGAACTTCTCGTCGAAGGCCCGCTTGAGGTCGTAACCGTGGCGGGGCCCGGACTCCAGGAGCCCTAGGAGGGTGTGACCGATGGACATGAGGAGGACTGTACATGCGGTGTATACCCCTCGTGTATACGCGCGGTGTGCAGTCGCGTCCGGGGCGTGTGGAGCCGCAGGTGAGCGCCGATTGTCACGGTTCTGCTACACGCGCTCAAGGGCCCGGGCCCTGGGTATCCCGGGCGTCCCGGGCGTCCTTGGGGGGCCGTCCCCGGCGCGGCAGCGGGCCGGCGTCACCGGGCAGCCGGCCGGCCTCCTTCAGGGCCCTGCGCAGCAGGAACTCGATCTGCGCGTTCGCGGACCGCAGTTCGTCCCCGGCCCAGCGCGCCAGCGCCTCGTACACCAGCGGGTCCAGCCTCAGCAGCACCTGCTTGCGCTGCTGAGGCCGCCGCTCGGGGGAGTCCCCCTCGAAAGGTGCCGTCACTGGTAGAGCGTCCCGGTGTTGAGGACCGGCTGCGGGGCGCGGTCGCCGCACAGCACCACCATCAGGTTGGACACCATCGCCGCCTTGCGCTCCTCGTCCAGCTCCACGATGTCCCGCTCGGTGATGCGGGCCAGCGCCTCCTCGACCATGCCGACCGCTCCCTCCACGATCTGGCGCCGGGCCGCGACGACCGCTCCGGCCTGCTGCCGCTGGAGCATCGCCGAGGCGATCTCCGGCGCGTAGGCGAGGTGGGTGAAGCGGGACTCGATGATCTGCACGCCGGCCGACTCCACGCGCGCGTGCAGCTCGGTGGCGAGCTTCTGGGTGATCTCGTCGGCGTTGCCGCGCAGCGAGAGCCCGTCCTCCTCGTGGGCGTCGTAGGGGTACTCGATGGCGATGTGCCGTACGGCCGTCTCGGTCTGGGTGGCGACGAACTTCACGAAGTTGTCGACCTCGAAGGTGGCCTGCGCGGTGTCCTCGACCTTCCACACCACGACCGCGGCCAGCTCGATCGGGTTGCCGTAGGCGTCGTTGACCTTGAGGACGGCGGTCTCGTGGTTGCGGACGCGGGTGGAGACCTTGGTCCGGGAGGTGAAGGGGTTCACCCAGCGCAGGCCGTCCTGGCGGATGGTGCCCTTGTAGCGCCCGAAGAGCTGGACGACCCGGGCCTCGCCCGGTGCGACCGTGTTCAGGCCGCGCAGTGAGATGAGCGCCGCGATCAGCACGAGGACCCCGCCGACGGCGAAGCCGGGGCTCTCCCCGCTCGCGGCGAACAGGAAGACGGCGATCAGCAGCCCGGCCAGGCCCAGCAGCAGCACGAGCGCGCCGCCGATGCTGTGCGCGGCCACCTCGCGTACGCGTGGGGCGGGCATGTCGGGTGTGTCGGCGATGGGTGCGGAGTCTTGCGCGGACATAGTGGTCCCCCGTCTAGCTCGAATCTAGCAAAGTGATAGCACTTTACCCCGTCCTGGCAACCTTGACACCCTCTCGGAGGTCTGGTTCCGAGGAGGCGGGTGCTGATTCTCACGCCCGCCCCGGCCCCGATCGAATGCGCTGTGTCATATAGACCGGTGTTAGCTTTCTGAGCTGACCTGAGCCACGAACCGGTGTGGCCGCCGATGAGGAAGCGGAGCGAGTCGACCCATGGGACGAGCGGAAGAGAGAAGAGCACGTCAGCGCGGTGGCCGCCGCGCGGCGCCGCCCACGCGCTCGTCCGGGACGCCGAGCGACGGCATCGTGACCGGCGGCAGGGCCGCGGCGCGCAGAGCGGCGCAGGGCAAGAAGGGCGCGAAAAAAGGTAAGAGCGGCATACGCCGGCTCTTCACCTGGAAGAAGATCCTCGGCACGTTCCTCGGCTTCTGCCTGCTCGGTATCGGCGCCTTCATCGTGCTGTACCTGGTGACGCCGATCCCCCCGGCGAACGCTGACGCCAAGCGCCAGAGCAACATCTTCAGGTACAGCGACGGCGCCATTCTCACCCGCGACGGCGAAGTAAACCGTGAGGTCGTGGGCCTCGACGAGATCCCCAAGCCCGTCCAGCGCACCTTCGTCGCCGCCGAGAACAAGACCTTCTACCAGGACTCCGGTGTCGATCTCAAAGGTACCGCCCGCGGTCTGTTCAACACCCTCGCGGGTAAAGGCGCCCAGGGTGGTTCGACGATCACCCAGCAGTACGTCAAGAACTACTACCTGACCCAGGAACAGACCGCCACGCGCAAGCTGAAGGAACTGGTCATCTCGCTGAAGCTGGACCGGGAGAAGTCCAAGGACTACATCCTCGCCGGCTACATCAACACCAGTTACTACGGCCGCAACGCCTACGGCATCCAGGCCGCTGCGCAGGCCTATTACCACGTCGACGCCGACAAGCTCTCCGTCGAGCAGGGCGCATACCTCGCTGCGCTGCTCCAGGCGCCCAGCCAGTACGACTGGCAGGCCGCGGGCCCGGTCGGCAGAAAACTGGTCCAGCAGCGCTGGAACTACGTCCTGGACAACATGGTCGAGAAGGGCTGGCTCGACCAGAGCAAACGTCAGTCCATGGAGTTTCCGATACCGAAGGAACCCAAGCCCTCGCCCGGCATGAAGGGGCAGATCGGCTACCTGGTGGATGCGGCCAACAATCAGCTGGCCAAGCAACTGGTCGCCCAGGGCACCGCGGAGAGCCTCAATGACGCCGTGACGATGGTCAAGGCCGGCGGCTGGGACATCACCCTCAACATCGACAAGAAGAAGCAGGCGGCACTGGAGAAGTCCGTCAAGGGGCAGCTCACCAGCAAGCTCGACCCGGAGAAGCGCAAGGTCGACGGGAACGTCCAGGCCGGTGCCGTCTCGGTCGACCCGAAGACGGGCGCGGTCGTGGCGATGTACGGCGGCACGAACTATTTCGACCACTACACCAACAACGCCACCCGTCGCGACTACCAGCCCGCCTCGACCTTCAAGCCGGTGATCCTCGCCGCCGCCTTCGACGAGGACGCCAAGACCCGGAATGGCGACCCGATCACGGCGAACACGTTCTACGACGGCACCAGCAAGCGTCAGGTCGTGGACAGCAACGGCGACAAGGTCGGATTCGCTCCCGAGAACGAGGACGACCACGACTACGGCAAGCAGGTCCCCGTCCAGACGGCGATGAACCAGTCCATCAACTCCGTCTTCGCGCAGATGGGCGTCGACGTCGGCATGGACAACGTCATGAAGGTCGCCAAGAAACTGGGTATGGACACCGATGGGCTGAAGGCGGTCCCCGCGCAGACCCTCGGCTCCATGGGTGCGAGCCCCCTGGACATGGCCGGCGTCTACGCCACCCTCGACCACCACGGCCAGAAGGTCACACCGACCCTCATCAAGTCCGTGGAGAACAACGCCCACACGGTCACCCTGCCGAAGGCGATCGGGGAGCAGGTCATCAGCCGGGACGCCGCCGACGGGGTCACCTCTGTGCTCACGGGCGTGATCGACGACGGTACGGCCCGGACCTCGGTGCGCGACAACCCGTTGCGCAACGGCCAGAAGGTCGCAGGCAAGACGGGTACGTCCGACAACAACAAGTCCGCCTGGTTCACCGGCTTCACCCCGAGCCTGGTCACCTCCGTGGGGCTCTTCGGTGAGGACGCCAAGCCCCCGCACGCCCAGGTCACCCTGACCGGCGCCACCGGCCTGATCCCGAGCCCCGGCCGTATCAATGGTGGCGGATACCCGGCCCAGATCTGGGCGGCCTACACCTTCGGCGTCCAGACCGAGGTCACCAAGTTCGACCTGGAAACGGACCAGGGCGCCGCGGTCCAGCAGCCGTCCAGGTCGCCGTCGCCGTCGGCCACGCCCACGGAGTCCGACAAGCCGTCTCCGTCGCAGTCGTCGGAGAAGCCGTCGAGCACCCCGTCGAGCACGCCGACGACGAGTCCCCCGGCCTCGTCGACTCCGACGACTTCGTCCAGCCCGACGACGAGTCCGCCCGTGAGTACCTCCTCGGGCCCGGAAAACCCACTGGATCCGCAGGACAGGGAGCAACCGTGACCTGAACACACAAGGGGGCTCCCGGCGGTCTGCGCCGGGAGCCCCCTTGTGTGCGGTGGGTTTCGGTCAACTCGTGGCCCGGGAGCGGCGTCGGACACCCACCTGATTCACATGGTCCGCACAGGTCTTTCCCGTGTTGTGTACATGAATTGCCCAGGTCGGGTGTGCGAGCTGCCGGGTAGGCACTCTTGCGCCATGGTGTCGGCGGCCAGAAATGATCCGTGCCTGACAAGTCGATCTCCATGTGCGGTGGCAATTGCGCACGACGGAGCTGACCACTCCACCTCTGCGCATTTCAGCCGCAACCCGGGGGAACATCGTGATGCCGCACATTCGGCTCTTCGCGCACCGACCTGCTCCGTGCGTTCTGCTCCCCTGCATCCGTCGTTTCTGACTCCAGGCGGGGACGCGCCGCGTCACCCTCGTCAGGGCCCGGCCTTCGGCATCTGCTGTGCGCACCGGTGACTGCTTCCATGTCATGAGCTGTGGGCGCTCATAGGTGACCCCGACAAGACGTTCGTCGAGTACGTTGAGAACAACGGAGTCGGTCTCTACGACGAGTTCAAGGATCCCTACACCGGTTATGCCATCGGCGCAGAACACCTGATGGCCACGGCCAACGCGCACTTCGTGAAGAAACAGCCCGCGGACATCATCAACGCGGGCGCCGGGGATGTGGGTGGCTGGGGTGGCGACATCATGACGCTCTACGGTGAGTGGCGCAGGGACTCCGACAGCTACCCGTCTGGGCGCAACTACGTCATGGACAAGTTCGCGAAGATCGGCGTGGACTCCTCTTTCGCCTACAAAGACCTCCTCGAGGACTCCGACGGCTATCTCATCGCGGAGCGGGTGCGCGACGGGAAGACCATCGTGCAAGCGGTCACCGACCACTACCGGGGAACCGGTGGGCTCAGCCGCTTCCGCGACTACTACGTCCAGCGGTTCGGCGGCACGCAGAGCCTGGCCTCCGACACCGCCCGAATGATGCTGATCACGGAAAAGGATCCGGTGATCACCTTGGGGCGCAATTCGCTCATCTGGGGGATCGCGGGTTATGCAACTCTGCTGCCAGCCATGCTGCCCAACGACAAGCTCACCGATTTCGTCAACGCGTTTGGTGAGTCCCTCGCCTCCCGGGCCAAGCTGGAAGGCGGCATGAAGGCCACCCTCCTCGCCAATCAGAAGAAGAATCTGCGTTCCCGATGACACTTTCCGGTTCGGCGGTACTGATCGCCCTCGTACTATTCGTTCTCCTTGCTGCCCGGTGCGCGCGCAGGCTCTCCACTCCACAGGTCGTCGGCCTGGAGAGAAGGACATGGGCATGGACGGGCGCTGCCCTGCTGGGAGTGCTGCTCTCGCTCGTCGTTTACGCCGTCGGCGCGCTGTCCGGATTCACGCGGAGCGAGGAGAGCTGCGCGATCCAGGCCGGGAAAGGACCGTCGAACCGGCCGCAGTCGATTACCGACAGTGCGTTCCCGGTGTCCCGCGTCTGCCGTTGGAGCGATGGAACAACGGTCGACCTGGTACCTGCCGCGATCAACCCCTTGCTCTACGCCTGTCTGACCGGCGTAGCCGTCTGTTCAGTTCTGGCCGTGCGCGCGGCCGTGAAGCGAAAGAAGGAGCTCGTCCGTGAGTGATGTCATACCGCCCTCGGTGTGGTTGGATCGTCGGCGTTTCCTGAGCGTGGGCCTTGGTGCCGCCGGTGGCATCGCGCTAGGAGTGGGCGGTGCTGCGGGCACCGCTGTAGCCGCGCAGCAAAAGCAGCAGTGGCGCGGTGCGAGATCGGCCAACGGATGGCCGGTCATCGACGCCCCGAGGCCGCAGCAGATCGAGGGAAGCGGTCTGAGCGTGGCGGTCAGCGACGGTGAGGTTGCCACCGTGCTGCTCCACGTGGCCCGACGTTTCCACTATGAGATCGACACCCTGAGGTCGGGCGACGTCACGGGCCATGGAACGGCTCGCACCGTTCAACAGTCCTACGAGAGCAACTACCTGTCCGGCACAGCGATCGCGATCAGGCCGACGGGTTACCCGGTCGGTGCGGAAAACGGCTTCTTCCCGCACGAGCTGGTGATCGTGCGGGACATCCTTGCCGAGTGTGAAGGCGTCGTGCGGTGGGGAGGGGACGAGCAGACTCCGAAGGAGAGCCACTTCCAGATCGATGTGAAGCCCGGCGACGCGCATCTGCAAAGAGTCGCCACGAAGATCGCTGACTGGAGCGGGATGCCCGGCCAGGGCGCCGGTTCCGTCAACGCGTTCGAACCCGCCCGCCGCCGTGCGGCCGTAGAGCTGCAGCGCCATCAGCGCTCCGCCTGACCTGAACATTCTCTCCGGCTGAGGGGCAACAGTAACCGTGCGCGGGCGGGATCCCTCTCGTCGCGCACGGTTTCCTGCGGGGCTCTCTGCACATCCTTTGGATCAGCTCCTGTTGAGCTCGAACCACACCACCTTGCCGGTGCTGAGCCGGGTCGCTCCCCACCGCCGGGCCAGCCGGTTGACGAGGTACAGGCCCCGCCCGCCCTCGTCGGTGGCCCGGGCCTGCCGCAGCCGCGGCAGTTGCGGCACGTCGTCCCCGACCTCGCACCGCAGCACATCGGTCCGCAGCAACCGCAGCGTCACCGGCCGGGTGGCGTACCGGACCGCGTTGGTCACGACCTCACTGACCAGCAGCTCGACGGAGTCGGTCAGATCCTCCATGCCCCAGCGGGACAGCGCCCGCCGCGCGAGCCGCCGGGCCCGGCCCGGTGCCGCGTCCTCCGGCTCCAGGAACCAGTACGCCACATCGCTGGGCGCGATCCCGTCGAAGCGGGCCGCGAGCAGCGCGATGTCGTCGTCCCGGTCGCCGGGACCGAGCATGTCGAGCACCTCGTCGCACAACGCCTCCAGCGGCGGCGGATGATCCGGCCCGGTGAGCTGCGCGGTCGCGGCGAGCTTCTCGCGCAGCTGCTCTATCCCGGTCCACACGTCCCGCAGCCGGGACTCGACGAGCCCGTCGGTGTACAGCAGCAGGGTCGCCCCGGCCGGCGCGTCCAGTTCCACGGCCTCGAAGTCCACGCCCCCGACACCGATCGGCGCGCCCGGCGGCACCCGGAGCACCTCGGCCCGGCCGCCCAGATGCAGCAGCACCGGCGGCGGATGACCGGCGTTGGCGATGGTGATCCGGTGCGACACCGGGTCGTAGACGGCGTAGAGGCAGGTCGCCATGCGGTCCGTGCCGAGCCGCTGGGCCTGCTCGTCGAGGTGGTGCAGCACCTCCTGCGGAGGCAGGTCGAGCCCGGCGAGGGTCTGCGCGGTCGTCCGCAGCTGGCCCATGATCGCCGCGGACGTCATGGAGTGCCCCATCACGTCACCCACGACCAGCGCGACCCGGCTGCCGGGCAGCGGGATCGCGTCGTACCAGTCACCGCCCACCCGGGCCGTCTCGGCGGCCGGCAGATAGCGCGAGGCCAGCCGTACGCCGGTGGGCCGCGGGAGCGTCTCGGGCAGCATGGTGCGCTGCAGCTCGTCGGCGATGTACGCCTCACGGCCGTACAGAACCGCCTTGTCGATGCCCAGCGCGCTGTGCGTGGCGAGCTGGGCGGCGACGAGCAGGTCGTCCGGGTCGAAGGGGATCCGGTCGGGTCGGCGCAGGAACAGGGCGGCGCCGATGACCCGGCGCCGGCCGCGCAGCGGGGCGAGAATCGCCCGCCGGCCGCTCGGTACGGCGAACTCGCCGCCCTCCCCGAGCAGTTCCGGCAGCGCGGCGTGGGCCGCGGGGGTGTCCGTGAAGACCGGACGCACCCCGCGCAGCACCTCCGCGAGCGCGCTGCCGGGCTGCACCTCGCACAGTTCGGTGCCGAGCGCGTCCAGCTCGGTCGGGTTCTCCGGCACCGGCACCGGCAGGATGCCGTCCTCCAGGTCCCGCTCCTGCTGCGGGATGCGGTCGCTGCGCCGCAGTCGCAGCACGAGGGGGCCGGTGGGCCGCTCGTCACCGACGGGCAGCGGGTCGCGCAGATAGACGAGGATCGCGTCCGAGAAGGTCGGCACGGTCGCCCGGCACAGACCCATCACGATCTCGTCCAGGTCGATGCCGCGCGCGATCCGGCGGGTCGCCGCGCCCACGAAGCGCAGCCGGTCGCCGTCGCGCCGCATGGGCGTGGGCCGGCCCGGGGCCAGGCCCTGCCCGGTACGGCGCTCGTCACCGCTCTGGGGCGGCCGCTCGTCCGCACCGCCCGGCTGGACCGGAACCCCCTCGGGGACGGGCCGCGGGCGGTGCGTGTCCGGCTCCGCGGCGGCCGGCTGGGAGTGCTCGGGGCCGGTACCGGCCGGGTTCATGCCCATGTCCTTGGGGTTGCCGGTTCTGCCGGTCGTGCCGCTGCCCGCCTGGACGACGGGGGCCGCCTCCGGCGCGGGGTCACCGGAGCGGGCCTGGACCGGCAGGGCCGTCGGCGCCTCGACACCCTGGGCGGGCGGTGGCGCCGGGGTACGCAGGAGCGCCCCGCGGGGGTCCGTGGGGTCGACGCCCGGCTGGGGGCGTTCGAAGGAGGTCGGGTGCTCCGTCACGCGTGTCGAATCCGTCCGTCCGGGGCTGCGCGCCGTACGCGCAGTGGGTCCCGCCGAAATCCCGATACCCGGAATACGTGTCCCAGGAACGGAATTCCCGCGTGGTCAGGGGCTGTTCCTGCGTTTTTGGTCAACCTTCCGCGGCCCGTACCGGTGTTGCCCTCGTACCCCACGCTCACGTCCTGCCGCCCCTCGGTGACGATCGGTCAAGCCCAGTGCCCGCTCCGGAAGTTGCCGCTGCGCACTCTTGCGGAGGACGATCCTACGTTTGCGGCCCGGGGGCGCATCAAGGGTCTCACGAGGACAAGTGCGCGGGCGTGCCGT
>NZ_JBHVYZ010000016.1:119993-144595 GCF_042880295.1 Streptomyces sp. NPDC058307
GTTTGCGGCCCGGGGGCGCATCAAGGGTCTCACGAGGACAAGTGCGCGGGCGTGCGGTCCCAGTCTTCCGGAAGGAGCGGAACAGTCCAGGACGGATCGGGCCGCCAGTCGGGCCAGCCGTCCGAGAACGGCGGGCCCCAGTCACGGATCACCTCCACCGCGCAGCGCCCCGCCTCCCTGACCTGTTCGGCCAGGTCCGGGCCCATCAGCCCGTCCCGCTGGGCCTGCGCGAACTCGTCCTCGTCCCGCCACTGCCAAGAGCGGTCCGGGTCCACGGTGATGTCCAGGAAGTGGTCCTCGGAATCCACGCCCCCGGCCCAGCGCGCCAGCGGTTCCTCGAGGTTCACGTACCAGTTCTTGAACCGCCAGCCCGGCTCCCAGAACAGCCACACCGACCACGGCAGCCCCGGCCGCGCCAGCTTCAGCACCCCGGTGCCGAACCAGCGGTCCCGCCGCACAGAACGCGGCTTGGTGTAACGGGACTCCAGCGGCTCGGCGTGCACAGGCGTGCCGTCGGCCAGCACCGGCCGCACACACTCGGTGCCCGGTGCCAGCCACACGGCGAGCAGGTCCTCGTCGTCGCGTACGACGGTGACCGGGCGGGCGATGTGGAAGTGCGTGCCCGCGTTCTCCCGGTAGCGCCACAGGATCTGACTCCCGGGCTCCCAGAAGTGCGCCGACGTACCTGCTTCCACCGCTCTCACCGCTCCACCGTCTGCCATGCACAGATATTAGGTGCCATAGGCATACGACGCTGCGGTGCGCGTCACGGTTCACGCCGGCGCCGGGAAAGGTTACGGCCGTGTCATCCGCAGGACATCCAGCGCCTCGTCGAGCTGCTGCTCCGTCAGGTCGCCGCGCTCGACGTACCCGCTCTCCACCACGACCTGCCGGATCGTCTTCCGCTCGGCCAGGGCCTTCTTGGCGACCTTCGCGGCCTCCTCGTACCCGATGTACTTGTTGAGCGGGGTGACCACGGAGGGCGAGGACTCGGCGTACTCCCGGGCCCGCTCGCGGTGCGCGACGATCCCGTCGACGGTCCGGTCGGCGAGCAGCCGGGTGACGTTGGCGAGCAGCCGGACCGACTCCAGGACATTCTTGGCGATGACCGGCAGCATGACGTTGAGCTCGAAGTTGCCGGCCGCACCGGCGGTCGCGACGGTCGCGTCGTTGCCGATCACCTGGGCGGCGACCATGAGGACGGCCTCCGGGATCACGGGGTTGACCTTGCCGGGCATGATCGACGAACCGGGCTGGAGGTCGGGCAGGGAGATCTCCGCGAGCCCGGTCATGGGCCCGGAGGACATCCACCGCAGATCGTTCGCGATCTTCGTCAGGCCGACCGCGATGGTCCTGAGCTGCCCGCTGGTCTCGACGATCCCGTCCCGGGCACCCTGCGCCTCGAAGTGGTCCCGCGCCTCGGTGAGCGGCAGCCCGGTGGTGCGGGCGACCTCCTCGATGACGGCGGCGGAGAAACCGGGCGGGGTGTTGATGCCGGTGCCGACGGCGGTACCGCCGAGCGGCAGCTCGGCGAGCCGGGGAAGGGACGCCTGCAGCCGCTCGATCCCGTACCGCACCTGTGCCGCGTACCCCCCGAACTCCTGACCCAGCGTCACCGGGGTGGCGTCCATCAGATGGGTCCGCCCGGACTTCACGACGTCGGAGAACTCCTCGGACTTGCGGGCGAGGGCGTCGGCGAGGTGCTGGAGCGCGGGGATCAGGTCCCGGGTGACGGCGGCGGTGGCGGCGATGTGGATGGAGGAGGGGAAGACGTCGTTGGACGACTGGGAGGCGTTGACGTGGTCGTTGGGGTGCACGTCACGGCCGAGCCGCTCGGTCGCCAGGGTCGCGATGACCTCGTTGGCGTTCATGTTGGACGAGGTGCCGGACCCGGTCTGGAAGACGTCGACGGGGAAGTGCGCGTCCCAGTCACCGCGGGCCACCTCGTCGGCCGCCTCCTGGATGGCCTCCGCGATGTCCTTGTCGAGCACGTTCAGCCGCGCGTTCACCGTCGCGGACGCCCCCTTGATCCGGGCCAGCGCCTCGATGTGCGCGCGCTCGATCCGCTGCCCCGAGATCGGGAAGTTCTCCACGGCCCGCTGGGTTTGCGCCCGCCACCTGGCGTCCACCGGGACCCGGACCTCGCCCATGGAGTCGTGCTCGATACGAAACGCCTGTTCCTGCTGCTCGTCGGCCACTGCCGATCACCTCCGTCTTGGTCAGCGTCTGCCCCTGTGGCACCTATTCCTGCCATTGGCCCACGGCGTGTCACCGAGCTGCGGACACCAAAGGGACCCAGCTGCGGGTGCCCGCTCCGTCGGGCTGCGATGCGAGTGCGGGGTGAGCGGGCCGTTGCTCTTGCCGGCTCTTCGGGAGCGGAGCGGGGCAGGGGCGTCGGGGTGAGCCGCTCCGCAGGCTGGTGCAGCCGGGGTGGAGGGGCCGGGCTTGGCTTTGGACGGGGTGTTCAGTCCGCCCGCCGTATGAGGGCAAAGGCGGGGCGGAGGACCCGGGTGGGAGTGAGCGGCGTCCACCCCCCCCCCGCTGTCGGGCCGAACTGGGGGCGGGGCGCAGGCTCGGTGGGGTCGAGGGGGCACTCCGTCCCCGCCGCCCCGCTGGAGCCGCGTCTGCTGTGGCCCGCGCACGGGATGTGCGGAGGGGCCGGCCCTGGTTTTGGAAGCGGCCGTTGCCCGGGCTCGCTCGGCGGCACCCCTCAACTCGACCGGCGTCGGGGGCGGCGACGCCGTCGGGCCGAATCCGGGGCGGGGGCGCGGGCGGGTGGGGGCGAGGGGGGCGTAATCCATCCCGCCGCTCCGCAGGAGCTCCGTCCGTCCTGTGCCTGCGCCCCGCGGGAGCCCCCGGCAGCGGGGTCGAAGGGGCGGCAGCGGGGTCGAAGGGGCGGCAGCCCCTGGGGATGGGACGGGTAGGGGCGGCGGGGGCGAAAAACCCTCTCCGCCGCCCCCCCCGAAGGGCCCGAAGGGCGCTACGCCAGGCCAGGGCCGCGCACGGGGATCGTCGTGAACGTCGGGGCGGGTGCCGGGTCTTGGAAGAAGTCGTTGCCCTTGTCGTCGACCACGACGAACGCCGGGAAGTCCTCGACCTCGATCTTCCAGACCGCCTCCATGCCGAGTTCCTCGTACTCGACGACCTCGACCTTCTTGATGCAGTCCTGGGCGAGCCGGGCGGCCGGACCCCCGATGGAGCCGAGGTAGAAGCCGCCGTGCGCACCGCACGCGTCGGTGACCTGCTTACTGCGGTTGCCCTTGGCCAGCATCACCTTGGAGCCGCCCGCCGCCTGGAACTGCTCGACGTAGGAGTCCATGCGGCCGGCCGTCGTCGGACCGAAGGAACCGGACGCGTAGCCCTCGGGCGTCTTCGCCGGACCCGCGTAGTACACCGGGTGGTCCTTCAGGTACTGCGGCATCTCCTCGCCCGCGTCAAGACGCTCCTTGATCTTGGCGTGCGCGATGTCCCGGGCCACGACCAGCGGACCGGTCAGCGAAAGCCGCGTCTTCACCGGGTACTTGGTCAGCTCCGCGAGGATCGAGTCCATCGGCTGGTTGAGGTCGATCCTGACGACGTGACCGTCCGACTCGAGGTGCTCGTCCGTCGTCTCCGGCAGGAACCGCGCCGGGTCCGTCTCCAACTGCTCCAGGAAGACGCCCTCGGCGGTGATCTTCGCGACGGCCTGGCGGTCGGCGGAGCAGGAGACGGCGATGGCCACGGGGCAGGAGGCGCCGTGGCGGGGGAGGCGGACCACGCGCACGTCGTGGCAGAAGTACTTGCCGCCGAACTGCGCCCCGATCCCGATCTTCTGCGTCAGCTCGAAGACCTTCTCCTCCAGCTCCTTGTCCCGGAAGCCGTGCCCGAGCTCAGAGCCCTCGGCGGGAATCTCGTCCAGGTAGTGCGCGGAGGCGTACTTGGCCGTCTTGAGCGCGTACTCGGCGCTCGTACCGCCGACCACGATCGCCAGGTGGTACGGCGGACAGGCGGCCGTACCGAGCGAACGGATCTTCTCCTCCAGGAACTTCATCATGGAGGCCTCGTTCAGGACGGCCTTCGTCTCCTGGTACAGGAACGACTTGTTGGCCGAGCCGCCGCCCTTCGCCATGAACAGGAACTTGTACGCGCCGCCGTCGGTGGCGTACAGCTCGATCTGCGCGGGGAGGTTGGAGCCGGTGTTCTTCTCGTCCCACATGGTCAGCGGGGCCATCTGCGAGTAGCGCAGGTTGAGGTTCAGGTACGCGTCGTAGATGCCCTTCGACAGCGCCGCCTCGTCACCGCCCGCCGTGAGGACGTTCTGCCCGCGCTTGCCCATGACGATCGCCGTGCCGGTGTCCTGGCACATCGGGAGGACGCCGGCCGCCGCGATGTTCGCGTTCTTCAGCAGGTCCAGTGCCACGAACTTGTCGTTGCTCGACGCCTCGGGGTCGTCGATGATCCGCCGCAGCTGGGCGAGGTGCGCCGGCCGCAGGTAGTGCTGGATGTCGTGGATGGCCTCCGCGGCGAGCTTGCGCAGCGCCTCCGGCTCCACCTTGAGGAAGGTCCGCCCGTCGGCCTCGAAGGTGGAGACACCCTCGGAGGTCACCAGCCGATAGGGGGTGGTGTCCTCTCCCATGGGGAGCAGATCGGTGTACGCGAACTCAGGCATCTCAGCCCATTCCTCACTCTGCGGGTCGACCACCCGCCTCCGTCGGCGGGCCCCACCAGCCTAGGACCTGCCCAGGGACGGCAGGTTGTGAGGTAAGGCTCAGTAAGGTGCCGTGCGTTCGCCAAGAGTTGTCCACAGGCCTAGTCGCGATCTATCGCGTTTGGGTACGCTGCTGTCGTGGACCTTCAGAAGCCCGACCTTGCCCAGCCCGCGGGCCCCGCACCCGCGGGCCATGCACCCGCGGGCCCCGCACCCGCGGTGGCCGACCTGCGCGCCTCGGACGCCGACCGCGACCGTGTCGCCGACATCCTGCGCGAGGCCCTCGCCGAGGGCCGCCTCAGCGCTGACGAGCACGCCGAGCGGGTCGAGGGGGTGCTGAGCGCCAAGACGGTCGGCGAGCTGGAGGTCTTCATCCGGGACCTGCCGGCGGCGCACCAGCGCCGTACCGCCCCGGCCTGGACCCCGGCCCCCAACCGTCCGACCGACGCGATCCCCCCGGACCCGGACGACAACGTGGTGGCGGTCTTCAGCGCCGCCGTCCGCAAGGGCCGCTGGCGCGCGGGCCGCCGTATCCACGCCTACGCGATCTTCGGCAGCGTCGAGATAGACCTCAGCGAGGCGATCTTCGAGTACCGCCAGGTCGTCATCAAGGCGTTCTCGCTCTGCGGCAGCGTCGAGGTGCGGGTCCCCGAGAACATCTCGCTGCGCGGCACGGGAGTCGGCGTCCTCGGTGACTTCCAGGTGGACACGCTCGACTCGGCCGAGCCGGACGCGCCCGTGGTGTACGTCGACGGCTGGGCCGTCCTCGGCAGTGTCGACGCGAAACCGAAGCGCGGCAAGCTCGTCGCGGACATCCTCGACCGGGTTCAGCGTGCGGTCGATCGCAAGGTCGACAAGAGTTTGCGCAAACATCTGGATCGTTGACGCTTGTGAATCGAGGTGTGTCCGAAGCGAGAGGATCCGCCCCCGGGCGGCTCCGGGAAGCGCACGCGACCGCCCGGAGTCCAGCGGTTCGGGACTCAGTGCATAGGCGCGCGTACAGCGGGTAGGGCTTGCTCCATCGTCTCTCGCTCGCGAAGCCGTCGTCAGGAGTAGACCGTGCTGCAACCGCCGCATTCGTCCCTGCAGGTAGCTGCCGTTCCTGCCCAGCGGGTGCCAGTGCGGGACAGGGACCAAGACGCTCCATGGCACACCGAGGCGGTGTGCCGGCGCGACGAGGCCGGCCTGTTCTTCGCCCCGTCCAAGGAACCCACCGCCGCCAGGCTCTCGCGCGAGGAGGCCGCCAAGCGCGTCTGTGCCCGCTGTCCGGTCATGGTCGAGTGCCGCGAACACGCCCTGCTCCAGCCCGAGCCCTACGGTGTCTGGGGCGGCCTCACCGCAGCGGAACGCCGGGTCGTGCTGGCTCGCAGGCGCCGCCGCGACATGGAACTGAAGAACGCCGCGAGGGCGGCCCGCATAGCCCAGGCGGGCTGAGCACTCGCACAGGAAGGCGCCCCCACCGCACCGGGGGCGCCTTCCTGATCAACGGCGGGTGAACTCACCTGGGAGCGCGGGGCTGTATCGATGTGCGGCTCCGCCGCGTGGGCGCGACAAGCCACGACGTACCCGCAGCCGTCGAGGGCCGCGGCCGTGCGGGCCGCCGCACCGCCCCCGGGCTATTTGGCGCGGTCGAAGTCGATCGCGCTGTAGGCCCGCAGCTTGCTGAGCCGGTGCTCGGAGTCGATCCGCCGTACCGTCCCCGACTTCGACCGCATCACGATCGAGTCGGTCGTGGCCGTCTCCGAGCGATAGCGGACGCCCCGGAGCAGCTCCCCGTCGGTGATGCCCGTGGCCACGAAGAAGACGTTCTCCCCGGACACCAGGTCGTCGGTCGTCAGCACCCGGTCCAGGTCGTGTCCGGCGTCGATCGCCCGCGCCCGCTCCTCGTCGTCCTTCGGCCACAGCTTGCCCTGGATCGTGCCGCCGAGGCACTTCACGGCACAGGCCGAGATGATGCCCTCGGGCGTACCGCCGATGCCCAGCAGCATGTCTACGCCGGTGCCCTCGCGCAGCGCGTAGATCGACCCCGCGACGTCACCGTCGGAGATCAGTTTGATCCGCGCGCCGGCCTCCCGGATCTCCTTGATGATCCCTTCGTGCCGGGGCCGGTCGAGGACGACCACGGTCACGTCCTCCGGAGTGACCCGCTTGGCCTTGGCGACCCGCCGGATGTTCACGGAGACCGGCGCGTCGATGTCGACGAAGTCCGCGGCCTCCGGGCCTGTGACCAGCTTGTCCATGTAGAACACGGCGGACGGGTCGAACATCGACCCCCGGTCGGCCGCGGCCAGGACCGCGATCGCGTTCGGCATGCCCTTGGCGTTCAGCGTCGTTCCGTCGATCGGGTCGACGGCGATGTCGCACTCGGGCCCGGTCCCGTCGCCCACGCGCTCCCCGTTGAAGAGCATCGGGGCCTCGTCCTTCTCACCCTCGCCGATGACGACCACGCCGTTCATCGACACGGTGGAGACGAGGGCTCGCATGGCGCGCACCGCGGCGCCGTCGGCGCCGTTCTTGTCGCCCCGGCCGACCCAGCGGCCCGCGGCCATCGCGGCGGCTTCGGTCACCCGGACGAGTTCCAGGGCGAGGTTGCGGTCGGGGGCCTCGGAGGGGACTTCGAGTTCGGACGGAAGATGATGATGCTCGGTCATCGGAGCGCACCTTTCTGATACGACGACGGCCGGATGAGGGTTCGACCGTCGACTCTATCCCCAGTCCGACAAAATGAGCAGGGGACCCCACGGATGAGCGGACCGGGCACCTGCGACGATAGGGGGCGTGGCAGGTTCGAACGGCAAGCAGAAGACGGTCCGGGACATGATTCTCTCCCTGGGCCTGATCGGGATCGCGGCGGCGGTCATCTACGTGTTCATCCCGCACGACGACTCCGCTCCCGACATCAAGACGGTCGACTACCGCGTCGAGCTGCTCACGGCCCGCCGCGCGGCCTCGTACCCGGTCGCCGCGCCCGAAGGCCTGCCGGCCGGCTGGAAGGCGACCTCGGTGCGTTTCCAGGGCGACCAGTTCGACGCCTGGCACCTGGGCTTCCAGGCCCCCGGTGACCAGTACGTGCAGATCGAGCAGTCGACTCAGAAGCCGTCGGCGTTCATCGACGAGGCGAGCCAGGGCGCCGAGGCGACGAAGCAGACCCAGAAGATCGCGGGCCGCACCTGGACGCGGTACACGGGCGGCCGTTACGACGCCCTCGTGCACCAGGGCGACGGGGCGACGACGGTGGTCGCGGGCACGGGATCGCTCACCCAGCTGACCGAGATGGCGAAGTCGCTCAAGATGGCGTGAACCGCGCGAGAGGGGCCCGGCCGCTCGGCGGCCGGGCCCCTCGTCGTGTGTCAGCCGTCTCAGACGGTGGTGACGACCTCGTCGTAGGCCAGACGCGGGGAGCGCGGGAACCAGGCGTCGTCGCCCGGCTTGCCGATGTTGACGACCATCAGCGGGGTGTGGTCGTCGTCCAGGAACTCCTTGCGGACGCCCTCGAAGTCCAGACCGGTCATCGGGCCGGCGGCGAGGCCCGCGGCACGGACGCCGATGATGAAGTACGCGGCCTGCAGGGCGGCGTTCAGCGTGGCGGCACCCTCGCGGGCGGCGCGCTCGCCGAAGAAGACGTCCTTGGCCTGCGGGAAGTGCGGGAAGAGGTGCGGCAGCTCGTCGTGGAACTCGTTGTCCGCGGAGAGGATCGCGACCAGCGGGGCGGTGGCGGTCTTCGGCTGGTTGCCCTCGGCCATGTGCTGGACCAGGCGCTCGCGGGCCTCGGCGGAGCGGACCAGGGTGACGCGCAGCGGGCTCTGGTTGAAGGCGGTCGGGCCGTACTTGACCAGGTCGTAGATCGCCTGGACCTGCTCGTCGGTCACCGGCTCGTCGGTGAAGGTGTTCGCGGTACGGGCCTCGCGGAACAGCAGGTCCTGGGCGGCGGGGTCAAGAACGAGAGACATGGAGGAACCTTCTCAAGAGGTACGTGGGCCCCGGAAACGGACCGTGGACCGGTTGACGTCTCCGACCGTACTGGAATGAAGTTCAACCTTCAATCAAATCCTGGGCGTGGTGATCCGCTTCACAGACACCGGCTCTTCCGCCCGCGGCTACTCGGAGTCGCTCTCGCCGTCTTCCGACTCCTCGGCCAGTGCCGCGTCCAGCCGCGCCCGCGCGCCGTCCAGCCACCGTCGGCACACCTTGGCCAGCTCCTCGCCGCGCTCCCAGAGCGCGAGGGACTCCTCCAGCGTCGTACCGCCCGCCTCCAGCCGCCGTACGACCTCGATCAGCTCGTCCCGCGCCTGCTCGTACCCGAGCGCCTCTTCCGCCACCTTGCTGGTCATCCGCCCACCCTATGCATCGACTCGGACAGTGAACTCACCCTCGGCGACCCGCGCCCGCAGGCTCTCCTCCGCCGTCACCTCGTCCGGTGCCCGCACCACGTGCCCGTCGGCCTTCTGCAGCACGGCGTACCCGCGCTGGAGGGTCGCGGCGGGGGAGAGGGCCACCACGCGTGCGTGGGTGTGCGTCAACTCGGAGTCCGCGCGGTCCAGCAGGTGACCCAGCGTGCGGCGGCCGCGGTCGGCCAGGGCGGCCACATGGTCGGCGCGCTCGTCGATCATCCGGTGCGGATCCTCTATCGACGGCCGCGCGAGCGCCTGCGCCAGGCCCCGCTCCTCCCGCTGGAGGAAGGACCCGACACACCGCCGGGCACGGTCCCGCAGCGCCCGCACCCGCTCGTACTCCTCCCCGACATCCGGTACGACCTTCTTGGCCGCGTCCGTCGGCGTGGAGGCCCGCAGGTCGGCGACGTAGTCAAGCAGCGGGGTGTCCGGTTCGTGCCCGATCGCCGACACCACCGGCGTACGACAGGAGGCGACCGCCCGTACCAACTGCTCGTCGGAGAACGGCAGCAGATCCTCCACGCTGCCCCCGCCGCGCGCCACGATGATCACGTCCACGTCGTCCAGCGCGTCGAGCTCCTTGACCGCCTGCACGACCTGCGGGACGGCGTGCACCCCCTGCACCGGCACATTGCGCACCTCGAAGCGGACGGCCGGCCAGCGGTGCCGGGCGTTCTCCAGGACGTCCCGCTCGGCGGCCGAGGCCCGCCCGCAGACCAGCCCGATGAGCTGCGGCAAGAACGGCAGCGGTTTCTTGCGCTCCTGCGCGAACAGCCCCTCCGCGCCCAGCGCCTTCTTCAGCTGCTCAAGGCGCGCGAGCAGCTCACCGACCCCGACCGGCCTTATCTCGGTGGCCCGCAGCGAGAGCTGCCCCCGCGGCGCGTACCACTCCGGCTTCGCCAGTACGACGACCCGGGCGCCCTCGCTGACGACATCGGCGACGTCGTCGAAGACCTGCCGGAAACACGTCACGCTCACCGAGATGTCGTACGACGGATCGCGCAGCGTGAGGAAGACCACACCCGCGCCCGGGCGCCGGGAGAGCTGGGTGATCTGACCCTCGACCCACACGGCGCCGAGACGGTCGATCCAGCCGCCGATGAGGCGCGACACCTCGCCGACGGGCAGAGGCGTTTCGGGGGTCGAGTTCACAGCCATGCCGCGAGCGTAACGGCCGGGTACGACAACGCACCGTCACCGCCGGCGAACTACGTGCTGCGCTGGGCGACCAGCACCCCGAGCCCGACCAGGAAACCGGACTCCTCGCCGAGCCCCGCGCGCGTAGGCGAACACCGACCCCGCCCGGGGGACGCGTCGAACCATCTGGGCGTAACTGAATGCGGTGAACGCCGTCGCCACGGTGGCGACGACATGGACGAGCGCGACCGCCCCGTGCGACTTCGCGTCAAGGGCGCCGTGGACGCCGACGCGGGCCATGGGGGCGATGAGCAGCAGCCCGTGGCCGACGAGGTCCTGAAAGCCCAGGCTGCGCCGCAGGCCGCCGTGTTCCTCCTCGGCCGTACGGCCCGCCGTACCGGTACCGGACATCGTGCCTCCGCCCGGCCCTCGTCCGCCCCGCTGCCTACCTCTCCTGTTCGCTTTTCCCAGGAAGGTCACGGGCACGCGATCTTTGACCGGCCGAACGCGGCCTTACGATGGGACCCATGACCGCTTCGCCTGGCCGCCGTGTCCTGCTCGCCGCCCCCCGTGGTTACTGCGCGGGTGTGGACCGCGCCGTGATCGCCGTCGAGAAAGCCCTGGAGCAGTACGGCGCTCCGGTATACGTCCGGCACGAGATCGTCCACAACAAGTACGTCGTGCAGACCCTGGAGAAGAAGGGCGCCATCTTCGTCGAGCGCACGGAGGAGGTCCCGCCGGGCAACATCGTCATGTTCTCGGCGCACGGCGTCGCCCCCGTCGTGCACGAGGAGGCCGCGCGCGGCAGGCTCGCCACCATCGACGCGACCTGCCCGCTGGTCACCAAGGTCCACAAGGAGGCCGTCCGCTTCGCGAACGAGGACTACGACATCCTCCTGATCGGGCACGAGGGCCACGAGGAGGTCATCGGCACCTCCGGCGAGGCCCCCGAGCACATCACCCTCGTCGACGGCCCCTCGGACGTCGCCAAGGTCGAGGTCCGCGACGAGTCGAAGGTCGTTTGGCTCTCCCAGACCACGCTCTCCGTCGACGAGACCATGGAGACGGTCGACGCCCTCAAGGAGAAGTTCCCGCAGCTCATCTCCCCGCCCAGCGACGACATCTGCTACGCCACGCAGAACCGCCAGCTCGCGGTCAAGCAGATGGGCGCCGAGGCCGAGCTGGTCATCGTGGTCGGCTCCCGCAACTCCTCCAACTCCAAGCGGCTCGTCGAGGTCGCCAAGCTGGCCGGCTCCCGCGAGGCCTACCTCGTGGACTTCGCGGCCGAGATCGACGAGGCCTGGCTCCAGGGCGTGACCACGGTCGGTGTGACCTCGGGCGCCTCGGTGCCGGAGGTGCTCGTCGAGGAGGTCCTGGAGTGGCTGTCGCAGCGCGGCTACGGCGACGTGGAACTCGTCAAGGCCGCCGAGGAGTCCATCACCTTCTCCCTCCCGAAGGAACTGCGGCGGGACCTGCGCGAGGAGGCCGCGGCGCTGGTCGCGGAGCGCAAGGGGACCTCCCCGGCGTGACTGTCAGTCGTCCGTCGTAACGTAGGGCCATGCAGATCTTCGGCTTGGACATCGGCGGATCCGGGATCAAGGGCGCCCCAGTGGACCTGGACAAGGGCGACCTCACCCAGGAGCGGCACAAGGTGCTCACCCCGCACCCGGCGACGCCCGACAGCGTGGCCGACGGGGTGAAGGAGGTCGTGGACCACTTCGGATGGACCGGCCCGGTCGGGCTGACCTTCCCGGGCGTGGTCACCGGCGGCTCCCACATCCGTACGGCGGCCAACGTCGACAAGAGCTGGATCGACACCGACGCGCGCGCGTTGTTCAGCGACCGGCTCGGCGGCCTGCCGGTGACCGTGGTCAACGACGCGGACGCGGCGGGCGTCGCAGAGATGAGCTTCGGCGCGGGCAAGGACCGCAAGGGCACCGTCATCCTGCTCACCCTGGGCACCGGCATCGGCAGCGCGGTCTTCGTCGACGGCGTCCTCGTCCCCAACACCGAGCTGGGCCACCTCGAACTGCACGGCCACGACGCGGAGAAGAAGGCCTCCAGCAAGGCCAGGGAGGACGAGGAACTCACCTGGGAACACTGGGCCCACCGCGTCCAGAAGTACCTCGCCCATGTCGAGATGCTCTTCTCGCCCGAGCTGTTCATCATCGGCGGCGGCGTCAGCCGCAAGGCCCAGAAGTTCCTGCCCCACATCGAGGGCATCAAGGCCGAGATCGTCCCGGCCCAGCTGCAGAACAACGCGGGGATCGTGGGGGCGGCGATGCGGGCGGTGCAGGAGTAAGGGGCTGCGGGGGCGTAGGGGGAGGGGCGCATCGCGTGTCCGGCATCGACTGGCCTCGCGCCGAGGGCACCCCGAGCCGCCGCGTCACCGGCGCCGCTCAGCGCGAGGGCGCGGCCCCCGAGGGGAACAGCCCGGGAGCCGCACCTCCTGCCGTCGGCCCGCGTCCCGGTCAGCGCCAGCGGCCCCGCACCAGGCGGATCCTGCGGACCAGGGCGATGAGGCCGGCGGCCAGGGTGCCGGCGTAGAGCCAGCCGGCCTGCGTGGCCAGGGCGGTGAACAGACCCATCAGTCGCCCCGAGGTGCCGCCGCCGTTGTCGGCGACCGGGACGAGCCCGACGGCGAAGGCGATCGGGACGACGATCGGGGCGGTCAGCAGGTCGCCCCGGCGTATCCAGACCGACGTCAGCACACTGACCGGCACGAACAGCACGCCGTATGTCGTCAGCGACGAGCCGAACAGCACGGAGACGAGGCAGCCCAGCACGAACATCAGCGCACCGCAGAACAGGCCGGCGCCGAGCCCGGTGAGCCGGGGGTTCGGCAGCCGCCGCAGCCGCCGCAGCGTGCGGACCACCGGCGGTGTGGGTCTGCCGGCCATCGGCGGCCGTCGCTCACCGCGGGCCTGCGCGGGCAGCTGCGCTCCTTGGGCCGGTCGTCGCGTTCCGTTGTGCGGGGGTCGTGTCCTGTGTTGCTCCACTGGACCAACCTAGGTCTGTTTATGTGCGGAATCGCGCCCGGGACACGCCGTGGGAAAGACCTTGGCCAAGCGTTCGAGAGGGCCGCCGGAGCGTGCTGCGGCACGCCGTAGACTGGTGGATCGGCCCCCTGGCCGCCCAGTCTCCTCACGTCTCCTCTCACGTACGGGAAGTCGCAACGTGTCGCTCACGATCGGAATCGTCGGCCTGCCGAATGTCGGCAAGTCGACCCTGTTCAACGCCCTGACCAAGAACGACGTGCTGGCGGCCAACTACCCGTTCGCCACGATCGAGCCGAACGTCGGCGTGGTCGGCGTCCCGGACGCGCGCCTGACGAAACTGGCCGAGATCTTCTCCTCGCAGAAGATCATTCCGGCCACCGTCGACTTCGTGGACATCGCCGGCATCGTGAAGGGCGCCTCCGAGGGCGAGGGCCTGGGCAACAAGTTCCTCGCGAACATCCGCGAGTCCGACGCGATCTGCCAGGTCATCCGCGCCTTCAAGGACGAGAACGTCGTCCACGTCGACGGCAAGGTCTCGCCCAAGGACGACATCGAGACGATCAACACCGAGCTGATCCTCGCCGACCTCCAGACCATCGAGAAGGTCCTGCCCCGCCTCCAGAAGGAGTCGCGGATCAAGAAGGACATCGCCCCCAAGGTCGCGGCCGTGGAGGCGGCGAAGGAGATCCTGGAGAAGGGCGACACGCTGTTCTCCACGGGCATCGTCCAGGGCTCCGGCAACGAGGAGCTGCTGCACGACCTGCACCTGCTGACGACGAAGCCCTTCCTGTACGTCTTCAACGTCGACGAGGACGAGCTGGTCGACGAGTCCTTCAAGGACGAGCAGCGCGCCCTGGTCGCCCCCGCCGAGGCGATCTTCCTCAACGCCAAGCTGGAGGCGGACCTCGCCGAGCTCGACGAGGAGGACGCGATGGAGCTCCTGGAGTCGGTCGGCGCCGAGGAGCCCGGCCTCGCCACCCTCGCCCGCGTCGGCTTCAACACCCTCGGCCTGCAGACCTACCTCACGGCCGGCCCCAAGGAGTCCCGCGCCTGGACCATCAAGAAGGGCGCCACCGCCCCCGAGGCCGCCGGAGTCATCCACACCGACTTCCAGAAGGGCTTCATCAAGGCGGAGGTCATCTCCTTCGACGACCTGGTGGAGACGGGGTCCGTCGCCGAGGCGCGCGCAAAGGGGAAGGCGCGGATGGAGGGCAAGGACTACGTGATGCAGGACGGGGACGTGGTGGAGTTCCGCTTCAACGTGTGATCGAAGGGGGCGGGCTCTGGCGAGCCCGGCCCCTTCGGTGTTCCCGTGCTGACTTGGTGCTGACTCCTAGTCGCCTCGCGGCGGGGTGAGCTTGTCGAGATCCAGGACGACCTCGAAGGGCACAGGGCGCTCGAGGGTGCCCCGGTAGATACCGGCGGGTGCGTAGACGCCAGTCGGTTCGTCGAGTTCGTAGACGTGCACGACGGGAGCGCCGCCTTCATCCTCAATGCACCAGTAGTGCGGGATGCCGGCCTCTGCGTACTTGCGGAGCTTGACTGTACGGTCTCGGTGTGCGGACTCGGGTGAGACGACCTCGATGACGAGTCGTACCTCGTGTGGTGCGAACCAGGTGCGGTTTCCGTCGTAGTCGGCCGTCGTCAGCAGCAGATCCGGCTCGGGCCGGTTTCGGTCATCGAGCTTGATGGTCATCTCACGGCCGACCCTGAGATCGCCGGGCGCCTGCTCCATGAGAGCGACGGTGAGCATGGTGACGAGGTGGCCGTGCCACCACCTCTGCGGCGACATCATGAAGACAAGCGCTCCGTCGATCAGCTCGGTGTGGCGTGGTGCCTCGGGGAGGCGGTCCAGATCCTCCGCGAACCAGCCTTCCGCGCGCGGCGGGCGCATCCAGTCGGGCAGTGCGGTCATGGCACTACCGTAACCACTCGCGACAACCCGGGCCACGAGATCGTCGACGTAGGACATCGCTCTGTTCCCTGTTCATCGCCCACCTTCGGTGACGTTGCTGGTTCTGTGCCGACTGCGCCCCCGAAAGTGCATCTCTGCAGGTCGCAACGTTGTGGTGGTCGGCGTGAACTGCATCGGCGTGAACCCGCCCTACCTGATGGAGGGGGTCACTCATGTCAATAACTGCGAGCGAAGCCCGCAAGGCTCTCTTTCCGCTGATCAAGAAGATCAACGACGATCACGAGGCCATCGAGATCGTGTCCAAGCACGGCAACGCCGTGCTCGTCTCGGCTGAGGGCTACGCGGCACTGCGTGCGGGCTCGTACCTGCTGCGCTCGCCTGCGAACGCACGGCGACTGCTCAACGCTTCGGCGGCGGCCAGGTCCGGGCGGCCGGTGGCGAGCCCTTCCGGGGTGAAGGCGCCGTGCTCCGCCCTCCCGTCTGTCGGACGGTGGGTCACCGAGGGCTGAGCGCGCGTCCCTTGTCGTCTGCGATGCGCAGTTGCAGCCAGATGGAGAGCCGGTCGTCGGACTGATCGAGCGGCAGGCCGAACAGTTCGGTGGTGCGGCGCAGGCGGTATCGAAGAGTGTTGGTGTGCACACCCAGTCGCGCCGCCGCTTCGGCCACGTTGCCCACCGCCTCCAGCCAGGCGAGAAGGGAGGCGGCGAAGTCCGTACCGTGGTCGGCGTCGTGGGCGACCAGGGCGGCCACACTCGGGTGGTGCAGGCGCGGTTCGGAGGCGAGTTCGTCGCCCACCCGGGCCAGCAGAAGCCGCGCCTGTACGTCGGCCAGTGCGGCCACGCGGGGTGCGTCGGGGTGAGCGGTGGTCACCCTGAGGATGTCGTCCACCTCCCGGCGCATCGCCGGAAGCGCTGCCGGATCCGTCTCGGTGGGGGCGACCGCCGCCCGTACGAAGTCGCCGAAGGAGTCGCGGAGGGCGGCGAGCACGCTGTGGGCCAGCCGGGTCGCGGCCGGGGAGCCGCCGCCCGGCAGCAGAACGTAGATGGCTCGTGAGGTCGTGGCGATGCTCGCGTCGGGGCGAAACGGCACGATGTGGCGTGCCAGGGCATGGCCGAGGTGTGCGGTGAGTGCGAGCAGGCCCGCCGCGTCGGTGGAGGCGGCGAAGGCGAGAAGGCCGAGCTCGGCCCGTGGAGGGATGGACAACCGGAAGGTCGTCTCGTGCGTGGCCCACAGGCCCTCCAGCGCGCCCAGCAGCGCGCTCTCGCGCTTTTGGAGTTCGAGTTCGTTCGCGTTGCGGTTGCGCAGGATGTGCAGCGCCGCCAACCGTGCGCAGTCGGCCAGTGCTTTCTCTCCTTCGCCGCTGATGCCATGGGGACCCTCGACGGCCCAGATGGTGCCGAGGGGCTGGGTTCCGGCCTTGATGGCGACGGCCGCGCGCGGCAGGGCGCCCAGTGCTTCGGGGAAACGGACCACCCCGTCGGAGCCGAGCACGATGCGATAGCGCTCGAGGTTGTGGTCGATCTCCGGAACCCTGCGGCTCAGAATCCCTTCCTGGCGCAGGGAGTCGATGCGCTGGTCCGGCGATGACGAATAGGCCATCACCCGACGGTCCAGGTCCTCGATCGCCACTGATCCGCCGATGACGGCTCCGGCCGCGTTCGCGAGGGTGAACAGCCCCTCCTCGGTGCCGCCCGTCGGTTCGCCGCCCATACCTTCCGAGCCCAGAACGGACAGCAGAAGAGCGTCGAGGTGGCGCCAGGAGATCTCGTCGGCCGCGGCGAAAAGCGCGAGCCCCCTCTGGGACGCCTCTGCGACGACGTCGGCGGTGTCCGCCCCCCTCACCTTCAGCACCATGGCGCAGTACCCCCGGCCGGCGGCGTCCCGTACGAGCTGGGTCGCCGCGGGCTGGTCGGGCTGGAGTCCCGGCATGAGCAGGAGCTGGTCCGCGCCCGGGGGCAGGGGGTCGGCGGGGTCGTGCAGGACGGTCCCCCGCACGGGCTGTTCCGACCCGTGCGGTACGGCCAGCACGGTGAGGACCGGCGATCCGATGGTCTCGACGAGGCGGCCGAGGGTGACGACCCCGTCGTTCGTCCGATCCGACAACCACATGCCGAAATCCTAGGCCAATCGGATTAGGACGGCCAGCGTGTGCGGATTGAAGAATTCCCAGCAACAGCTCGCACCGGGGTTCCGGCATTTCCCTTTCGGTGCCCTGTTCATCGTTCATCCTCCGAATTGGAGACCTCACATGGTCAGAGTTCGCCTTGCCGCCGCGATCGCGGCGGTCGCCGCGGGAACGCTCCTCACTGCCTGTAGCGGCGCGTCGGACACCTCCACGAAGCAGACGGCGGCCACGGCGACCGTCGCGCGCGACGCCAGGGCGGCCAAGCTGCTGCCCGCACGTTTCAAGAGCGGAATCGACGTGGCCAGTGGCGTCTACGCGCCAATGGAAATGCTGGATTCCCAGCAGAAGTTCACCGGGTTCGACTACGACCTGGGGCAGGCGCTCGGCGCCAAGCTGGGCGTGTCGTTCAACTTCACAAACCAGGCGTTCGACAGCATCATCCCGTCACTCCAGTCCGGCAAGCACGACATCATCATGTACGGGATGAATGACACGCCGGAGCGGCAGAAGAGTCTGTACTTCGTCGACTACTTCCACGCCGGCATGGACATCGTGGTGAAGAAGGGGAACCCCGAGAAGATCGGCAACGTGCTCGACCTGTGCGGCAAGTCCGTGGCGGTCGCCAAGGCCACCACGCAGGCCGCTCTCATGAGGTCCCAGGCATCGGCGTGCAAGGCCGCCGGGAAGAGCCCGATCACGGTGGTCGAGCTGCCCAGCGAGGGTGACGCCCTGGTCGCCGTCCGCGCAGGCAAGGCCACCGCTGACGTCCTGGACGCCGCGGTCGCCGAGTACAACGCCCGGACAGCGGGCAACGGCAAGGAGTTCGAGGTCGTACGCGATCCGGCGCACCCCACCGGATACGCGCCCGTCTACACCGGTGTCGGAGTGCTCCGCAAGGACCACGACCTCGTGCTCGCCCTCAAGTCGGCGCTGGACTCGCTTGTCGAGGACGGCACCTACCGACAGATCCTGAAGAAGTACGGCCTGACGTCCTATGGCGTCACGTCGGCGAAGGTGAACGCCGGATGACGGCCGCCCTGTCCGGCCTCACCGCCCCGGGCACTGCCAGGACGCATGACGTGGCCGCCGCGCCCCGCCGCCATCCGGGGCGGTGGTTCGCCGCCCTCGCGCTGGGAGTGCTGTGCGCGGGCTGGGTGCTCTCGCTCTGGGGCAACCACAACATCGACCACGCCACGATCACCGACTTCCTCTTCGACGGACGGATCGTCCAAGGCGTCCTGCTCACGGTCGCGTTGACCGCCTGCTCGATGCTGCTGGCCACGGCGCTCGCCATCACGCTCGCGGTGATGCGGCTGTCCGTGAACCCCGTTCTGCGGGTGGTGTCATGGGCGTACACCTGGTTCTTCCGGGGTACGCCGCTGTTGGTCCAGATCGTGTTCTGGGGATATCTCGGCCTGCTGTACCAGAAGATCGGCCTCGGTATCCCCCTCACCTCGGTCCAGTTCTTCTCCGCGGACACCAACGTGATCGTCACGCCCTTCGTCGCCGGTCTGCTGGCCCTGGGGATGAACGAGGCCGCCTACGCATCCGAGATCGTCCGCGCGGGGCTGCTCTCCGTCGATCACGGGCAGGTCGAGGCGGCCCACTCGCTGGGCATGTCGCCCGCCTACACCCTGCGGCGCATCGTCGTACCCCAGGCGATGCGGGTGATCATCCCGCCGATGGGCAACGAGACGATCTCCATGCTCAAGAACACCGCCCTGCTCCAGCTGATCGCGGTGCCGGAGCTCTACACGCGGGCCAGCTGGATCTCCGCGCAGAACCTGAGTCAGGTGGAGCTGCTGATCGTCGCCAGCGCCTGGTACCTGGTGCTCACCTCGGTGCTCTCCATACCGCAGTACTACCTCGAACGCCGCTACGGCCGCGGTGCCCACCGCGACCTGCCGATGACACCGTGGCAGCAGGCCCGCCAGAGTGTCGGCCGACTCCGGACCCGCCTCGCGCAGGTCGCGCACGCCGCCCCCCGCAACACCAGGACGGAGACGGGCACATGACCATCCAGAGCTTCGGCGGCCATCGGCCGCTGGTGGAAGCGCGAGGCGTCCGCAAGCAGTTCGGTGCGCTCCAGGTACTCAAGGGAATCGATCTCGAAGTCGGGCGTGGAGAGGTGATGTGCCTGCTCGGACCCTCCGGTTCGGGCAAATCGACCTTCCTGCGCTGCATCAACCACCTCGAAAGGGTCGACGGCGGGCGCATCTACGTCGACGGCGAGTTGATGGGCTACCAGGAACACGGCTCCCGTGCCAGGGAGATGAAGCCGAAGGAGATCGCCGCCCAGCGCCGGAACATCGGCATGGTCTTCCAGCGGTTCAACCTGTTCCCCCACCTCACCGCCCTGGAGAACATCACCGAGGCTCCGGTCGGGGTAGCGCACCGCAACCGGGCCGACGCACGCTCGCGCGGCATGGAACTGCTGCGGCAGGTCGGCCTCGCCGAGCACGCCGGGGCCTATCCCGCCCACCTGTCGGGCGGTCAGCAGCAGCGGGTCGCCATCGCCCGCGCGCTCGCGATGGAACCGAAACTGATGCTCTTCGACGAACCGACCTCCGCGCTGGACCCCGAACTCGTCGGCGACGTCCTGGCCGTGATGCGCGACCTGGCGAGGAGCGGAATGACGATGATCGTGGTGACCCATGAGATCGGCTTCGCCCGGGAAGTGGCGGACCACGTCGTCTTCATGGACGACGGCATCGTCGTCGAGTCGGGTGCGCCCTCCCAGGTCATCAGTGATCCGCAGCACGAGCGGACGAGGGTCTTCCTCGACAGTGTCCTGTGACCGCGACCGCTACCCCTACCTCCTTCGCACCACACCGAGAGGGACCGAACCCTGTGCTTGACGTCGTTCGCCGGCCGGTGATCGCGGTAACGGCCGGGAGGGATCTGCCTCTCCGCCCGTCCGCTCTGAGGCTGGCCGAGAGCTGTGTACGTACGCTGACGAACTCCGGCGCCGTGCCGGTCGTGCTCGTGCCGGGCATGGACGCCGCCGCGGTTCGCCAGGTGCTGGGTACCGTCGACGGCCTGCTTCTGCCGGGCGGAGTGGACGCAGCCGACCCGCATCCGCGCCACTTCGGTGAGGAGCTACGGCCCGAGACGCTCGTCGACGAGGACCTCGACGCGCTGGAGATCACGGCGATCGACTGCGCGACCGCCTCGGGGATGCCCGTACTCGGTGTCTGCCGAGGCTGCCAGATCCTCAACGTGGCCCTCGGCGGCAGCCTTATCCAGCATCTGGAGCCGGGTGAGGTGACCCACCTTCAGGACCTGCGATCGCGTCCGGAGGCACACGCCCTTCTGCTGGAACCGGGGTCTCGCCTCGCCGAACTGGCCGGCACACGACTGCTGCAGGTCAACAGCCTTCACCATCAGGCCATCGCCCGCATCGCCCCGGCACTGAGGGTGGTCGGCACGGCCGAGGACGGCGTCGTGGAAGCCGTCGAGGCGACCGACCCCGACCGGTGGATCGTCGGAGTCCAGTACCACCCGGAGGAGTTGTCCGACCGTCCGGCGCACCGTCGGCTCTTCGACGACTTCGTCTCCCACTGCGCCCGGTACGCGGCCGAACGGCAGCCGGTCGGGCGAGAGTTCGCAAGGAAGCAGGCCCCATGACGAACGTGAACGCTTCCGCGGCAGAACGACGCGAACGAATCCTGCGCGCTGCCGTACGGCAGGGGCTCGTCGAGCCCGACCATGCCGTCCTGGCCGCTTTCGTCGACCTCGACGGCGTCGCCGCGAGCGTGGCGGCCCTCCATGCGGCCTTCCCGGACACCGTGAGCGTCCTGCACACCTTCGCTGCGAAGGCGAACTGCCTGGTCCCCGTGCTGGAGGAGCTGCGTACCCTCGGCATGGGCTGCGAGGTGGCCAGCGCCGGCGAACTCGCCCAGGCCCTGGCCGCCGGATTCGCGCCGGAGCAGATCGTCTTCGACTCCCCGGCCAAGACCCGCTCGGAGTTGACGCGGGCTCTTGAGCTGGGTGTCGCGGTGAACGCCGACAACTTCCAGGAACTCGCCCGCATCGACGAGAGCCTCGCGTCTCGTCCCTCCGCCTCCCGGATCGGCGTACGCCTCAACCCCCAGGTCGGGGGTGGTGAGATAGCGGAGATGAGCACAGCCACCGCGACCTCCAAGTTCGGCATCCCGCTGGAGGACGACGGGAACCGGGGGCGCCTCCTGGAGGCGTACCGCGCTCGCCCCTGGCTGACCTGGGTCCACGCGCATGTCGGTTCGCAGGGCTGCCCGCTGGAACTGATCGCCGAGGGCATCGCCCAGGCCGTGGCGTTCGCCGACGAGGTCAACCTGAAGCTCGGCCGACGCCAGCTGACCGGCATCGACATCGGTGGGGGACTCCCCGTCAACTTCCTCGACGACGAGACCACTCCCGGCTTCGACGAGTACGTCAAGTGCCTTCAGACCCATGTGCCCGCCCTGTTCAGCGGCGAGTACCGGGTCGTCACCGAGTTCGGCCGGTCCCTCCTGGCCAAGAACGGGTTCACCGCCGCCTGCGTGGAATACACGAAGACCTCCGGCGGACGCCCCATCGCCATCACCCACGCCGGCGCCCAGGTGGCGACCCGGACGGTGTTCATGCCGTCGTCCTGGCCACTGCGGATCACCGCACACGGCCCCGACGGGAGCCTCAAGGCAGGCGAGCCGGTACCCCAGGACATCGCCGGCCCCTGCTGCTTCGCCGGCGACCTGCTCGCCCGGGCCCGTCCGCTGCCGATGCTCGCGCCCGGCGACATCGTCTGTCTCCTCGACACCGGCGCGTACTACTCCTCCACCCCCTTCCACTACAACAGTCTGCCCGACCCCGCCGTCCACGGAGTGCGCATCGATCCGCAGGGGAACATCGAGTTCCTGCCGCTGCGACCCGCGGAGACCATCCGGCACGTCCTCGCACGGACCGGCTGGTGAACAGCGCGTCCGCGGAACTCACGCAATTGCACACGGCGCGCGGTTCACCGGCGAGGAGCGCGGGCCTCACGGGGGCACTGATCGGCCCCTGGAGCGAACTGTCGGCCACGTAGCCGCCGCACCATTCGCTGCCGACTCGTTCGAACCGTGCTGATTCTGTGCTGACCTTGATCTCTTGGACGCTCGTTTCCGCAGGTGGGAGCGCTGTGGTGAATGTTCCGCTTCAACGTTTAGACGCAGATCCACCACGTTGCCTTTGTTGAATGCGCAGGTCAGAGGGGCTCGACTCGTCGGAGTCGAGCCCCTGGCTCTTTCCCGTGCCGGGATGGTGCTGGGATGTCTGATGGGCTGTCGCTTGTTTTGCCCTGCTTCGGGTGCGTCAGTGGTACGTTATTCGGTACCATTAGGCAGAGGGAGTCAATCCATGTCGATAACTGCGAGCGAAGCCCGTAAGGCTCTCTTCCCGCTGATCAAGAAGGTCAACGACGATCACGAGGCCATCGAGATCGTGTCCAAGCATGGCAACGCCGTGCTCGTCTCTGCCGAGGATTACGCGGCACTGCGCGAAGGCTCGTACCTGCTGCGGTCGCCTGCGAACGCGCGGCGACTGCTCAAGGCGTACGAGAATGCCCTGGGCAACATCAATGTGTCGGAGCGTGAGCTGATCGATCCGGATGTGGCGGATCCTGCTGAAGGTGCCGAGTGAGGCTTGTCTTCGAGGATCAGGGCTGGGAGGACTACACGTCCCGGCTCAAGAACGACCGCAAGATGCTTGCTCGGATCAACAAGCTCATCGAGGACGTCAAGCGTGACCCCTTCACGGGGATCGGCAAGCCCGAGCCGCTCAAGTACCACTTGCCCGGGGCGTGGTCGAGGCGGATCGACGACGAACACCGCCTCGTCTACCTGGTCACGGACAAAGAGATCGTGATCCTCGCAGCCCGCTATCACTACTGACCGCAGGGCCGTTCGTGCTGGGTTGCCGCTCTCGTGCCGGATTGATGCCGGGGGCGATCGAAGGGGATGTTTCCGCAGGGCAAGGCCAGGACCCGACGGGCAGCACTCCAGATTCTCCAAGCCAGGCCATATCCATGGCCTGGCGGATTCACTACTGGGTTTCCTCGTCTCAGGCGCTGACCCACCGCGCCATACCTTCGAAGACGTCGAGCGTGCGGCTGTGCCCGGGACCGAACCAGGTAGTGCAGTCCCGACCGAGAAGGTCGTACAGTTCGGCGGCTCCGCGCACGTCACCGCTGTGCCCAGTGAGGTCGGCAAGTTCCCTGCGCGCTGTGATGACCAGAGCATGGTCATGGCCGTGCTTCCAGACAAGCCGCCGTACGGTGAGTTCGACAGCGCTGAGTTGATCCGCGAAGCCGTCGCCGGACACGGATGCGTTCGGGCCCGGTGCGGAGCCGTAAACACGTTGCTCTGCTCCGGAAGCGTCGAGGTCCCGTTCGATCTCCTTGATCGCATCGTCCAAGGCAAGGAATTTCAGAGCTGCTTCGCGGCCGAGCATCCCTTCGCGGGCACGCCACACGTCTCCGAATCCGCCACTACCGATGTGGTCGACCAGTTCGAAGCGGTCGCTCAGACCGACGAAGCGGCGGCCGCCGCCGGGGCCCGTCATCACTCTTTCTGACGCGCTGGGTCAACGCCCGGTTCAGGACGGCGGCGGCGGTCCTGGCACTGTCCCGGCCTTCGCGGCTGAGCTCCTGCTTGCGTGCCGGGACTCGCCGCCACTCGGTGATCGCCAGAATGACGGCAGCGGTTGCGAGGGTGGCGGCTACGACCCCTGCCGGGACGGGCGTCGCACGCCGTTCAGGCACCCGGTCGTCGCCACCGCACACATGGGCCATGACCCCGTGGGTAGTCGGGCCGTGGAACGCGAGCGGGATCAGCGCCCCCCGCGCCTTTGACGTGCCGATCGGAGCAGCCATGACTGATCACTCTTCCAACGGCGTCGCCCCCGCCGTGCACCTGGCCCTGCGCGCCGTCGTGGCCGGCGACGCGGACGAAGCCGAGCTGGACACCCTTGCAGGCAGCGAGGTCCTCGTCCCCACTGCCGACGCCGTCGCGCAAGGTGGGGTTCCCGGAGAGGTGACACTGCCCGTCTACCAGGTCGAGGACGGCACCGAACTGGTGCCGGTGTTCACCACGCAGACACGTATGCAACACGCGCTCCCGCAGATCACGGAGCATCAGCAGGTGACACTCGGCGTCCTCGCCCACCGCTGGCCGTCCGAGAAGCTCGCGCTGGTCATCGACGCCGGAACGCCGGAAGAGCTGGCACTGACGGCTCAGGGCGTCAAGCAGTTGCTCGACCGCGACGTCGCCTGAGCACCGAGGTCACGCCCGGGGCTTCGCCTCGATGACGGTGTCGGGGGGGATGGTGCGGGTGACGAGGGCCTGGACGGTGT
>NZ_JBHVYZ010000017.1:0-87618 GCF_042880295.1 Streptomyces sp. NPDC058307
CTGACTACCAGTCAGTCCGTGGCGACCCGCTCCAGCAGCGTCACCGGTGACTCGCCCAGCAGTTCCGCCACGCGCGCGTGCCCGGAGAATTCCCGCTCCGGCACCAGCACATCCCGCCATACGCCCGGCGGCAGCGGCAGCACCGTCTCCCCCCAGCCACCCGCCTCCGCCAGCCGCAGCGACAGCCGGGTCACCGCGGTGATCACCTCCCCGGAGCGCGCGAACGCCACGCAGTGCGCCGCCGCGGGCCCCTCCGCGGCCAGCGGTGTGTACGTCGCCGCGTCGCCGAAGACCTCCGGCCGGCGTCGGCGCAGCCGCAGCGCCGCGGCCGTGAGCGCGCCCTTGTCACCGGCGTCCTGCGGCGGGAACCCCACGGCCCGCCGGTTGTCCGGGTCCACCAGCGCCAGGTACCTGCCCTCCGTGCCCTGGTACACATCCGGCACCCCGGGCATCGTCAGCTGCACCAGGGCCGTGCCCAGCTCGTTCGCCCGGATGTGCGGTGCGAGGCGGCTGCGCAGCGCGGCCACCTGTTCGCCCTGCGGCCCGCACGGCCCGGCCTCGACGAACTCCGCCACCGCCTCCTCGTAAGCCGGTTCCTGTTCCGTCCAGCTCGTGTACAGCCCCGCCTCGCGCACATGCTTCAGCAGCGCCTCCCGCACCCGCTCCGGGGCCGCGGGGCCGAGCCCGAACGCCGTCTGCCAGGCCGCCCACGCCAGCTGTGCGTCCGGCCCGCCGTCACCGGCGCGGGTCACCTCGGCCAGCGTGTCCGCCCACCCCTCGGGGCACTCGGTGAGCACGGCCAGGGCCGCGCGCACGTCGGCACTGCGCTTGGTGTCGTGCGTCGACACGACCGTTCCCGTCAGCGGCCAGTCGCGCTGCACGCGCGCGCAGTAGGCGTGGAACTCCTCGGGCGGGACGGCCGGGCTCCCGGGGTTCCCGCCCACCTCGGTCGCCGACAGCAGCGGCACATACCGGTAGAACGCCGTGTCCTCCACGGACTTGGCCCGCAGCGCCGACGCCGTCTGCGCGAACCGGGTCCGGAACTCCACCTGGTCCGGCCCGTCACCGGCCCGCCCCAGCACCAGATCCCGTACGACGTCGACGGCGCCCGCCTCCTCGGGGACCACGAAGGCGAGCCGGGCCTCGGCCGCGGCCTCCTCGGTGACGACAGAGGCGGCGTCCGAGGAGCCGTAGGGCCGG
This sequence comes from Streptomyces sp. NPDC058307, assembly GCF_042880295.1. Taxonomy (NCBI): domain Bacteria; kingdom Bacillati; phylum Actinomycetota; class Actinomycetes; order Kitasatosporales; family Streptomycetaceae; genus Streptomyces; species Streptomyces sp. NPDC058307. The sequence continues at coordinate 1,201 of NZ_JBHVYZ010000017.1, forward strand.
TAGACCTCCATCCGCACCAGAAGTTCCTGGAGCGCGGTGCGCAGCGCCCACGGCGCGCGGTCGCGCAGCGCGGGCTCCGGGGACGTGGCACACACGCGTGCCGCCACCCGGGTCAGCCGGTCGGTCTCCGCGGCCAGCTCGTGCGTGATCACCTTGTACGCCGCCCGCCGTGCCGTCGCGGCCCAGTCGCCGCCGCGGTCGGTCTGGGGGGCCGCGAACCGCCGGTAGTGCCCGAGGAGTTCCCCGAACCCCGCCGGGTCCGTGAACAGCCCGTCGATGTGCCGCAGCGCGTCGTACCCCGTCGTCCCCGCCACGGGCCACGAGGCCGGGAGCCGCTCCCCGTCCGCGAGGATCTTCTCCACGACCGTCCAGCGCCCGCCGGTCGCCTCGTGCAGCCGCTGGAGGTACGCGCCGGGGTCGGCGAGGCCGTCGGGGTGGTCGACCCGCAGCCCGTCGACCACGCCCTCGTGCAGCAGCTGGAGGATCTTGGCATGGGTGGCCTCGAACACCTCGGGGTCCTCGACCCGCACCCCGATCAGCTCGGAGATGCTGAAGAACCGCCGGTAGTTGAGCTCGGTACGGGCCAGCCGCCACCACACGGGGCGGTACCACTGCGCGTCCAGGAGCTGCGGCAACGGAAGGTCCCCGGTGCCCTCGCGGAGCGGGAACACGTGGTCGTAGTAGCGCAGGACGTCGCCGTCCACCGTGAGGTTGCCGAGCTCCGAGCCGACCGGGTTCCCCAGCACCGGCAGCAGCACCTGCCCGCCCTGCGCCTCCCAGTCGATGTCGAACCAGCGCGCGTACGGTGATTTCGGGCCCTCCCGCAACACCTCCCACAAGGCGTGGTTGTGGCGCGGGTCCATCGCCATGTGGTTCGGCACGATGTCCATCACCAGGCCGAGCCCGTGCTCCCGCGCGGTGCGCGAGAGTGCGCGCAGCCCGTCCTCGCCGCCCAGTTCCTCGCGCACGCGTGCGTGGTCCACGACGTCATAGCCGTGCGTCGAACCGGGGACGGACTCCAGTACGGGGGACAGGTGCAGGTGCGAGACGCCCAGCGAGGCCAGATACGGCACGGCCGCCGCCGCGGCCTCGAACGGGAACTCGGGCTGCAGCTGCAGCCGGTACGTGGCCGTCGGCACCGACGGGTCGGGTCGCTCAGATGTCATGCAGACCTACGTACCCGCCCTGCCGCCTTTCGTGTCATCGCGTGCTCCTCGAGTGCGGAGACGAACGTCGGGACGGTCCCGTACCGTCGCGACGACACGGGCCGCGACGGGACGGTACCGTCCCGACGTCAACGTGCTAGACAGGCCGTTGCAGCACCACCATGCTCCGGTCCACCAGCGTCAGCTTGTCCCCGGCCTGCACCTTGGGCCCCGTGCCCGGCGGCACCCCGTCCGGGCGGGCGGTGTCGACCACGACCTCCCACTGCCGGCCGTGGTTGACCGGCACCACGAAGTCCAGCGGCTTCGGCGAGGCGTTGAACATCAGCAGGAACGAGTCGTCGACGATCCGTTCCCCGCGGGCGCCGGGCTCGGAGATCGCGTTGCCGTTGAGGAAGACCGTCAGCGCCGACGCCTGCGCCCGGTCCCAGTCATCCTGGGTCATCTCCTTGCCCTGGGGGGTGAACCAGGCGATGTCCGACAGTTCGTCGTGGGTCCCCTCCACGGGCCGCCCGTGGAAGAAGCGGCGGCGCCGCAGGACCGGATGGTCCTTGCGCAGCCACACCATCGCGCGCGTGAAGGCCAGCAGCTCGGCGCCGAGCCCCACCGCCCCGTCCCCGGCCTCCTCCGGCCACTGGACCCAGGCGAGCTCGCTGTCCTGGCAGTAGGCGTTGTTGTTGCCACGCTGGGTGCGCGCGACCTCGTCGCCGTGACTGATCATCGGCACGCCCTGGGACAGCATCAGCGTGGCGATGAAGTTGCGCATCTGACGGGCGCGGAGCTCCCGCACCTCGGGATCGTTGGTCTCGCCCTCCGCCCCGCAGTTCCACGACCGGTTGTGGCTCTCGCCGTCGCGGTTGCCCTCCCCGTTGGCGTCGTTGTGCTTGTCGTTGTACGAGACGAGGTCGTGGAGCGTGAACCCGTCGTGGCAGGTGACGAAGTTGATCGAGGCCAGCGGACGCCGGCCGTCGTCCTGGTAGAGGTCGGAGGAACCGGTCAGCCGGGACGCGAACTCCGCCAGCGCGCGAGGCTCGCCCCGCCACAGGTCCCGCACGGTGTCGCGGTACTTGCCGTTCCACTCCGTCCACAGCGGCGGGAAGTTGCCCACCTGGTAGCCGCCCTCGCCGACGTCCCAGGGCTCCGCGATCAGCTTCACCTGGGAGACCACCGGGTCCTGCTGCACCAGGTCGAAGAACGAGGACAGCCGGTCCACCTCGTGGAACTGCCGGGCCAAGGTGGCCGCCAGATCGAAGCGGAAGCCGTCGACGTGCATCTCGGTGACCCAGTACCGCAGCGAGTCCATGATCAGCTGAAGGACGTGCGGGGACCGCATCAGCAGGGAGTTCCCGGTGCCTGTGGTGTCCATGTAGTACTGGGGATCCTCGGTGAGGCGGTAGTACGACGGGTTGTCGAGCCCCTTGAAGGACAGCGTCGGGCCCAGGTGGTTGCCCTCGGCGGTGTGGTTGTAGACGACATCCAGGATGACCTCGATGCCGGCCTCGTGCAGCGCCCTGACCGCCGACTTGAACTCCAGGACCTGCTGGCCGCGGTCGCCCCAGGAGGCGTACGCGTTGTGCGGGGCGAAGAAACCGATCGTGTTGTAGCCCCAGTAATTGTTCAGGCCCATGTCGACCAGGCGGTGGTCGTTCACGAACTGGTGGACCGGCATCAGCTCCAGGGTGGTGACGCCGAGCTCCACCAGGTGCTCGATGATCGCCGGGTGTGCGAGCGCGGCGTAGGTGCCGCGCAGCTCCTCGGGCAGCCCCGGGTGCTGCATGGTGAGGCCCTTGACGTGCGCCTCGTAGATCACCGTCTCGTGGTACCCGATCCGCGGCCGCCGGTCGTCGCCCCAGTCGAAGTACGGGTTGACCACGACCGACGTCATGGTGTGCGGCGCCGAGTCGAGGTCGTTGCGCTTGTCGGGCGAGTCGAAGTGGTAGCCGTACACCTCCTCGCCCCAGCGGATCGAACCGCTGATCGCGCGTGCGTACGGGTCGAGCAGCAACTTCGACGAGTTGCAGCGCATGCCGCGCTCAGGCGCGTACGGTCCGTGCGCGCGGAAGCCGTAGCGCTGCCCGGGCATCACGCCCGGCAGATACGCGTGCCGGACGAACGCGTCGCTCTCGCGCAGTTCCACCGCCGTTTCCGAGCCGTCGTCGTGCAACAGACACAGCTCTACTCGGTTCGCGGCCTCCGTGAAGACCGCGAAGTTGGTACCGGCGCCGTCGTACGTGGCACCGAGTGGATACGCCTCTCCAGGCCAGACCTGCATGAACCGACTCTTTCAGCTGTCCCGCGCCGCATGGGGCCCCTTGGCCCCGAGTGTCCACGAAAGTGATGGAACCACCTATGACTTACATCCCTCTTACCGATCGACCAGTGCACAGGGCGATCACAGGATCGTCCCGCGCCGAACCATTGGGGCAGACACATACTCCCGGAGCTTGCCCGGGGAGTAGGGGGAAGATGTGCGCAAGATAGTGCACCGCCACCTCGGGAAGGTGGTGGCAGGTGCGGCGATCGCGGTGGCAGGAACCGCCGTGATGGTCGGGATCACCCTTCCGGGCACCGCGGGGGCGGACGACACGGGGGGCGGCAAGGCAGCCTCGGGGCAGTCCGCGGCGCAGGCGGGACAGGGCGCGGACGGGGCCGTCGCGCCCGGGGTCCTCGAAAAGGCACCGGCCGCCGAGGGCGCGAAGGGCAAGGGCCGCGACCCGCTCACCGACGACGAGATCCAGCGGGTCGAGCAGATCGCCGTGAACCCGCAGCTGCTCAACACCAGCGAGGACGTCGAGGGCGACCGCGGCCCGCAAAGGCTCACCGTGGACCTCGCCGACCCCAAGGTCGGCGAACTGGACGACCCGAACGCGCCCCGCCGCGCGGATGTGACGTTCTACGACTACCGGGACGACACCCTCGTCACCAGGACCGTCGACCTCGACAGCGGCAAGATCGTCGCGACCGGCACCCAGCACGGTGTCCAGCCGCCGCTGAGCGGTGCCGAGTACGCGGAGGCCGCGAGCCTGCTGATCGCCGACCCGCTCGGCGCGGACCTGAAGGCCGACTACAAGGACGCCACCGACAAGGCGCTCACCGACCCGAACCAGCTGCTGCTCACCGGCGCCGTGTACCGGGCCGTCCCGGGCGGGCAGCCCGCCGCGCTCGACAAGTGCGGCGAGCACCGCTGTGTGCGGCTGTTCCCGAAGGTCAAGAACGGCCCCTGGATCGACGCCAGGGCCTTCGTGATCGATCTGAGCGCCCGCAAGGTCGCCAAGCTCGGCAGCTGATCCGCCCTCTTCGTCCGCTTTTCCCGCCTTGTCCTTCCGCAAGGGAGTCTTTTCTTCATGCGTGTCAACAGAATCAGCCGCGCGCGCAGGCACGCGGCCCTCGGCGTGTCCGTGGCCGCGCTGGCCGCCGGTGTCACCACCGGTGCGGGACCGGCCGCGGCCCAGCCGAAGGCCGCCGCCGCGCCCGCGGCGGAGTGCAGCACCGCCTACAAGATCGAGCAGAAGCTCTCCAGCGGAACGACCTGGCGGATGTGCTGGCGCTACGACAGCAAGGCCGGGCTCGTCCTGGAGAACATCTCCTACCAGCCCAAGGGCGAGGCCAGGGCGATCAAGGTCCTCAACAGCGCCCGGCTCGGCCAGATCCACGTCCCCTACGACGACGGCAGCGTCGAGTACGACGACCTGACGGGCTTCGGCTTCGCGCAGGGCCTGATGAACCTGGACCCGGGCGAGTGCCCCGGCGGCACCATCAAGAGCGTCAAGGTCCCCGACTCCTGGGACCCGGACCAGGAGAACGTCAACGGCCTGTGCACCACGACCCGGTCCCGCGGCCACGCCTACCGCATGCAGGGCGACAGCGCCAACAAGGTCTACCAGGCCCAGGGCAAGGACCTGCTCGTCTACTCGGTCAATCAGGTCGGCTGGTACGAGTACATGACCGAGTGGCGCTTCCAGGACGACGGCACCATCACCATGAACCTCGGCGCGACCGGCAGCCTCTCCTACGAGGACTACGACGCCGGCGACGGCCGCGGCTGGCCCATCGGCAAGGGCCCCCGTGCCCAGGCCACCAGCCACAGCCACAACGCCTTCTGGCGCCTGGACTTCGCCCTCGACGGCTCCTCCAGGAACCGGGTCGAGCAGTACGACTCGACGGTCACCGCGGCCGCCCCGGGCCGGCAGACCGCGACCGTCAAGACCACCCGCACCCCGGTCACCAAGGAGCTCGCCGGCGACTCCAAGAGCTACCGCTGGTGGCGCATGGTCAGCGCGGCCGGCAAGAACAAGGACTGGCACCAGCGGTCGTACGAGATCGTCCCCGGCCCGAGCACCAAGTACCCGGCCCGCAGCTTCACCAAGCACGACGTGTACTTCACCGAGTACAACCCGTGCGAGCAGTTCGCCAGCAACAACACCGGCGACTGCGGTGCCGGAGCGGGCAAGTCCGTCGACAAGTGGGTCAACGGACAGACCCTCACCCACCCGGTGGTCTGGATGAACGTGGGCTTCCACCACATCGCCCGGGACGAGGACCAGCAGCCCATGCCGGTCCACTGGCAGGGATTCTCCATCGCCCCCAGGGACGTCACGGCTATGAACCCGCTCACTCCGGCCGAGCTCGCCGGGCAGAACGGGCACTGGGAGTTCGGTAGTTGAGAATCACCCTGTCCATCCGGCTGCACCGCCGACCGCTCCCGGAGTACCCTTCCTTGATCGTTGGCAAGGGGAGTGCTCGGGGGAGCGGAAGGCGGTGCGCGGGTGGGCTCGGGAGGGCTGGAGTTGCCCCCTGGTGACGAGGGTCACGAGGGGAACTCCGCAGACGCCCCGCCCGGCACGGTGTCCCTGGCACGGCCGATGGACGCGGGAGCGACGATCGGGCCGGAGCTGGACTGGGACGCCGACGCCTGGCGCGAGGTGCGTACGCGCGCACAGCGGGCCGGCCGGGCCTACATCTGGCTGAACCTCGTCGAACAGCGGCTGCGGGCTGTCGTGGCCGCTGTTCTGCGTCCCATCTACGAACCCGTCCACGGCCACGACGACTGGGTGGTCGCGGCCGCCGGGCCCGCCGGACAGGAGTGGGTCCAGCGCGCGGTCGCGGTCCGCGAAGTCAGCCGCCGCAAGGGGTACTTGCTCGACCCCGCCGACGACAACGTCCTCAGCTTCCTCACCCTGCCCCAGCTGCGCGAGCTGATGGTGCAGCACTGGCCGTGCTTCGAGCCCTACTTCGACGACCGCCGGGACGTCGAACTGGCCCTGGACGAGCTGGAGGTGACCCGCAACGTCGTCTCCCGCAACCGGGCCCTGTCCGAGGCGGTCCTCGGCCAGGCCGAGCGCGCCGCCGCCAAGCTCCTCGAGATACTCGGTACCGGCGGTGACGTGCCGTCCGCCCGCCGGCTGCCCGTCGACGCGGTCGAGGACCTGGTCGGCGACCGGTACGCCGACGTGGTCGCCGTACACCCCGACCGGGTGCGGCTGCTGAGGCAGTTCCCGGCCGAGGACATCTTCGGCGGCGCGCGTCGTCTCGACGCCGTCGGGATCGGCCTCAACCTCCTCGTGCAGAACTTCTCCGGGCGCCGTCTGGTGCGCCTGGCCGAGGCCGGCTGCCGGGCGCGGCTGCTGTTCCTGAACCCGGCCTCCAGCGCGGTCAAGCGGCGCGAGCGGGAACTGGGCATGAAGCGCGGCGAGTTGAGCCGCGCCGTCGAGATGAACATCCTGCACATGCGCCGGGTGCGGTCGAAACTGCGTGACCCGGGCGCCTTCCAGATCCAGGTCTACGACGACACCCCGCGCTTCTCCGCCTACCTCGTGGACGGCGACGGCTCCGACGGCATCGCGGTCGTGCAGTCCTATCTGCGCCGGTCGCGGGGCATGGAGGCACCGGTCCTCGTGCTGCGCAGCGGCAACCGGGTGGTCAAGGCGGGCGACGTGGACGACAGCGGCCTCTTCCCGACCTACCGCGAGGAGTTCGAGACGAACTGGGTGGATTCGCGGCCGGTGTCCTGAACGTCCCACGGTGCAGGGCGTCAAGCGGAACACGGTCCTCTGATTGTCAGTGGCGCATGGGAAGGTGGAGACCACTGGGGGAAAGCACCACCAAGAAGGGGGGACCACCCATGGGCTGGCACCGAGAGCTGCTGATCGGCTTCGACCTGGAAACCACCGGCACCGATCCGCGCGAGGCGCGCATCGTCACGGGAGCCGTGATCGAGGTCAGGGACGGGCAGCCCCTGGGGCGCCGGGAGTGGCTGGCGGACCCGGGCATGGAGATCCCTGCGGACGCGGTGGCGGTGCACGGCATCAGCAACGAACGGGCGAGCACCGAGGGCCGCCCCGCGGACCAGGTCGCCGACGCCATCGCGGACGTGCTGGCGGCCTACTGGAAGACGGGCGTACCGGTCGTCGCCTACAACGCCGCCTTCGACCTGAGCCTCCTCTCCGCCGAACTGCGCAGGTACGGCCTGCCGTCCCTGCGCGAGCGCCTCGGCGGCCTCGCCCCCGCACCGGTCATCGACCCGTACACCATCGACCGCTCGGTGGACCGCTACCGCCGCGGCAAGCGCAACCTCGAAGCGGTCTGCACGGAGTACGGCATCGCACTCGGCACCGCCCACGACGCCGGCGCCGACGCCCTCGCCGCGGCGCGGCTGGCCTGCGCGATAGCCACCCGCCACCCCAAGGTCGCGGCCCTCGGCCCGGCGGACCTGCACCGCCGTCAGATCGAGTGGCACGCGGAATGGGCGGCGGACTTCCAGGACTTCCTGCGCCGCAAGGGCGACGCCACAGCGGTGATCGACGGCACGTGGCCGCTGCGCGAGCCGGCGGACGAGACGGTGTGACGGGGGCGTTGGCGGGCGGCGGTCTCCGGCCGGCGCGTTACTCCGGCGGCGGACCCGCGATGGGTTCCACCCGCGGTTTCGCCAACCGCTCGTAGTCGGCCCCCGACAGGCACAGCGACCTGTCGAGCCGGGCGGCGTTGAAGTACAGCCGGGGCTGCTCGACGACGGCCGGGTCGGCGACGACCTCCAGTTCGGGGTCGAAGCTGAACGGCAGCACCGTGCCGGGGATCGCCCGGGCCAGCCGTTCGGCGGTCCCCGCGTCGCTGAACCCGGCATAGCGCGCGGCGAACAGCGTCCGGATCGCGTCCAGGTCCACGCGCCGGTCCCCGGGGACGACCGCGAGGACATGCCGGGTGGTCCGGCGGTCCACCTTGACCCGCAGCACGATGCACTTCGCGGCCTCGGAGGCAGGGTGTCCGCGCAGCGCGCACACGGCCTCCGTGGTGCCCTCGGGCGCGTGGTCGATCAACCGGTAGTCGACGGAGGAGGTGTCGAGCAGGGAGATCAGACGGTCGTAGGTGTCGTACGGGTCGTGGGCGTCGACGGCGGGCATCGGGTGTCCTCTTCGGTGAGCTTGGGCTGAACTTCGGTGCGGGAAGGGGCAGTTGCGCGGTGGGCCCGTTCCACGGACTGCCCCCAGTACGTGCCAGTGATCATCATGACCGCCCCCAGCCCGGTCAGTGCGGTGAGGTGCTCGCCACCCAGGGCGACTCCCGCCGCCGCGGCCCAGATCGGCTCGGTGCCCAGCAGCAGACTGGCCCGGCTGGCCGAGGTGCGCTGCACCGCCCAGGTCTGGGCGAGGAAGGCGAACACACTGCAGAACAGGGCGAGATAGAGCAGCTGCGTCCAGGTCGCCGGGTCCGCGTGGGCCAGGGCCGGAAGGTCGTGTGCGGCCAGGGGGAGGAACAGGACCGTGCCGACGAGGGTCTGCACGGTCGTGAGGTGCAGCGGCCGTATCGCCCGGCCCGCGGTGAGCCGGCCGACGAGTGCGACATGACAGGCCCGTATGACCGCCGCCCCCAGCATCAGCAGGTCGCCGAGGCGGGGCGCGTGAAAGCCGTTGCCCGCCATGAGGAGCCCGACGGCCAGCACGCAGACACCGGCGGCGGCGTAGAACACCGGCGGCAGACCGCCCCGGTGACCGGTGCGGTCGAGGAGGGGGGTGAGGACGATGGTCAGGCTGATGATCAGCCCCGCGTTGGCGGCGCTGGTGTGGGCGACGCCGTAGGTCTCGACGACCAGGACCGCGGCCTGGGTGAGGCCCAGGGGCAGCCCCGCCCGCAGTTCCTCGCGGGTCCACCGGCGCGGGCCTCGCCCAGGGAAGACGACGACTCCCAGGCAGGCGAGCGCGGACAGGGCGTAGCGGGCGAGGAGCACCAGCAGGACGGGGAGAGCGGACGTCGCGGTCTGGGCGGAGAGATAACTCGACCCCCAGACGACCGCGACCAGCAGAAGTACCAGGTCGGTACGGCGGGAGTGGGACACCCGCCCACCCTGCACCGAGCCGTCCCTGAAGCCCAGAACCACTTCCTTAAAGGATCTTTTAGTTCTCCTACACTGTCGAGATGGACGAACGACAGCTGCGGATCCTGCGGGAACTCGGCGAACTGGGCAGCGTCACCGCCGTCGCCGACGCGCTGCTGGTGACGCCGTCGGCGATCTCGCAGCAGCTGAGGCTGTTGCAGCGTTCGGTCAAGGTGCCGCTGACCGAGCGCGACGGCAGACGGCTGGTGCTCACGGACGCCGGGCAGGCCCTGGCGGGCGTCGCCATCGAGGTGGAGACGGCGCTGGCCCGCGCCCGCCACACGGTCCAGGAGTTCGTGGACCGGCCCGAAGGCGAGGTCTCGGTGGCCGCCTTCCACAGCGCGGGCGCGGCCTTCTTCCCCCTGCTGCTGCGCGCCCTCGCAGGCCCCGGCACCCCTGTGCCGAGGCTCGCCGACGAGGACGTACCGCAGGAGGACTTCCCACGCCTGACCCGCGCGTACGACATCGTCCTGGCCCACCGCCTCGACCACGCCCCCGCCTGGCCGCCCACGGTGACGGCCACCACGCTCCTGCGGGAACCCCTGGACGTGGCCATGCCCGCCGACCACCCGCTGGCGGCCAGACGCCGGGTGACCCCGGCGGACGTGGCGGGAGAGCCCTGGATCACCGTCCACGACGGCTTCCCGGTCATGGCCACCATCGAGGCGATCGGGGCGGCGGCGGGCCACCGTCTGCACCTGGCCCACCGCATCAACGAGTTCGCGGTGGCGGCGGAGGCGGTCGCGGCGGGGGGAGGCCTCGCCCTGATGCCCCGCTGGACGATGCGCCGCCATCCTGCGCTGGCGCTCAGACCCTTGAGCGGCGTCCGGGCGAGACGTCACATCGACGCGCTGTACCGCCCGGAGAGGACGGCGAGGAGGGCGGTGCGTACGGTCCTTGCGGAGCTGAGACGAGCGGCACGAACAATCCAGGGCGGAGATGACCCACCCAGGGGCGCGGGGAACGGCGCGACCAGCCACGACGGACCCGCAGCCGCCCATTGATCAGAACGCGTACCAGCGCACTTCGGCGTCACCGTCCCGCAGCGAGGCAACCCTGCGCTCGAACTCGGCCAACGCCTTGGGGTTCGACGGCGCATGCTGAGCCACCCACGCACAGCTGGCCGTCTCCCGGGCCCCGCGCAGCACCGAGCACCCCTCCCATTCGCGTACGTCCCACCCGTAAGCAGCGGTGAACGAGTCATAGGCCGCGGCCGGAAGACCGTAGCGGTCACGGGACAGAGCCATCACGACCAGATCGTGCTCCCGCAGATCCGAGGAGAAGGTCTCCAGGTCGACAAGGACGGGCCCGGACGGACCGACGTGCACATTGCGGGGAAGCGCGTCCCCATGGATCGGCCCCGGCTCCAGATGGGGGGTCACCGCGGCCGCGGCCGCCGCGAAACCGTCCCGCCGCTCGCGCAGATACGCCGCGTCAGCGGGGGCGATCGCATCACCCGCAAGCCGCAGCCACCGCTCGACCCCGCCCAGCAACTCCCGGGGAGGCAGGGCGAAGGACGGCGCGGGCAGCGCGTGCACCACCCGCAGCAGTTCGGCCAAATCCCGCGCCTCGGCGGGCCGTACGGCGTCGGGAAGCCGGTGCCACAACGTCACCGGGTGCCCCTCGACCAACCGCGCCTTCGGCTCGGCCGCCCGCACCGCAGGCACCTCCGCCTCCGCCAGCCACACGGCGATGTCCAGTTCCCGGCGCGCCCGGTCGAGGAGCTCGGCGTCGCGCCCCACCTTGACGACCAGGTCACCGACGGCGAACACGGCGTTCTCGCCCAGGGCGAGCAGCCGCGCCGACCCCGTCGGCAATCCCGCCGCGGCCAGTACGTCCCGCGCCCGTGCCTCGTCCATCGTCCCGCCTCCCGGTCCTGACCTGTCCCGCATGCCTGTGCAGTGCCACCGCGAACGGCGTCGACTTCGCGCCATCGCCCCGGTCAGTCTCGCATTCCCACAGGTGGGCCCGTGTGCGCGCTGCCTTGACGGCGCATACCCCCTTCACGACCATGACGGAGGTCCAGGCAGGCCCAGGCCCAGGCCCAGGAGGGCCGGATCGTCACGAGCCGTGCGAAGGAGCCGATGACGTGACCTTGGTGACCGCGAAGGAGCGGTCGGCACAGGGCGCACCGCGCGCCGAGGGGGACCGTCGCCCGACCGACCGCGCGGCCTGGTTCCTGGTGCTGCCCGCGCTGATCCCGATCCTGGTGCTGAGCGTGGGACCCCTGCTGTACGGGATCCTGCTGGCCTTCACCGACGCCCAGTCGGGCCGGACCCGGGCCACCCGGTGGATCGGCGGCCTCAACTTCCAGGACCTGCTGCACGACACGCTGTTCTGGGAGTCGTTCCGGATCGGCCTGGTGTGGGCGGTCGGCGTGACCGTCCCGCAGTTCCTCCTGGCCCTCGGCCTGGCCCTGCTGCTCGACCAGGACCTCAAACTGCGCTGGCTCGCCCGCGGCCTCGCGATCATCCCCTGGGCCATGCCCGAGGTCGTCGTCGGTGTCATGTGGCGCCTCGTCTACAACCCGGACGCCGGTGTCCTCAACGAGACCCTGCGCACCCTCGGTCTCGGCGACGGCCGGGACTGGCTCAGCGGCCTGTCCACCGCCCTGCCCGCAGTGATCGTCGTCGGCGTCTGGGCCGGGATGCCGCAGACGACGGTCACCCTCCTCGCCGGCCTCCAGAACACCCCGCGCGAGCTCCACGAGGCGGCCGCGATGGACGGCGCGGGCGCCTGGCGACGATTCCGCACGGTCACCTGGCCCGCCCTCAGACCGGTCGCGCTCGCGATCACCGCGCTCAACTTCATCTGGAGCTTCAACTCCTTCGCCCTGGTGTACGTGCTGACCAGGGGAGGGCCCGGCGGCCGCACCCGCCTGCCCATGCTCTTCGCCTACGAAGAGGCCTTCCGCTACGGCCAGTTCGGCTACGCGGCGGCGATGGGGCTCGTGATGGTGGCCGTCGTGTCGGTCCTGCTCGCCCTCTTCCTCATGGGCCGTCTCAAGGGAGGTGACGACGCGTGAGGACCAGCACATCCGGCCGCGTCGGCCAGTACGCCGCCCTTCTCGCCTATCTCGTCTTCCTCGCCTTCCCCTTCCTCTGGCTGGTCTCCACCGCCTTCAAGTCCGCGCGGGAACTGGGCAGTCTGCACCCCACCTGGATCCCCCGGGACCCCACCCTCGACAACTTCCGGCAGGCCTTCGACGAACAGCCCCTGCTGCGCGCCGCCGGAAACTCCCTGCTCGCCGCGCTCGCCGCCGCACTGATCGCCGTACTGATCGCGACACCGCTCGCCTACGTCATGGCCCGCCACCGCACCCGGCTCGCGAAGGCCGCCACGGGCTGGGTGGTGGTCAGCCAGGCGTTCCCGCTGGTGCTGGTGATCATCCCGCTGTTCCTGGTGCTGAAGAACCTCCGGCTGATCAACTCCCTGGTGGGTCTGGTGATGGTGTACGTCGTGTGGGCGCTGCCGTTCGCGCTGTGGATGCTCGTCGGGTACGTCCGTGCCGTGCCGACCGAGCTGGAGGAGGCGGCGGCGGTCGACGGGGCCGGGCGGCTGCGGATCCTGGTGTCGGTGACGGCGCCGCTGCTCGCGCCGGGGATCGTGGCGACGGCACTGTTCGCGTTCATCACCGCATGGAACGAGTTCTTCTTCGCGCTGGTGCTGCTGAAGACCGCGGACAAACAGACCCTGCCGGTCGTCCTCACCCACTTCATCGGCGCGGAGGGAGTGGCCGACCTCGGTCCGCTCGCGGCGGCGGCCTTCCTCGCCACCCTTCCCTCGCTGCTCCTCTTCGCGATCATCCAACGCCGTATCACGGGAGGCATGTTGGCCGGGGCGGTGAAGAGCTGATGCGCGCACGATGGATCGTGGGAGTCCTTGTCCTGCTCCTGGCGGGGTGCACCGGCACGAGTACGCCCGGGGACGAGGACGGCCGTATCACCCTCCGCTTCCAGTCCCTCGCCTGGCAGGGGGAGTCCGTCGAGGCCAACAAGAGCCTCGTGAAGGAGTGGAACGCGACCCACCCCGGCGTCAAGGTCGAGTACGTGCAGGGAAGTTGGGACAGTGTCCACGACCAGTTGCTCACCTCCTTCGAGGGCGGCGAGGCGCCCGACATCATCCACGACGCCTCCGACGACCTCGCGGACTTCGCCTACGGCGGCTACCTCGCCGATCTCAGGGGCTTGCTGCCCGAGCAGCTGAAGTCGGACATCCCGCAACGGAGTTGGCAGACCGCCACCTTCGGCGACGGCGTCTACGGCGTGCCCTTCCTCCAGGAGCCCCGCGTCCTCGTCGCCAACGCCGAGTGGCTGAAGGAGTCAGGCGTCCGGATCCCCACTCCCGAACGCCCTTGGACCTGGCCGGAGTTCCGTCGGATCACCGAGCGGCTCAGCGGCGCCGGCAAGTACGGCGTGGCCTGGCCGCTCAAGGAACCCGTCTCCGCGACCCTCAACCTGTCGCTGTCGGCCGGGGGACAGCTCTTCCACCGGGGCGCCGACGGAAAGGTCACCATCCGCTTCGAGAAGGCCGACGAGACGGTGCCCCGCACCATCCACGACCAGGCGAACACCGACCACAGCGCCTCGCCCACCACGCTCGGCAGCGGCGGCTCCGACACCCTGCCCGGCTTCTTCGGCGGCAAGTACGCGATGGTGCCGCTCGGCTTCTCCTACCGTCAGCAGATCGCGCAGCAGGCACCGAAGGGCTTCCGGTGGCAGGTGCTGCCCGCCCCGGCCGGCGCCGACGGGCTCACCCAGGGCGTCAGCCCGCAGACCCTGTCCGTCGCCGAGGACAGCCCGCACAAGAAGGAGGCCGCCGAGTTCATCGCCTTCCTGCTCCGGCCGAAGAACATGGTCCGGCTGGCGCTGGGGGACTGGATGCTGCCCACGGGGACGCGGGCGCTCGCGGATCCGGCCCTGCGCACCACGAAGGACGGCTGGGCCACCGGCACGTCCCTCGCCTCGCACCTCACCACGGCTCCCGCGCAGTCCGTCCGCGGCTACCCCGAGTGGAAGGACAAGGTCGCCACACCGGCCTTCCAAGAGTACTACAGCGGTGCCATCGGCCTCGATGAGCTGCGCAAACGCCTGGAGGACGACGGCAACCCGGTGCTGGCGCGCTACCAGCGCTGAGGCATCGCGGTCGCCGGCCGGTGACCGCGACGCCGCTCAGTAATCACATTGCACGATACGTATCGTCTCGCTTAGCCTCATTCCCATGACCCCTCGCTCGCACATCGCCATGTTCTCCATCGCCGCCCACGGTCACGTGAACCCCAGCCTGGAGGTGATCCGCGAGCTCGTGGCGCGCGGGCACCGGGTCACGTACGCCGTTCCGCCCCTCTTCGCCGACAAGGTCGCCGAGACCGGCGCCGAGGTGAAGCCGTGGAACTCGACTCTGCCCGGTCCCGACGAGGACCCGTCGGCCTGGGGCACCGAACTGCTCGACCACGTGGAGCTCTTCCTCGCCGACGCGATGCAGGCCCTGCCGCAGCTCGCCAAGGCGTACGACGGCGACGCACCGGACCTCGTCCTGCACGACATCACCGCCTACCCGGCCCGCGTCCTCGCCCGCCGCTGGGGCGTGCCCGCGGTCTCCCTCTCGCCGAACCTCGTCGCCTGGGAGGGCTACGAGGAGGAGGTCGCCGGGCCGATGTGGGCCGGACCGAAGAGCACCGAACGAGGGCGGGCCTACTACGCCCGCTTCCAGAACTGGCTGCGGGACAACGGCATCGACCTGCACCCCGACCCCTTCGCCGGCCGCCCCGACCGCTCCCTCGTCCTGATCCCCAGGGCGCTCCAGCCGAACGCCGACCGGGTCGACGAGAGCGTGTACACGTTCGTCGGAGCCTGTCAGGGGGACCGCGGCTCCGAGGGGGAGTGGCAGCGGCCGGCCGGGGCCGAGAAGGTGGTTCTCGTCTCCCTCGGTTCCTCCTTCACCAAGCGGCCCGACTTCTACCGGGAGTGCGTCCGGGCCTTCGGCGACCTCCCCGGCTGGCACCTCGTGCTCCAGATCGGCAGGCAGGTGGACCCGGCCGAGCTGGGCGCCGTACCGAGCAATGTCGAAGTGCGGTCCTGGGTACCGCAGCTGGCGGTTCTCAGGCAGGCCGACCTGTTCGTCACACACGCCGGCGCGGGCGGCAGCCAGGAGGGACTCGCGACGGGCACGCCGATGATCGCCGTACCGCAGGCCGTGGACCAGTTCGGCAACGCCGACATGCTCCAGGGCCTCGGGGTCGCCCGCCGGATCGACACGCAGGACGCGACCGCCGAGGCGCTGCGCGAGGCCGCCCTCGCGCTGGTCGACGACCCCGAGGTGGCCCGCAGGCTCAAGGAGGTCCGGGCGGAGATGGCCCAGGAGGGTGGCACGCGCAGGGCCGCCGATCTCATCGAGGCGGAACTGCGCGCATGAGTGAGGGCCCGTTGGCACCCCGGTTGCCAACGGACCCTCGGTACAAGGGGATTCAGCCCTGCCCCGCCGGGGTCAGACCCTCAGCGGCTCGCCCTCGTCGTCCCGCGCCACGGGCGCGGCCACCGCGTCCGCGGCCTCGTCGTGGGTGAGGTCGGGCAGCTTGTGCAGCCACTTCGGCAGGTACCAGTTGCGCTCGCCGAGCAGCGCCATGACCGCCGGGAGCAGCACGCCCCGGATGATCGTCGCGTCGATGAGCACCGCGGCCGCGAGGCCCACGCCCATCTGCTTCATTGACTGCATGGACAGCGTCCCGAAGATCGCGAACACGGCGACCATGATGACGGCGGCGCTGGTGACGACACCGGCCGTGGTGACCACGCCGTGCTGGATCGCATCCTTGGTCGTACGGCCCCGCAGGCGTGCCTCGCGGATCCGCGAGACCACGAACACGTGGTAGTCCATCGACAGGCCGAACAGGATCACGAAGAGGAACAGCGGCAGCCACGTGATGATGGCGCCGACGCCCTCCGCGCCCACCAGCGACGCGCCCCAGCCGTGCTGGAAGACCGCGACGAGGATGCCGTAGGCGGCGCCCACCGACAGCAGGTTGAGCACGATCGAGGTGATCGCGACCGTCAGCGAGCGGAACGACAGCAGCATCAGCACGAAGGCGAAGACCACGACGAACGCGAACACCGGGACGACCGCTCCGGCCAGCTGGTCGTTGAAGTCCGCGGAACCGGCGACCTGTCCGGTGATCGGTGCCTGGACACCGTCGACCTTCCCGAGCGTGGCCGGACGCACCTCGTCGCGCAGCTTTTCCAGACTCTGACCGGCCTTGTCGAGGTCGGAGCCGCCCACCAGCGGGACGTACACGAAGGCGAGGTTCTGCGCGTCGTGCAGCTTGACCTCGACCGGGCCGCGCGAGGCGCCCGAGGAGATCGCCTGCGCCTTGAAGTCGGCCAGCGCGCCGGTGACTTCGGGGGCGTTGATGTCGGCCGCCTTGACGACCACCTCGGCCGGCTCGGAGCCGCCGGGGAAGGCGTCGTTGACCCGGTTGTACGTCTGCACGATCGGCAGCGAGTCGCCGAACTGCTGGTCCAGGGTGAGGTTCTGGGTCTTCATGCCGAGCGCGGGCGCCGCGATGGCGAGCAGCGCGCCGGCCGCGACCACGACGGAGATGCCGGGCCTGGCGAGCACGCCCTTCAGTACGGCGGTCCAGAACCGGCTCTCCGGGTTGACGCCCCGCTTGCGGCGCAGTCGGCTCTCCGGGTGCAGGAAGGGGATCTTGCCCTTCTCGACGCGCCCGCCCAGCAGTGAGAGCAGCGCGGGCAGCACGGTCACGGAACCGACCATGGCGACCGCGACGACCATCAGCGAGGCCAGGCCCATCGCCTCGAACTCGGCGAGCCCGGTGAAGAGCATGCCCGCCATCGCCACGCACACCGTCACACCCGAGACGATGACCGCCCGGCCACTGGTGGCGGCGGCGATCCGTAGAGCGGTCTGCGGGTCCCGCCCGGCCTGCCGCTCCTCGCGCTCACGGCGCAGATAGAACAGGCAGTAGTCGACGCCGACGGCCAGACCGACCAGCAGCATCACGGAGTTGGCGGTGTCGCTCATGGGCATCACGTGGCTGACGATGCCCATCAGCCCCATGGTCGCCATGATGGCGCTCACGGCCAGAAGCACCGGCAGGAAGGCCGCGACCAGGGCGCCGAACGCGATGAGCAGGATGCCGAGCGCCACCGGTACCGCGGAGAGCTCGGCCTTCTCGAAGTCGTCGCCGAACGCGTCGGAGAACGTCTTCATCATGCTGGCGCCGCCGATCTCCTCGATCCGCAGCGACGTGTGCTCCTTCTGCACCCCCTCGACGGCCTTCAGCACCGGCTCGATCCGGTCCCCGGCGGTGTCCGCCTCGCCGCGCACGTCGAACTGCACGAGCGCGCTGCGGCCGTCCTTCGAGATCGTCTTCGTGTCGTACGGCGAGGTCACGTCGGTGACCTTGCCGGTGCCCTCGACCGCCTTCACGACGGCGGTGACGGCCGCCTTGAAGTCGGCGTCGGTCGCCTTGCCACCGGCGTCCTTCGCCTGGATCAGCACGGTCTCACTGGCCGGCTCGTCGATCCCGGCATCCTCGATGATCTTCGCGGCGGTGTGGGTCTCCCCCTTGAGCTGGTCGCTGTCCTTGACGTCGACCCGGCCCGCCGCGGAGCCGAGTCCCATCGCCAGGACCACGAACAGCACCCAGATACCGACGGCAGCCCATCGGTGCCGTGCGCTCCAGCCGCCGGCCCGGGCGGCCAGGCCACGCACCCTTGTGTCTCCGTTCCCCATGACGGGCTTGCCCCCTTGTGAGCGGTGGCAGCCCCCTGCCGCCACCTTTCACTTCGAAGGTATGGGCCGGATAAACCCGTCTCGTCGTGCTGTCCGGTGACGTGCGGGGGCCGACTGCTCCTCCCAAGGGACCGCGTGCCCTCCGTACTGGGGAGGACCGTGACCCTTACATCTAACGAACCGTGTGCGGGGCGGTGATCGGGGTCCGCAGCGGCGCCGTCCTAGGGTGTGCGCATGACGACGACGTACGCGGCGCTGCTGCGCGGAATCAACGTCGGCGGCAGCAGGAAGGTCCCCATGGCCGACCTGCGCACGCTGATGGAGGACCTCGGACACGGCGGGGTACGCAGCTACCTGCAGAGCGGGCAGGCCGTGTTCACCGCCCACCACGGCGACGAGGACTCCCTGGCCGCCGAACTCACGGAGGCGATCGAGAAGCGGTTCGGCTTCCCGGTCGACGTGATCGTCCGCGACCACGCCTACCTGAAGGCGATCGCCGACAACTGCCCCTTTTCGGCCGCCGAACTGGAGGGCAGACAGCTCCACGTCACCTACTTCTCCGCCCCTGTCCACGAGGACCGCTTCGCGGAGATCGACCGGGCCGCCTACCTCCCCGAGGAGTTCCGCCTCGGCGACCGCGCCCTGTACCTCTACGCCCCGAACGGCCTCGGCCGCTCCAAGCTCGCCGAGCACCTGTCCAAACCGAGGCTGAACAAGGGCGTGATCGCCACCAGCCGCAACTGGAACACGGTCGTCAAGCTGGTGGAGATGACGGGTGAGTGACCGCAGCCCCGCCGTGGAGACGGCCGTCGCCGGGGAGTTGAGGCTTCTGGACCCCGAGGTGCGGGCCTCGCCCGAGCTCGTGGGCGCGCTGCTGCACCCCGAGTTCCACGAGTTCGGCGCGTCCGGACGGCACTGGGACCGGACGTCGGTCATCGCCGCCCTCGCCGGAGCCACGGACGAGGGCGCCGAACGGATCGTGGTGGCCGGGATGAAAGGGGTCGAACTCGCGCCCGGTCTCGTTCACCTCACCTTCGACACGGAGCACAACGGCAGCCGGGCGCACCGGAGTTCACTGTGGCGGCGCACGCCCAGCGGGTGGCTGCTGTACTTCCACCAGGCGACGCCGTTCGCAGGATGACCGGCCGGTCGCACAGCGGTCGACACCCTGTGCGAGGCTCCTCCCATGCGCTACATCATCATCGGGGCAGGAGCGGTCGGCGGGGCGGTCGGCGGCCGGCTCGCGGGGGCCGGGCACGAGGTCGTGCTGGTCGCGCGGGGCGCACAGTACGCGGCGCTGAGAGACGGGGGACTGCGGCTGAGGGTGCCGGACGGCGAGTTCACGTACCGGCTCCCGGTCGTGGACGGACCGGCCCCGCTGGGTGCCCTGCGCGCCGACGACGTACTCGTCCTCGCCGTGAAGACCCAGGACACGCAAGGCGCCCTGGACGCGTGGGGCCCGGCCCCGGTCCAGGGCGGCGGCACGGCGGCCGAGCGGCTGCCGCTGCTGTGCGCGCAGAACGGCGTGGAGGGCCAGCGCATGGCCCTGCGCCGCTTCCGGCACGTCTACGGCGTCTGCGTCTGGCTGCCGGCGACGTTCGTCGAGCCCGGTGTCGTCAGCGCCGCCTGCGCCCCGCTCACCGGGATGCTGCACCTCGGCCGTTACCCGCACGGCACCGACGCGGTCCTGCACCGGATCGCCGCCGACCTGGAGAAGTCCCGGTTCGAGGCGCCGGTCGTGGCGGACGTGACGCGTTGGCAGTACGCCAAGCTGCTGACCAACCTCGGCAACGCCCTGATGGCCCTGAGCGGCCCCGACGACGGCGGAGTGGACAGCAGGTCCCTGCGCCATAGGGTCCGTGCCGAGGGCGAGGCGGTGCTCGACGCGGCCGGGATCCCGTACGCGAGCGTCGAGGAACAGCGGACGACCCGCGGCGACAAGGTCACCGCCGTCCCGCTCGACGGCGTCCCGGTCGGCGGCTCCTCCTGGCAGTCCCTCGCCCGCGCCACCGGCACCATCGAGGCCGACTACCTCAACGGTGAGATCGCCCTCCTGGGCCGCCTGCACGGCGTCCCGACGCCGCTGAACGAACTTCTCCAGGGCCTGGCCAACACCTTCGCCCGCGAGCGCAGGGCAGCCGGGTCGCTGCCGGTGGGGGAGTTGGCACGGCTGGCCGACGAGGCGGTGGCGGCTGCCGAGGAGTAACGCCTACGCGCTCACCGTCAGCCGCGGCAGCCCCCGCGCCGCCGCCGCGTCGTACCGCCGCAACAGCACCCGCGCCACTTCCGGCGCCGGCCCCAGCACCCCGGCCAGGACGTCCGCCTCGCCCGCGCCCCGCGCGATGCGGTCGGGCAGGAACCCCGGGGCGAGGACGTACGGGACCACGGCCACCTTCGCGCAGCCGAGAGCCCGCAGTTCCCGTACCGCGTCCTCGGTGCGGGGCAGGGCCGCGGAGGCGAACGCAGGCCGCACGGCGCACCAGCCGGTGTGCCGCCACTCCCGCGCGATGTCAGCGATCACTGCGATCGCCTCCGGGTCGGTGGACCCCGCCGAGGCCAGCACGACCCCGGTCGAGGACTTGTCGGCGGGCGTCAACCCCGCCTCGTACAGCCGTCGTTCGAGCGCCGACAGCAGCAGCGGCGACGGACCGAGCACCTCCGCCTGCCGGATCCGCAGCTGCGGCGGCGCGTCCCTGAGGACCGCGGGGATGTCCGCCTTCGCGTGGAACGCCCGCGTCAACAGCAGCGGCAGCGCTACGACGTCACGGACGCCCTCCGCCGCCAGGGACTCCAACACGCCCTGCACGGAGGGGATGTTGAAGTCGAGGAAGCCCGTCTCCACCCGTACGTCCGGGCGCAGCGAGCGCACCCGGCGGACGAGAGCGTGCACCGTCGCGGCATGGCGCGGGTCGCGGCTGCCGTGGGCGATGACCAGGAGAACGGGCTTCATGGACTCAGCTCTTCACCAGCAGACCGCGGCTGCGCAGCACCCACCGCTCCAGCGGGCTGAAGATCAGCAGGTCGATCGCGATGCCGACGAACAGGATGAGCAGGATCGCCTCGAACACCATGGCCATGTCGCTGTTGGTGCGGCCGTTCTCCAGCAACTGGCCCAGGCCCACGCCCAGGTCGGGGAACTGGGCGATGATCTCCGCGGCCATCAGCGAGCGCCAGGAGAACGCCCAGCCCTGCTTGAGGCCCGCCACATAGCCGGGCAGCGCGGCAGGCAGCGTGACGTGCCAGATGCCCTTGATGCCCGTCGCGCCCATCGTGCGGCCGGCCCGCAGGAACAGCGGCGGCACCTGGTCGACGCCGGACACCAGACCGTTGGCGATGGAGGGGACCGCGCCGAGCAGGATCACCGCGTACATCATGGAGTTGTTCAGGCCCAGCCAGATCACGGCCGGCGGCACCCATGCCACCGAGGGCAGCGACTGCAGGCCCGACAGGATCGGGCCGATGGCCGCGCGGATGAACTTCACCCGGGCCACGACCAGGCCCAGCGGAGTGCCGATGAGCAGGGCGAAGAAGAAGCCCAGCAGACCGCGCGAGACGCTGGTCCAGATGTAGCCGAGCAGGTCGCCCGCGAGCCAGGCGTCCTTGAAGGTGGAGCCCACGGCCGCCGGCGACGGCAGCTTGGACGGGTCGTCCACGACCGGGTAGAGCAGGGTCCAGATCACGAGGACCACCGCGAGGGCGACCACCGGCGGCAGGATCTTGTTGACGAGGGTCTGCCGGAAGGTCGGGCGGCCGGTGGCCTGGGTCTCCAGCGCGTCGAGGCCCGCCTCTACGCTCCCGGCGTCCTGGACCGGTGTCGTGTCAGTGCTGGCCATGACGGCGGATCTCCCCACGCAGTTCTTCGGTGATCTCACGGGCCAGTTCGGCCACGGGGGCGTCCTCGATGCGGCGCGGCTGCGGGATGTCGACCGTCCACTCGCGCGCGATCCGGCCGGGGCGGGAGGACAGCAGGATCACGCGCTGCGCGAGCCGTACCGCCTCGCGCACGTTGTGCGTGACGAACAGGACGGAGAGCCCGGTCTCCGTCCAGATCCGGGTGATCTCGTCGTGCAGCACGTCCCGCGTGATGGCGTCGAGGGCCGCGAACGGCTCGTCCATCAGCAGCAGGTTGCTCTCCTGCCCCAGCGCGCGGGCCAGGGCCACGCGCTGACGCATACCGCCCGACAGTTCGTGGACGCGCTTGCCGTACGCGCCCTTCAGCCGGACCAGTTCGAGCAGCTCCTCGGCCTTGTCGCGCCGCTCGGGCTTGGCAACTCCCCTGAGCTTCAGGGCGAGTTCGATGTTCTTGCCCGCGGTCAGCCACGGGAAGAGGGCGTGCTCCTGGAACATCAGGGCGGGGCGGCCGTCGGTCGTGATGGACCCGGCGGTGGGGCCGTCGAGCCCGGCCACCAGGTTCAGCAGTGTGGACTTGCCGCACCCCGAGGCCCCCAGGAGGGTGACGAACTCGCCCGGCGCGACATCGATGCTGACGTCGTCCAGGACGAGCTGCTGTCCACCCGGTCCCGCGAAGGACTTCGAGACGTGATCGAGGCGTGCGGCGTACTCGACGGACTCGTCGGCCTTGGCGAGCGTCGTGGTCGTGGCCATGGTCGTCACCTCCTGGGAACTCTTCGGGGACCGGACTCAGCTGGTGCCGAGACCGGCGGCGTCGACCGTGGACTCGCCGTCGGCCTTGAGGACCTTGTTGAGGATGGTGAGGTCGTAGATCCCGTTCAGGTCGGGCTTCTTCAGCAGACCGGCCTTGACCGCGTGCTCCGCCTCGGTGTTGAGGGTGGCGGCCAGCGGGTCGTTGGTGAACTGGATCGACTTCCAGGCCGGGTCCAGGACCGCGGGCTTGAGCGCCTTGCCGGAGTCCGCCTTCAGCTGCTCGTTCGCCGCCGCCTTCGCCGCGTCAGGGTTGGCGTTGATCCACTTGTTGGCTTCCACCGACGCCTTCAGGACGGCCTCGACCGCCTTCGGGTGCTCCTTGAGGAAGTCCTGGCGCACGATGATGTTCGTGATCACGAACTTCTTGTCCGGCCACAGCGACGCCTCGTCGAGCAGCACCTTGCCGCCCTCGGCGACCAGCTTCGACGCGGTCGGCTCCGGGACCCAGGCGCCGTCGATGGAACCGGCCTTGTAGGCGTCCGGCGTGATCTTGTTGTCGGTGCGGACGACGGTGACGTCACCCTTGCCGCTCTGCGCGTCGACCTTCCAGCCCTGGTCGGCGATCCAGTTGAGGAACGCCACGTCCTGTGTGTTGCCGAGCTGCGGGGTGGCGATCTTCTTGCCCTTGACGTCCTTGAGGGACTTGATCTTGGCCGGGTTGACGACCAGCTTCACACCGCCGGAGGCCGAACCGCCGATGATCTTCAGGCTCTTGCCGCCCGACTTGACGTAGCCGTTGATCGACGGGGAGGGGCCGATCCAGCCGATGTCGATCGACTTGGAGTTGAGCGCCTCGATCTCCGAAGGACCGGCGTTGAACGTCGCGTACGAGGCCTTGGTCGCCCCGAGCTCCTTCTGGAAGAACCCCTTGTTGACCCCGACGAGCGCGGTGCCGTGGGTCAGGTTGCCGAAGTAGCCGATCTTGACGGAGCTGAGACCGTCGATCTTCTTCGCCCCGGCGGCGACCTTGGCGGTGCTGGTGTCCTTGGAGTCCGAGCCGTAGCCGCAAGCGGCGAGGGTGAGCAGCGGGAGCGCGGCGATGACCGCGAGGGTGCGGCGAAGAGCGGGTGTAGCAGGCACGGGAGGTGTTCCTCTCGGAGGCCCGGCGGTCACGGTCTTTCAGGTCGTGGCCGGGAGGTTGGCAGGTTGCGTCTACGGCTGTGGGGGGACGGGGCGCGCAAGCGGTGCGCGTACGTCAGCGCACACATCGCGCCACTCCGCCCTGCCCGCTGCCGAGTGCGCCGCTGCCTACGCGGCCGCCCTCCTTCGCGAACGTGGAGTAGTAGTCGGTGGAGTTCATGTCAGAAGTCCCACCCGTCGTCGTCGGACTCGTCCTTGACGGGCTCGGGGGACGCGAACGACTCGCCGACCATGCCCGCGGTGAGCGTGGTGCCGTCGTTCGGGTCGATCAGGATGAACGAACCGGTGCGCCGCGAGTCCGAGTAGGAGTCGACGGGCAGCGGCTCGGCGGTACGGATCTTCACCCGGCCGATGTCGTTGGCGACGAGCTGTCCCGGATGCGGGTGCAGGGACAGGTCGTCGAGCGTGAGCCGGGACGGGATGTCCTTGACGATCGCCTTGACCGTACGGGTGCCGTGCTTGAGCAGCACCCGGTGGCCGACCGTCAGCGGGGCGTCGGCGACGTGGCAGACGGTCGCCTCGATGTCCTGGGTGGTCGGCGGGGCGTCCTTGCTGGGCACCAGCAGGTCACCGCGCGAGATGTCGATGTCGTCCTCCAGGAGGATCGTCACCGACTGGGTCGTCCAGGCCACGTCGACCGGCTCGCCGAGCAGGTCGATGCCGGCGATCTTCGTGGAGCGGCCCGAGGGCAGCACGGTGATCTGCTCGCCCACGTGGAAGGAACCGGCGGCGATCTGACCGGCGTAGCCCCGGTAGTCGGGGTGCTCCGCGGTCTGCGGCCGGATCACGTACTGCACCGGAAGGCGGGCGTGGCAACGGCTCAGGTCATGGGCGACCGGGACCGTCTCCAGGTGCTCCAGAACGGTCGGACCGCCGTACCAGTCCATGTTCGCGGACGGTTCCACCACGTTGTCGCCGGCGAGCGCCGAGATCGGGATCGCGGTGACGTCCGGGACGCCCAGCTCGGTCGCGTACGCCGTGAACTCCTGCGCTATCGCGGCGAAGACGGGCTCGGCGTAGTCGACGAGGTCCATCTTGTTGACCGCGAGCACCACGTGCGGCACCCGAAGGAGCGCGGCGAGGGCCGCGTGCCGGCGGGTCTGCTCGACGACGCCGTTGCGGGCGTCGATGAGGATCACCGTCAGCTCGGCCGTGGAGGCGCCGGTGACCATGTTGCGGGTGTACTGCACATGGCCGGGGGTGTCGGCGAGGATGAACCGGCGCCTGGGCGTGGCGAAGTAGCGGTACGCGACGTCGATGGTGATGCCCTGCTCGCGCTCGGCGCGCAGACCGTCCGTCAGCAGTGCGAGGTCGGGGGCGTCCTGGCCCCGCGAGGCCGAGACACGCTGCACGGCCTCCAACTGGTCGGTGAGGACCGACTTGGAGTCGTGCAGCAGCCGGCCGACGAGGGTGGACTTGCCGTCGTCGACGGAGCCCGCGGTCGCGAACCGCAGCAGGGTGGACTCCGAGAGCACCTCGGAAATGGTCGTGCTCATGTCTAGAAGTACCCCTCGCGCTTGCGGTCTTCCATCGCGGCCTCGGACATCTTGTCGTCGGCGCGGGTGGCACCGCGCTCGGTGAGCCGGGAGGCCGCGATCTCCGTGATGACCTTCTCGATGCTGTCGGCGTCGGAGTCGACGGCACCCGTGCAGGACATGTCACCGACGGTCCGGTAGCGCACCAGGCGCTTCTCGACGGTCTCGCCGTCCTTGGGCCCGCCCCACTCACCGGCGGTCAGCCACATGCCGCTGCGCGAGAACACCTCACGCTCGTGCGCGAAGTAGATCTCCGGCAGTTCGATCTTCTCGCGGGCGATGTACTGCCAGACGTCCAGCTCGGTCCAGTTGCTGAGGGGGAAGACCCGGACGTGCTCGCCGGGGGCGTGGCGGCCGTTGTACAGGTTCCACAGCTCGGGGCGCTGGCGGCGCGGGTCCCACTGCGAGAACTCGTCGCGCAGCGAGAACACCCGCTCCTTGGCGCGGGCCTTCTCCTCGTCCCGGCGGCCACCGCCGAAGACGGCGTCGAACTTCTCCGCCTGGATCTTCTCGGTGAGCGGCAGGGTCTGGAGCGGATTGCGGGTCCCGTCCGGACGCTCCTTGAGGACACCGCGGTCGATGTAGTCCTGTACCGAGGCCACATGGAGGCGCAGCCCATGGGCGGCGACCACACGGTCGCGGTACTCGAGCACCTCGGGGAAGTTGTGGCCCGTGTCGACGTGCAGCAGGGAGAAGGGGACCGCCGCGGGGGCGAACGCCTTCAGCGCCAGGTGCAGCATGACGATGGAGTCCTTGCCGCCGGAGAACAGGATCACCGGCCGCTCGAACTCACCCGCCACCTCACGGAAGATGTGCACGGCCTCGGACTCGAGCGCGTCCAGGTGGGACAGGGTGTACGGAGCCTCCGTACCGCCTTCGCCACCCTTCACCGCCGCGACGGTCGTCCTCATGCCAGTCCCCTTTCGGTGAGCAGCGCGTGGACCGCGGCCGCGGACTCCTGGACGGTCTGGTTCTGCGACTCGATCCGCAGATCGGGCGACTCGGGCTCCTCGTAGGGGTCGTCGACCCCGGTCAGCCCGGACAGCTCACCCGCGGCCTGCTTGGCGTACAGGCCCTTCACATCGCGTACGGAGCACACCTCGACCGGAGTCGCCACATGGATCTCCAGGTACGCGGCACCGCTCTCCTGGTGACGCTTGCGCACCGCCTCACGGCTGTCGGCGTAGGGCGCGATGACCGGGACCAGCGTCTTGACGCCGTTGCGGGCGAGCAGTTCGGCGAGGAAGCCGATGCGCTGCACGTTGGTGTGCCGGTCCTCGCGGCTGAAGCCGAGGCCCGCGGAGATGAACTCGCGGATCTCGTCGCCGTCGAGCACCTCGACGAGGTGGCCCTCCTCGCGCAGCCGGCCCGCCAGCTCGTACGCGATGGTGGTCTTGCCGGCACTCGGCAGACCCGTGAGCCAGACGGTGGCTCCGGTCGTCACGTGCAACTCCTTGGTAGATGTCGTCATCCGTGCAGCCCGCACTCGGTCTTGGAACGTCCGGCCCAGCGGCCGGCGCGCGCGTCCTCGCCCTCCAGGACCCGGCGGGTGCAGGGGGCGCAGCCGACGGAGGCGTAGCCGTCCGTCAGCAGGGGGTTGGTCAGGACGCCGTGCTCGCTGACGTACGCGTCCACGTCGTCCTGGGTCCAGCGGGCGATCGGGGAGATCTTGACCTTCTGCCGCTTCTCGTCCCAGCCGACGACCGGGGTGTTCGCCCGGGTCGGGGACTCGTCGCGGCGCAGCCCGGTCGCCCAGGCCAGGTAGTCCTTCAGGCCCCGCTCCAGCGGCTCGACCTTGCGCATTTTGCAGCACAGGTCGGGGTCGCGGTCGTGCAGCTTCGGGCCGAACTCGGCGTCCTGCTCGGCGACCGTCCGCGTCGGCGACAGCGTGATGACGTTGACGTCCATCACGGCCTCCACGGCGTCCCGGGTGCCGATGGTCTCCTCGAAGTGGTAGCCGGTGTCGAGGAAGACGACGTCCACGCCCTTCCTCGCGCGGGACGCGAGGTGGGCGACCACCGCGTCCTCCATCGAGGAGGTCACGCAGAAACGCTTGCCGAAGGTGTCGACCGCCCACTGGAGGATCTCCAGCGCGGAGGCGTCCTCCAGGTCGCGGCCCGCCTGCTCGGCGAGGGCCTTGAGGTCGTCGGTCGTGCGCTCTTCCTGAATCGCGGTCATATCCGGTCTCCCGCTGCGTCGGTGTGCTGAAGGCCCCGGGCGAGCAGCCCGAGGAACTTCAACTGGAATGCGCGGTTGCAGGCCCCGCATTCCCAGGCGCCGTGAGACTCCTCGCTCGGACGGAGGTCCTCGTCGCCGCAGTAGGGGCAATAGAAGGGGGCTGCCCGCTCACTCACGACAGGGCCTCCTCGCTGGCACGCGAGGCCCAGGCGGCGAAGCGCTCGCCGTCCTCGCGCTCGGCCTGGTACCGCTTCAGGACGCGCTCGACGTAGTCGGGCAGGTCCTCGGCGGTGACCTTCAGGCCGCGCACCTTGCGGCCGAACCCGGCCTCCAGGCCGAGCGCGCCGCCCAGGTGCACCTGGTAGCCCTCGACCTGTTCGCCCCGGTCGTTGAGGACCAGCTGGCCCTTGAGACCGATGTCCGCCACCTGGATACGGGCGCAGGCGTTCGGGCAGCCGTTGAGGTTGATGGTGAGCGGCTCGTCGAACTCCGGGATGCGGCGCTCGAGTTCGTCGATCAGAGAGGAGCCGCGCTGCTTGGTCTCCACGATGGCGAGCTTGCAGTACTCGATGCCGGTGCAGGCCATGGTGCCGCGCCGGAACGGGGAGGGCTTCGCGGTGAGGTCCAGCGCCTCCAGGGCCTCGACCAGCGGCTGGACCTGCGCCTCCTCGACATCGAGGATGATCATCTTCTGCTCGACGGTGGTCCGCACCCGACCCGAGCCGTGCGCCTCCGCGACCTCGGCGATCTTCGTCAGCGTGGCGCCGTCGACACGGCCGACGCGCGGGGCGAAACCGACGTAGAACAGGCCGTCCTTCTGGCGGTGCACGCCGACGTGGTCGCGCCAGCGGCCCGAGGGCTCGGCGGGCGCGGGGCCGTCGACCAGCTTGCGCTCCAGGTAGTCGTCCTCCAGGACCTGGCGGAACTTCTCCGGGCCCCAGTCGGCGACGAGGAACTTCAGCCGCGCGCGGGTGCGCAGCCGCCGGTAGCCCCAGTCGCGGAAGATGCCGACCACACCGGCCCACACCTCGGGCACCTCGTCCAGCGGGACCCAGGCGCCCAGCCGCACGCCGAGCTTCGGGTTGGTGGACAGACCGCCGCCGACCCACAGGTCGAAGCCGGGGCCGTGCTCGGGGTGCTCGACGCCGACGAAGGCGATGTCGTTGATCTCGTGGACCACGTCGAGCAGCGGGGATCCGGAGATCGCCGTCTTGAACTTGCGGGGCAGGTTGGAGAACTCCTTGCTGCCGATGTACCGCTCGTGGATCTCCTCGATGGCCCAGGAGCCGTCGATGATCTCGTCCTCGGCGATGCCGGCGACCGGCGAGCCGATGACGACACGCGGGCAGTCGCCGCAGGCCTCGGTGGTGGAGAGGCCGACCGCCTCCAGACGGTTCCAGATCTCCGGGACGTCCTCGATGCGGATCCAGTGCAGCTGGATGTTCTGCCGGTCGGTGACGTCCGCGCTGCCGCGCGCGAACTCCTCGGAGATCTCGCCGATCACGCGCAGCTGCTGGGTGGTGAGGCGTCCGCCGTCGATCCGCACCCGCAGCATGAAGTACTTGTCGTCCAGCTCCTCCGGCTCCAGGATCGCGGTCTTGCCGCCGTCGATCCCGGGCTTGCGCTGGGTGTAGAGGCCCCACCAGCGCATCCGGCCGCGCAGGTCGTTGGGGTCGATCGAGTCGAAGCCCCGCTTCGAGTAGATCGTCTCAATGCGTGTCCGCACATTGAGACCGTCGTCGTCCTTCTTGAACTGCTCGTTGCCGTTCAGCGGGGTGTGGTGCCCCGCGGCCCACTGACCCTCACCGCGGTGACGGCTCACCTTGCGGCGGGGCGCTGCGGCGGCAGGGTTCTGCGGGGTGGCGGCCATGGTTTTTTACGTCCTTCGGGACAGGCGGAAAGCGGCTCTTACCTGCGCGTGCACGGGCGCATGGGTGCATCTGCGCGTCATTGCGCGGGGAGGAGAACGAGAGGATGTGCCGGGTGACGCCGCGGCTCGTCAGCGCACCGGACAGATGGCGCTGGACACGCGGCCGAGGTCGACGTGCCGCCGACTCACCAAGGCAATTCCAGTTCCAGACATGACGGAAGCGTGTCACGGCGTTCTGGACACAGTCCAGCTTTATCCATCATGTGGACACCCTGGTCTCGGCAGGTGAGATCAGGGTGTCGTTGGTCCCAAAGATCGCGGGGAGTCTTGTTCCCGCAGGTCAGGCCGGGTAGGCCCCGGGCCAGGGACCGGGCGCGGGCACCTCGGCCTCCTCCTCGACCTTGGTGTCGAAGAGCTGGAAGCCACGGCGCTGGTAGTTGGCCATCGCGTGCTCGCCGTCCTTGGAGCACGTGTGCAGCCAGACCCGCTTGGTGTCCGTCAGTCCCGGCCAGCGGTCCGCGAGGTCCCAGGCGCGGGCGGTGCCGTAGGAAAGGAGGTGGCCGCCGATCCGCCGGCCGCGGAAGGCGGGGATCAGGCCGAAGTAGGCGATCTCCACCACACCGTCGTCCTGGGGCTCCAGCTCGACGTATCCGGCGGGCGTGCCGCGCTCGTAGGCCACCCAGGTCTCCACGCCCGGCCGCTCCAGGTGCTCCCGCCACCGCGCGTACGTCCAGGAGAGCCGGTCCGTCCAGCGGATGTCGCCGCCCACGGACGCGTAGAGGAAGCGGCTGAACTCGGGGGAGGGGACTTCCGCGCGGCTGATGCGGACGTCGCCCTCCGGGGGCTCGGCCGGGAGGAGGTCGGTGGGGGCGGTCTGTTCCAGGGACCAGGTGGTCACGGGGATGTTCGGCATGACCGTCAGGGAATCATCTATCCCAGAGATCTGTCGATCGAGGCCAGCGGCAGCGCGAACAGCATCCGGCCGGACTGGGACCAGACGTCGCCCGTCTGCTCCCAGTACGACAGTGACTCCGACTCCCCGCTCCAGCAGTTGCGGGTCTCGTCCGTGCCGCAACGGGTGGCCTTCGCGGGGGTCGAGGTGTTCTGGCGCCAGAGAGTGCCGTGGTCGCCCTCAGTCGTGGCCGCCCGGCCCAGATACCACTGGGAGTCGTACGACAGGACGGGGCCGGACCCGGCGGCCTTCGTGACGTAGGCGTCGGCCACGCGCGCGTAGCCGCCGCTGCCGGTGGCCAGGAGGCCCGAGCGGCGGGGGTCGCCGCTGAAGTCGTAGCGCCACACGCGGGCGCCCCTGTCGCCGTCCCCGGAGACCCATTCGCTCGCGACGAGGCTGTCCGGTGCGGTGCTGCGGTCCAGGGAGAGGTAGTCCGGGCGGGTGGCGCCCGCCGCGCCGGTCAGACGGTAGGAGCCGACGGCGGGCAGGACCCACTGGGCGCCGTGCGCCGACCAGCCGCCGCGGACCCTGCCGACGGCGCTGCTGTCGACGGTGGCGTGCTGGATGCGGTCAATGTCGTAGACATACAGCGCGTCGCCGCCGTCGCCGCTCGCGGTGACCAGCAGCTTGTTCTGGTACCAGACCATCCCGGTGACCTGTGAGACGAGGCCGCGGAAGTCACGTCCGTCGTCGACGGGGACGGCGAGGAGGACCCAGGAGTAGGTGGGCCGGCTCAGGTCGTTGGCGTCGACGAAGGCGACCCGGGCCAGGCCCCCGCCGTCCGCGGCGGTGCCGGTGCGGCTCCACGCGGACAGGATCACGCGGTTGGCGCCCCACAGGCCGTCGTCGTCGGCGTCCCCGGAGGTGGTGACGGCCCCGGCCCGCCAGGAGCGGGTGTCGGCGGCGTCCCAGCAGTAGGCGGCGGTCGCGGCCGGCTCCACTGGCAGCGCCGTGCGCTCACCGGCCGTGCAGTCGATCGCGTCGCGCAGGGGCCGGTCGGCGGAGGCGAGGACGGCGGAGACGCCGACCGGACGCCCCATCCCGGAGGAGAGCCGGTCCAGGGCGCGCTGCGGGACCTGGGACTCCTTGAGGCGCAGCGGGGCCCTCTCGGTGGTCGAGGTGAGCGGCTTCAGCGTCCCGGGATTGGCCGCGGTCGTGGCCTGTGAGGCGCTGATCATGGTGGCGGCGGCGGTCAGCGCGAGGGCGGTCCCGGCCAGGAACGCGCGGACCGCTTGGCCCCGCCTGCGCCTGCGGTGTCTGCCACGTTGCTTCATACGTCCTCCCGAGGCGGGCCAACTGCGCCTGATGATCCGTACGTTGACCGAGGAGCAGGTGGGGTGGCCCGTAGAGGATGCTACGGCAGTCGGCACCGCTGGGGATGAAGACCGTGCAATTATGCGGAAGATCCGCCCAGATCGAGGGTTTTCACTCGGTCTCGGCGCCGGCCCTGGCCCCGAGTACGCCCGGGGCCGTCGAGTGCGGCAGCAGGTCGACCGGGTTGCCCGGCAGCACCACCTCGACCTCGGCGTCCTCGCGGAAACGATACGGCCGGTGTTCCAGGAACGCCCCGAGATAGCGCCGTACCCGGGACATCTCAGCGCGCACGGTCACCGTGCGGCCCGGATCGCCGAACATGTCCTTGGCCAGGCCCGCCGCGCTGCGGCCCGAGCGGTGCAGAGCCAGCAGATACAGCAACTCGGCGTGCCGGGGACTCAGTTCGTGACTCCACGGGCCCGCGCCGCCCGACACCGTCACCGTCCAGCGGCGCGGCTGCGCGAGGTCCAGCACGATCCGGGTGGCGCCCTGCGGCTCCGGCTCGTCGCCGGCGCGGACCAACCAGCCGCCCGCCAGCGGTTCCAGGGTGCACAGACCGAGCGCCGGCAGCCATCGACGGCCGGGTGAGGGTGACTTGGGCAGCGCGATCCGGTTCGGATACGGCATTCCGGTCACCGCCGCGGTCCAGCCGTCACGGTCCACCACCAGGGCCCGGCCGGTGAGCCGGGCGAGCACCGGCGCCGCCACGGCCCGCAGCCGCTCCAGCGAGGCCAGATGCACCTCGCGCAGCCGTGACTCGGCGAGCTTGGCCACCGAGTCGACCCAGGCGAGCGTCGCCGGGTGCATGGTGTCCAGGGGACCGCTGACGTCCACCACGCCGATCAGCCGGCCGTCGCGGGGGTCCTTGACGGGGGCGCCGGTGCAGGTCCAGGAGGTCTGCGAGCGCACGAAGTGCTCGGAGGCGAAGACCTGGACGGGGCGGCGCACCACCACCGGGGTGCCGATGCCGTTCGTGCCGACGACGTCCTCCCGCCAGTCGGCGCCGAGTTCGAAGCCGATGCTGTCGGCCTTGCGCAGCACGGGGGAGCTGCCCTCCCGCCACAGCACGCGGCCGTCCTCGTCGGCGATCACCATGATGTGGTGAGCGACGTCCGCGACCGACAGCAGTCCCTCCCTGAGCACCGGCAGTACGTGCCTGAGCCGCGTGCTCTCCCGGCGCCGCTGCACCTCCTCGGGGGGCAGCAGACCTGACCGGAAGTCGTGGTCCGGGTCGACGCCGCCGCGCAGCATACGGCTCCAGGACTCCTCGATCACGGGACGCGGGGCGACGGGCGTGCGCCGGCCGGACAGGGCGGCGGAGCGGACGTCCTTCAGTACCCGGGCCGCACGCGCGGTGTCCACGCCGGCCAGGTGGGTCACGTGTGTCGGCAAGAGCGGCACTGGTCCTCCCGGTCCCGGGTCCATTGACTGTCCGTCTCATAGTGCCGGTCCCGGCTCGGGGAGGAACACCGTCCGCCCACAGACACCAGGAAGTTGCAACCCCCTGCAACCCTGGTGGTGGGCTCCGGCTTGATTGAAACTTGGGCCAACGCCGTCTCGCAGCGGCGTGTTTCGGCCTCCGAGGGCCGTCAACGGGGGTGGTGCCGTGTCGGCGCAGCACCACCCCCGTTCTCTCCTGTCCGTGGCCGCGGAAGGTCACTCCACGGGCCGGGCCCGGTCCACCACGGACGCCAGGTCCAGGGTCGTGGGCAAGGTGCCGAAGGCCGTGCCGCCGTCGCCGCCCAGGCGGGCCGCGCAGAAGGCGTCGGCCACCTCCGCGGGGGCGTGACGGACCAGCAGGGAGCCCTGCAGGACGAGCGCGAGCCGTTCCGCCAGGAGGCGGGCCCGGCCCTCGATGCCCTCCAGATCGGCCAGTTCGGTGAAGAGGTTCTTCGTCGCCGCGTCCAGGCGGTGGTCGGCGCCCCGGGTCTCGCCGATCTCCAGGAGGTAGGCGTTCAGGGCCCGGGGCTCTCGCTGGAGGACCCTCAGGACGTCCAGGGCCTGGATGTTGCCGGCGCCCTCCCAGACGGAGTTGAGCGGTGACTCGCGGACCAGGCGGGGCAGGCCCGACTCCTCCACGTAGCCGTTGCCGCCCAGGCATTCGGCGGCCTCCACCGTCAGCGGGGCGCAGCGCTTGGTGACCCAGTACTTGGCCGCCGGTACCGCGATCCTCAAAAACGCCCGTTCCTGCTCGTCGCCCTTGTCGTAGGCGGCCGCCAGGCGCAGGGCGAGGGCGGTCGCGGCCTCGGACTCCAGGGCGAGGTCGGCGAGGACGTTGCGCATCAGCGGCTTGTCAACGAGCTTGCCGCCGAACGCCTCGCGGTGGGTGCAGTGGTGGATCGCCTGGGCGACGGCCTGGCGCATCAGGCCCGCCGAGCCGAGGACGCAGTCGAGCCGGGTCGCCGCGACCATCTCGATGATGGTGCGGACCCCGCGCCCCTCGTCGCCGACGCGGCGGGCCCAGGTCCGGTCGAACTCCACTTCGGCGGAGGCGTTGGAGCGGTTGCCGAGCTTGTCCTTGAGGCGCTGGAGGAGAAACGTGTTGCGGGTGCCGTCCTCCAGGACGCGCGGGACGAGGAAGCAGGTGAGCCCGCCCGGGGCCTGGGCGAGGACCAGGAAGCCGTCCGACATGGGGGCCGAGCAGAACCACTTGTGGCCGGTGAGCTCGTAGGTCTCGCCGTCCGAGAGGGCCCGCGCGGACGTGGTGTTCGCCCGGACGTCGCTGCCGCCCTGCTTCTCCGTCATCCCCATCCCGAACAGCGCCCCCGCCTTGAGGTGGGCGGGCCGCAGTTCGCGGTCGTAGACCATGGACGTCAGACGCGGCTCCCACTCGGCGGCCAGGTCCGGGTCGGTGCGCAGGGCGGGCACCGCGGCGTGGGTCATCGACAGGGGGCAGCAGTTGCCCGCGTCGACCTGCGTCCACAGGAGGAAGGCCGCCGCGCGCCGTACATGTCCCGCGGGGCGGGCCCAGGCGGCGGTCAGGCCCGCCGAGACGCCCTTGCCGAGCACCCGGTGCCAGGCCGGATGGAACTCGACCTCGTCGATACGGTGGCCGTGGCGGTCGTGGGTGCGCAGCCGGGGCGGGTTCTCGTTGGCCTGCAGCCCCCACTCCTGCACCTGCGCCGAGCCGCAGGCCCGGCCGAGCGCGGCCAGCTCACCGTGCACCTCGTCAAGCAGGGCCGGGTCGAGGTGCCGTTCGACGGCCTCCTTGAGAGCGCGGTCGGCGCTGTAGACGTCGTAGCCGGTCAGAGGCGGGGGCTGGTTGGTCACGGTGTGCGTGGTGCCTGCCATGCCTGCGAACGTACCGTTCCTGTGGACTGAGCGGGAGCGAGTCCGTTCAGCCGCGCACCCCGAACGGTCTTGGGCGAGCTGGTCCCCGGCGTACTCGACCCCGGGGCGGCGACACGCATCCAGTGCGCGGTCCGAGCCCGGGAGGCCAGTTCCCTCACGACCTGGCCATGTGGGTACGGCCAGAGGCGACGGGGAGGCCCTGAACCATCCTCTGGTGGAGCAGGGGCCCCGCACGCTGACGCCGTACCCGGTGTCCCAGGTCGCACGACCACGCTAGCCCAAACAGTCCGACGCACCGCAAGCCCGTAAGCGGACGATCACACGATCGAGCTAATGCGGCCTTGTGTGCACTCCCTGGTGAGCAGCACCGACCCCGGGGCACGGCGCGGGGCGGGGTGATCACGGAGACGGCGTGTAGTGCCCGCGTGTGCCGCGGCGCCGCACCCGACCGCACCGAGACCCGACCGCCCTCCGCCCGGCACAGGGCGAGCGGCAACGCCGCGGTCAGGTGCCCGGTGCTCAGGCCAGGTGGGCCATCACCTCCGCCGGCTCGTGGACCGGGTCCGTCTCGGGGGTGCCGTGGGGCCAGCCCGCCCGGTACACGGTGTCGAGGTAGCGCTCGCCGAGGTCCGGGGCGATCGCCACCGCGGTGAGGCCGCGGCGGCCGTGCGCGGACAGCCACTGGTGGGCGCCGCTGACGACCGTGCCGGTGGAGCCGCCGAAGAGGAAACCCCGGGCGGCCAGCCGGCGGCAGACCTGGAGGGTGTCCGGTTCCTCGACCAGCACCACGTCGTCGATGTACGACTTGTCGAGCAGTTGCGGCGGCACGCTCGTGCCGAGCCCCGGGATCATCCGGACCCCGGGCGGGCCGCCGAAGGTGATCGAGCCGACGCTGTCGACGGCGACGATCCGCACCGGCCGCCGCCACTGCCAGAACCAGCGGGCGCAGCCCATCAGCGTCCCGGTGGTGCCGGCCCCGACGAACAGGACGTCCAGGTCCGGGAAGCGCCGCGCGATCTCCGGTGCCGTGGTGCGGTAGTGCGCCCGCCAGTTGCCCTGGTTGCTGTACTGGTTGAGCCACACGTACCGCTCGTCAGAGGCGCACAGCATCCGCACGTACGCGAGCCGCGCCCCCAGGTAGCCGTCGTGCAGGTCCGGTTCCCTGACCACGTGCACCCGGGTGCCGAGCGACTCCATCAGCCGGATCGACGCCTGGTTGCAGCGCGAGTCGGTCACGCACAGGAAGCCGTAGCCCCGGCTCGCCGCGATCATGCTCAGGGCCACCCCCAGGTTCCCCGACGACGACTCGACCAGGACCGACCCGGGCCGCAGGGTGCCGTCACGCTCGGCGGCGTTCACCATCTCGCGGGCCGCCTTCAGCTTGATGGACCCGGCGAAGTTGAAGCCCTCGCACTTCAGGAACAGCGGAAGCTCCAGTGCGGCCCGCAGGTCGACGTAGAGGTCTGACTCGTTGAACTCCGAAGGATCGGAAATGACGGGCATGACGCCCCCCTCCTCATGCGCGCAGCTCGTTCAGCCGTACCGGCGCAGCTCGTTGAAGAACCCGTCGACGACATGCAGTTCGCCGCGCCGGGCCAGTTCGTCGTGGACGAACCTGCCGACGGCGAGGTCCAGCACCCCCAGGCCGAAGGGGGAGAACACCACCGTCCGGTCCGTCGGGACGGTCACCCGTCCGGTCAGCACGTCGTCCAGCGTGCCGTCGATGAAGTCCCTGCTCCCCGTGAGCCGTTCGGCCAGATGCGGGGAGGTCTCGGCCTTGAGGCAGTGCTCCACGTCGTCGACGAAGTTCGCGGACGCGAGCAGGATCTCCGGGGCGAGGTCGCGCAGGGACACGTGCAGGACCAGGGGGTGATGCCCGAACCACGACGGATCGTGGACGTGCGGCTCACCGGCGACCGTCGCGAAGACGACCAGGTCGCTGGAGCGGATCAGGGACTCGGCCGAGTCGTGCACGGTCACCTTCCCCGGCGCTCCGGACCGCTCCAGATAGCCGCGGAACCCCGCGGCGCTCTCGGCGGACAGGTCGTGCACGCCCGTCTCCTCGAACTCGAAGCCGGTGGCGGTGAGATGGGTGTGGAGGTAGCGGGCGATCAACCCGGTGCCGATGAACCCGACCCGGGTCGGGCGAGCCCGGCCCGCGCTGAGCTTCCCGGCCGCCAGCGCCGCCGACGACGCGGTGCGCGTGGCGCTGATGACCGAGCTCTCCAGGCAGGCGAACGGATAGCCGGTCGCCGGGTCGTTGAGGATCAGCACCGCCGACGCGCGAGGCAGCCCGGACTTGATGTTCTCCGGGAAGCTGGAGACCCACTTCAGGCCGTCCACCCTCAGCGGACCGCCCAGCGAGGCGGGCAGCGCGATGATCCGGGACGACGGGCGGTCCGGGAACCTCAGGAAGTACGACGGCGGGTTCACCGAGTCGCCCGCGCCGTGCAGCCGGTACACGGCCTCGACGAGGTCCGCGATCTCCCGTTCCCTTCCGTGCAGGGTCTGTTGCACCTGTGCGCCGGTGACCAGCGCGAAGGACGGGGCGTCGACGGTGCTCATACGCCGCTCACCTCGCCGTCGGCGCGCAGCACCGGGTCGCCGAGCGCGGCCAGCACCTCGCGCGGCCCCTCGAAGGGCTCACGGCTGTGCGCCGTACGGATGTTGTCGACGAGCAGGAGGTCGCCGTCCCGCCAGGGCTCGCGCACCGTGTGGGCGTCGTACACCTCGTTGATGGTCCGGACGACCTCCGCGTCGATCGGACTGCCGTCGCCGAAGCGGGTGTTGAAGGGCAGCCCGTCGGCGCCGTACATGTCCACCAGGTATTCGTGCACTTCGGGCTCCATGGTCCACTCGTTGAGGAACGCGATCTGGTTGAACCAGCAGGGCAGACCGCCGGCCGGGTGCCGCAGCACCGCGCCGCGCCGCTGCCGGGTGTGCAGGGAGCCGTCGCTCTGCCAGGCGAACTCGATGGCGTGCCGGCGGCAGTAGTGCTCGACGGCGGCGCGGTCGTCCGTGCCGAAGGCCTCCTCGACCGACGCGCCGATCTCCTCGTGATAGGCCCGGGTCAGCAGCCAGCCCTCCCGCTCGAAACGGGAGACCAGTTCGCGGGGCAGGGCCCGCAGCACCGCCGAGGCGTCGGCGAGCGCCGTGGCGCCCCCGGAACCGGGCGCCTCCAGGCAGGCGAACAGCAGCAGGCCCGGGAACTCCAGGCCGTAGCTGACCTCGTGGTGCATGCACATCTGCTGGTTGGGCGGCCACTTGGTGGACGAGTACACGCCGTCCGCGTAGCGGCGCCGGGGTGCGAAGGGCTCACGGTCGGGCATCAGGCCGTCGGTCAGCCGCCGGAAGACCGCCTCGCTCGTCCCGGGGTCTGCCAGACCCAGGCCCCGCACCAGGACACAGCCGTGGTCGCGGACGAGGGCCCGCAGCGGGTCGCGGTGCGCGGCGGCCCAGCTCACCGCGTCGCCGTCGGGCTCGGCGTGCAGGAGCGGCGGGCTGCCCGGGGCCGGATCCAGAGAGGGAAGGAGACTCGTGGAGGACATCTGGGTTCCTTTCAGCTGCGCCGGTCGAGCAGTTCCGCCAGGTCCGCGAGGACCGGGTGGCGGACGACGTCCTGCAGGGTGACCGCCCGGTCCAGGGCGATCGCGAGACGCACGGCGGACAGTGAGCTGCCGCCGCGGTCGAAGAAGTGGTCGAGGCGGCCGATCCGCTCGGCGGGCAGGCCGAGCACCTCGGCCCAGGCGCCCGCCAGCCGCCGCTCGGCGGCCGTCACGGGCCCGGCCGCCGACGCGCCGTCGAGGTCCTCGGCGAGCGCGGTGAGCGTCCGGCGGTCGGTCTTGCCGTTGGCGGTCAGCGGCAGCCGCCGACGCCAGTGCACGACGGCCGGGACCATGTACGACGGCAGCGACACGGCCAGCCGTGCCCGTACCGTGTCCGCGGCCACCGGCTCGGGCCCGGCGCAGAACGCGGCGAGCTGAGTGCCCCGCACGACCACGACGGCCCCGTCACGCACCCCGTCCACCCGCAGCAGCGCGTTCTCGATCTCGCCGATCTCCACGCGGAAACCGCGGATCTTGAT
Source organism: Streptomyces sp. NPDC058307 (assembly GCF_042880295.1). Classification (NCBI taxonomy): domain Bacteria; kingdom Bacillati; phylum Actinomycetota; class Actinomycetes; order Kitasatosporales; family Streptomycetaceae; genus Streptomyces; species Streptomyces sp. NPDC058307. Next base: position 40,512 of record NZ_JBHVYZ010000017.1, read on the forward strand.
CTGGGTGTCCCGGCGGCCGAGGAACTCCAGTTTGCCGTCGGCCCGCCAGCGCCCCACGTCACCGCTGCGGTAGAGCCGCTCGCCGGGCCGGTGCGGGTCCTTCATGAAGGCCGCCGCGGTGCGCTCGGGGTCGTTGACGTACCCGCGCCCCACGCACACCCCGGAGAAGACGATCTCGCCCGGCGCGCCCAGCGGCACGGGCACCAGGTCCTCGTCGACCACGTACACGCGCACATTGCGCACCGGCCGCCCGAGCGGCACCCCGTCGCCGTCCGGGGCCCGGTCCATGACTTCGTGGTTGGTGTCGTCCGAGGTCTCGGTCAGGCCGTAGGCGTTGGCCAGGCGGATGCCGGGCGCGGTGGCGAACCAGCGCTGCACCAGCTCCCGCTTCACCGCCTCGCCGGTCACCGACACACAGCGCAGGTCGGCCAGTTCGCGGGGCCGCTGCCCCAACTCGGCGAGCACTGCCTCCAGATACGACGGCACGACCTGGAGCACGTTGACCCGCCCCCGGACCACCGTGTCCACGAACCGCGGCACGTCCAGGACCGTGTCCTGCCCGACGATCAGTGTCCGCCCGCCGACGACCGGCCCGGCGAGCAGCTGCCACAGGGAGATGTCGAAGCACTGCGGCGCGGTCTGCGCGACCACCGTGTCCTCGCCGATCCCCAGGTCCTCGACCTTGGCGAGCACATGGTTGAGGAAACCGGCGTGCTCGCACATCGCGCCCTTGGGCTCACCGGTGGAGCCGGACGTGAAGTAGATGTAGGCCAGCCGGCCCGCAGGGACCGGGATCCCGAGATCGTCCCCCGCGTGGCCCTCGGCGTACGCGGCGTCCACGAACAGCGTCTCGGCGGCCGTAGCGGAGAGCGATCCCGTACTGCCGTCCTCGGTGACGACGAACGCGCAGCCCGCCCGGGACAGCGTCCTCGCGACCCGCTCGGCCGGGAAGTGCGGCTCGATCGGCAGATACACCCCGCCGGCCTTGAGGACGCCCAGCACGGCCGCCATCCAGTCCAGGTTCCGCTCCATGACGACGGCGACGACGTCCTCGGCCGCAAGGCCCCGGGCCAGCAGCGCCCGGCCGACCTGGTTGGCCCGCGAGTTGAGCTCGGCGTACGTCCACCGCCGCTCGTCCTGTACGGCGGCCACGGCGTCCGGGTGCTTCTCGACCCGCTCCTCGAACAGCTCGTGCACCCGCCGGTCCGGGAGCTCACGCACCGGGCCCGCCAACTCCTCCAGCTGGAAGCGGAGTTCGTTCTCGGACAGCAGGCTCCGGCGGTCCGGGTCGGCGAGCGCGGTGAGGTGGTAGCCGGCGATACGGGCGGCCGCCTCGGAGTCCAGGGCGCCGGAGCGGTAGCGCAGCCGCAGTTCGCCGTCGGTGACGGTGACGCGCAGGTCGTCGCCCGGAGCGGCGTCCGTCTCGCCCGAGAGGGCGGCGAGGACCCTGGTGTGGGCCGCGAGCAGCGCGGCGGGATCGGTCGGCGTGCCGTCGGGCAGCCGGACCGCGTACTCCGTGACATCCGGTATCGGACCGGGCGTCCGGTGCGGAACTGTTTGCATGACTTCGTCCCCCTGTTTGTTTCGTTCGGGCAGCTCAAGCCGTTCAGGCGCGTCGCAGCGCCACCGCCGGATTCCCGCCCCAGTGCGCCCCCGCCGGCATCTCCTCGCCCTTCATCAGGAAGGCGTCGGCACCGAGCACGGCGCCGTCGCCCATCGAGACGCCGTAGTGGACCAGCGCGCCCGCCCCGAGGGTGCAGCCGTCGCCGATGACGATGTGGTCGGACTTGAAGGTGCCGTCCTCCTGGGAGTGCGCCTGCACCTTGGAGTGGTGGCCGAGTGTGGTGTCGCTGCCGATCGCGACCAGCGTCCGCTCGGTGATGTAGCAGCCGTCGTCGAAGACCCGGCGGCCGATCCGCACGCCCAGCAGCCGCCAGACGAGGTTCTTGAACGGGGTGCCGTCGAACACCGCGAGATGGTGGTCGGGCACCTTCCACAGCCGCTCGTGCCACCAGAAGTACGGCTCGTAGATGGAGCACAGCCGCGGCTGCAGCGGCCGGAACCGGGTGATCACCCGCTCCACCAGCGCCCAGTAGCCGGCGGTCACCGCGAGGCCGGCCATCAGGTAGCCGCCGATCAGCAGTGCGCCGAGGGCGCCCCGGCCGCCGTGGAGATCGACGGCCGCGAAGCCGAGCAGCGTCAGCAGGAGCCAGTTCAGCCAGCGCAGGAACAGGAACAGGGCCATGGTGCGCGCGTTGGACCGCTTCTTGGCCGACAGGCGGCGGCGCAGCTCGTCGCCCTCGCGGAAGTGGTCGAAGCGGGTGTCGCGCTCCACCGTGCGCGGGATCTCGAAGGGCGGCGAGCCCAGCAGGCCCACGTTCTCGCGGAGTTCGCCGTCGAGCGGGACCAGCACCTTGGTGGCGAGCAGGCAGTTGTCCCCGGTGCGGCCGCCCACGGGATAGGCGATGTGGTTGCCGAGGAAGTTGTGCGCGCCGATCGTGACCCGCGAGACGCGGAACGAGGTGCTGGAGTACTCGGCGTTCAGGACCGACAGCCCGTCGGCGACCATCGTGCCGCTGCCGACGGTGGCCAGGTACGGCGTCTCGTGCGCCACCTCGGTGCCGAAGTTCGAGCCGGTCTGCTCGACGCGCGAGAGGTCGTAACCGAGGGCCCGCAGGTAGGGGACGATGTACGAGCTGTCGCCGCACAGCCACTTGAAGAACCTGATGTTGGTCATGCGGGCGATCGCGCGCTGCACCGAGTAGTGGAAGCCGTACAGCGGATAGCCCCGGTCGGCCCTCAGGGTCAGGTTCAGCAGCCGCGGCAGCACCGTCACGGTGACGAGACCGAGGACCACGGAACCGACGAACAGGGCGACGGACAGGATGACGGCCTCGGCGTAGAAGGGCGCCGACTCCAGTTCCCTCGCGTTCGGTTCGAGCAGTGGGTCCAGGGCCGGCACGAGGTCCATCACCAGGAAGACACCGCCGATGCCGAGCGGGACGTACACCAGCAGGGTCTGCAGCAGGGTCGCGAGGGCGTAGCCGGCCCGGCGCGGGGTGGTGCAGCGGGTCGCCGGGACGCGGATGTGGTCGACGGTGGTGGGGCGGGCGGGTGAGCCGTGCCAGCGCTGGCCCGCGGGGATCGCGGCGCCGTCGTACAGCGCGGAGGAGTGGCCGAGCTGACCGCCGTCGCCGATGGACGTGCCGATGTCGAGGACGGTCTTCTCGCCGACGAAGACGTCCCGGCCGAGGGTGATGGGGCCGGTGCGGATGCGGCCCGCGTGCGCCCGGTAGCCGAGGAACAGGGCGTCCTTGCGGATCACCGTGCCGGCGCCCACGGTCAGCAGGTCGGTGCAGACCGGCACCGAGTGGGACAGGATCGTGACGCCCGTGCCGATCCGGGCGCCGAGGGCCCGCAGGTAGAGGACGTACAGCGGGTTGCCGGTGAACAGGACCATCGGGTTGGCGTGCAGCAGCGCCTTGACCAGCCAGAAGCGGACGTAGGCGAGGCCCCACACCGGGAACTCCGTCTCCTTCCACCGGCCGACCAGCACCCACTTCGCCACCACGGGCAGGGCGCACAGGGCGAGGAACAGGGCGCCGCCGAAGACCAGCGAGCGCAGATAGACGGAGAGCAGGCCGTCGGCGCCGGATATCCAGGAGTACCCCGCGGCGGTGGCGGCACCGGCCCCGAGGCAGTACGCGGCGAAGGCGAGAAACTGCGCGATGCCGCACAGCACGTAGCGGGCGCTGCTGCCCGGCGGCGGGGGTGGCTCGGCCGGCCGCGCGGGGGCCGGTGCGGTGGTGGGGGCCTCGGCGAGGGCGGTCGCCAGGGAGCGGATCGTCGGGTGGCCGTAGACGTCCCGCATCGACACCTGCGGCAGATCGGCCCGCTTGCGGACCCGGGCGCAGAACTGCGCCATGACCAGGGAGTTGGCGCCCAGATCGTCGAAGAAGTGGCTGTCGAGGGGTACTTGATCCGTCTTCACGACCCCGGCCAGCACCTCGGCGAGGACGTGGGCGGTGCCGTCCACCGGAGCGACTGTCGTGATCTCGCCGGGATTTACCACCACTTGAACTCCTAGATCATTGTTTTTCGCCTTATGAACTATTCGGTGTGCCTGCTAAGTCGGGCCGGGCGCTCCACCGGTTCCGGGGGCGGCGGTGGTGTTACGGCCTCGCGACACCGCCGGGCCGCGCCTGCGACGACCGTTTCCAGCGGGCCACGCCCGACGTGCCGCCACGAGAGGGCGAACAGGAGCGCTCCGGTGGTCATGACGGCGTAGAGGAGCCCGGGGGAGCCGGAGAGCGCACCGGTGGCGAGAAGGAGCACATGGGCGGCGTACAGGGTCAGCGGCATGCTGCCCGCCGCCGCGAGCGGCGCGAGCGCCCGCGTGAGAGGGGCGCTCCTGGTCAGCAGCAGGGCGCCCCCGAGGATCGCCGCGGCCGAGCCCAGGGTGAGGAGCAGGTCGAAGGGGGTGGTCGAGTGCGGCGCGCGGGACAGCAGCGCCCACCAGGTCACACCGTCCGGGCTGTCCCACAGGGCCTCGGCGCGGGAGGCGCCCGGAAACTCCGCGCGCCACAGCTGCCGCAGCTCGTCGAACCGGAACAGAACCAGGGACGACACCAGCCAGACCCCGGCCACCAGCGCGAGGCCGCCCCCGAGGAGCCGGGGCGCGATCGTGCGTGACGCCAGGTCCAGTCGGCCGAGGGCGAGTCCGGCGCACAGGTACGCGGTCCAGGCGAGCACCGGGTAGTCGCCGTGCACGAGCAGGTCCGAGACCAGGCCGAGCGGATCGGTGACCACGTCCTGGAGGGTCGGATCGCCGTCGAACGCGGGCACGGGCAGTACGCCCCGCAGCGCGTGGACGGCGAGCGGCGCCCCCACGGCCAGGGTCAGGGAGAGAGCCGCCAGGGTCCGCGGGCCGAGGCCGAGGAGCGGGATCGCGATCAGGAACAACAGGGCGTAGAAGACCAGGATCACGTCCACGTCCAGGTCCGCCGCGCGTGAGGCGTAGCCGAGCAGCAGCCCGATCAGCGCGATGACACCGGCCCGCGCCGCCACCGCGACAGTCGCGGGCCGCCCGGTCACGGGCCGGCGCCCGCCGGTCGTGAAGGCCAGGCCGATCCCGGCCGTCACGGCGAACGTCGCCGAGGAGCGGCCGCCCGCGAACATCCAGGCGGGCGTGGGCGATCCGGCCTCGTCGAACGCGCCGAACACGTGAACGGAGAACATTCCGAGCAGGGCCAGGCCCCGGGCCACATCGACCCCCACGATGCGCGGCACGGCTTGCTTCGGCACGTTCGGAACAGGCATGAAAATTCTCCAGAATGGGATACGGCGGAATATCGGGCGCTGTTCAGTACGCGCCGAAAATCGGGATAGAAGAACCCCCGTGGTTCCGGTGTTCCGGAAGGAAAAGAAGTGTCGTGAGACACGGAATGGGATAAGAGAAGGAGCGGTTCGGTATGCGCCTGGAGTGACCACGTGACGGGGGTGGGGTGGTCGGCTCGGGCCTTGGTCAGGGCCCCTGAGAATGCAATCCGAATTGTTTCGACGGGCTCGTGAACGGGTCAAGCGCATTTCAGTCAATGGCGGTTTCTCGCTGGTCGACCGCTCGCCGGTGCCGTGACCCGTTAGTGGCGCCCGGCGACGCCACCGGGCAACTCACTTTATGGGCGGTGCATTTGTCGCCGGATATTCCGGTTCCCGGGGCCGCGAAATCCAGCCAGCGAGTTCATGACAGAAAAAGGGTTCGATTTCCTTGACGATTTCCGCGCAGTTGCCCGGTGTTTTCCGCGGTATGACGGAACCGAACACGAGCGGGCGTTCCCCGCACGGGCGTGCCCCGGACCGGGACGGGGGGATGAGTGCACGCTCCCACGGCGGATACCTTTAGGTCGTGCAGGCAGCAAGCGAATCCCCTCAGGCATCCTCCGGCCGGCTCCACCGGGCCCGTGCCCTCTACCGGAACGTGTCGAAGCGCAGGACCGCCTGGCTGCTGGTCAAGGACACCGTCAACTCGTGCATCGAGTACCGCATCCTCGGCCTCGCCGCCGAGGCCGCGTTCTTCTCGCTGCTGTCCGTACCGCCGCTGCTGCTCAGCCTCATCGGACTGCTCGGCTACGTCGACGACTGGACCGGCACCGACAGCATCAGCAGCCTGGAGGCCAACCTCCTGGCCGCGGCGCGCACGGTCCTGTCCGACAAGGGGGTGCGGCAGATCGCCCAGCCGATCCTCGACGACGTGATGAAGGGCGGCCGCCCCGACGTCATCTCCGTCGGCTTCCTGTTCGCCCTGTGGTCCGGGTCGCGCGCGGTGAACGTCTTCATCGACACCATCACCGTCATGTACGGCCTCGACGGGGTCCGCGGCATCGTCAAGACCCGCCTCGTGGCGTTCGCGCTGTTCGTCGCGGCCCTGCTGATCGGCTCGGTGGCGCTGCCGCTGATGGTGGCGGGCCCGGACGCGGTCGTACGGATCGTGCCGTGGTCGACGACGGTCGTCCAGGTCCTGTACTGGCCCGTGGTGATCATCCTGTCCATCGCCTTCCTGACCACGCTGTACCACGTGTCGGTACCGGTGCGCTCACCGTGGATCGAGGACGTCCCGGGCGCACTGGTGGCCCTGGCGATGTGGGTGCTGGGAAGCTTCCTGCTCCGGATCTACCTGCAGAGCACCATCGAGGGAGCGACGATCTACGGCTCGCTCGCCGCCGCGGTGGCGGTGCTGCTGTGGATCGGCGTGTCGGCCTTCGCGGTCCTGGTGGGCGCCGCGATGAACGCCGCGATCGACCGGGTCTGGCCCGCCGCGGCCACGGCGGCGGCGCGTGCGGCGAACGAGCGGATGCGCGAGGCGCAGGTGGCGCAGTACGTGGCCCGCGCGGCGGCACTCCGCGACACCGATCCCGACCCGGACGACCCCGACATGCCCTCGGAGTTCCCGGAGCGCTGGTCGCGCTTCCTGCCGCCGGAGGACGTCACGTCCCGCCTCCGGGCCCACGCGAAGACGACGCATCCCCCGCAGAAGCCGGAGGGCTCCTGACGGGGGTACACGCCTACCGCTACAGGGGCTCGCGAGCGCCGCCGCGGGCGCCGAGCCGGACACCGCCAAGCCGCAGGCGCCGGACGTGACCCCTTCCGCCCGCGGGTCCCGCCACCGACCCGGCGTTCGACAACAAGGTGCTCGCCCCGGCCCTGGAGCGCTACGACCGCGCGCGAAGTTGGAGACGTTCACCGAGAAGCCGTCGGCCTTGGCGATGCCGGCCGCCGGGCGGCGGGCCGTGGCGGCCGTGGACCTGACGCTGCTGTCGCGACGGCCGGCGGGCGGCTGTCTCTACGGCGCCCGTGCGCGGCCGCGGGCTACTGGTGTGGCACCTGACGGCGCTCACACCGTCCAGGTGCCCGTCGCCGCCGCCTCCCGCGCGATCTCCGTGAACTCCCGCGGCTCACGGCCCAGCACCTCCCGCACCCCCTGCGACAGATACGCGTTGCGTCCGTCCAGCAGCTGGGCGAACGCCTCCACCCGCGCCTCCACCTCCTTCGCCGGCACCCCGAACGCCAGCAGGCCTCCCCGTACTCCCGCGGCGACACCGCCCGGTACGAGAGCTCGCGCCCGGTCGCCTTCGCGATCTCCGCGACCGCCTCGCCGAAGGACAGCAGCCGGGGCCCCGACCGGGCACCCGCCGGCAGGCGCACCCAGGACCGGCCTACGCTCGGGGCCATGGCTCCCCGACTCCTCGTCCACACCCGGACCACCGCCTACCGCCACGACTCCATCCCGGCCGCCGTCGACGCCCTCCGTGCCCTGGGAGGCTTCGAGGTGGACGCGAGCGAGGACCCGGCGGCCCTGGAGCAGCCCCTCGACCGGTACGCCGCCGTCGTCTTCCTCTCCACCAGCGGTGAGATCCTCACCCCGGCCGGGCGCGAGCGGCTGGCCGCCCATGTGGAGTCGGGCGGCGGATTCGTCGGGGTGCACGCGGCGGCCTGCACCGAGTACACCTGGCCCTACTACGGCGAGCTGCTGGGCGCCCGGTTCGACAGGCACCCCGCGTTCCAGCCCGGCAGGGTCCGCGTCGAGGACCGCGATCACCCGGCCACCCGGCACCTTCCCGCCGTATGGGAGTTCACCGACGAGTGGTACGACTTCGGGACCAACCCCCGAGGTTCGGTACGGGTGTTGGCGTGCGCCGACGAGTCCTCGTACGAAGGCGGCGGCATGGGCGCCGACCATCCGCTGGTGTGGTGCCGGGAGCAGGGCGCGGGCCGGGTCTTCTACACCGCGCTCGGACACGCCGCCGAGGCGTACGCCGACCCGGACTTCCGGGCGCATCTGCTCGGCGGGATCACCTGGGTGGCCCGGCTGGGGCGCAGCGGGGTCTGAGCCCGTCCCATCCCGTCCCGGCAGGTCCCCGCACGGCCCGCGCTCCCTGACCGCACCGCCGTACCCGGCACGGACCGTCCCCGGCCGGTCCGGGGACGCCGGCAGCCCTCGCCGTGCCCACCTCAGCCCTGTGAGGCTGTGCCGTGTTCGAGCGAAGCGAGCCGCCCCAGGGGGAACCACGGGGGAACCACGGCGGTTCGGAAAGGGAGACTTCCATGAGCATGCGCAAACGGGCCGTCGCGATGGTGACGGCCGCGTTGCTGGGCGCCGGGGCGCTCGGCCTCGCCATGGCGCCGGCGGCCGACGCGGCCTCGTACCACGGCGTCGACGGCAACGGCGTGGTCAGCGACGACTGGCAGGACGAGGAGAACCTGGGCGTCGACGACTCCACCAACAGCAACGCCACGGCCCTGTGGCAGTCCGTCCTGTACGCGGACGGCGCCAAGTGGCAGGACGAGGACGGGGACTGGCACAACTACTCCAAGAGCCGGATCGACGGCTCGTTCGGCCCGGAGACCGAGTCGGCCACCCAGTGGTGGCAGGAGCGCTACGGCCTCACGGACAACGACGGCGTGGTCACCGACCAGAGCTGGGAGTTCGCCCAGCAGTGGCTCCACGGCCCCTTCGCAGGCGGCCAGGTCCGCTACGACGGTGACAAGCGGGACGTCGACTTCAAGCGGGTCAGCGGCAAGTACCGGCTGAAGCTCAAGGGCACCGGCCCCTGGCGGATCGCGTACTACGACCAGCTCGGCTGACCCCGGCCGACGGGGGAGCGGGCGGCCGCACGGCCGGTCACCCGCTCCCCGACGGCCACGCCCACAGCACCCCCGCCACCAGCAGGACGATGACCGCGAACGCCACCAGCGCCGCCGTACGCCACCGCCGGTGCTTGAGAGCGGCCGGGACCGGCACCGCCACCTCCGGCACCACCGCGGTCACCGGCGTGCCGTACGGCCAGCCCGGGTCGGCCAGTTCCCACAGCGCCAGCAGCCGCGCCTGGTCCGCGCCCGCCACCCGGCACAGTGCCTGCACCGCCCCCCGCGGCGGCTGCTTGGCCCCGCTGAGATACCGCTGCCAGGACGACTTGCTGTACGCGGTGCGCCGGGCCAGCTCGGCGAGGCTCAGATCCGTACGGTCCTTGAGGCGCCGCAGTTGCTCGACGAGGTGCCGCGCCTCCCTCGGAAGCGAGTCCGGCAGCGGCCGCCAGCGCGTCATGGTCGTCCCCCAAGTGCTCGCCGCCGCCCCGGCAGGGGCAGTGGCCCCCCTCCCCGCCGCAACGTTCGACGCCGGCCCGCCCCGGCCAGTTCCCCTCGCCCGCGGATGACCGAAACTGAACGAATCCGGCGGTGGGTGGCCCCTGCGGCCGGTCGCCGGTCAGTCGCGCGGCGGGGCCGTGCTCGCCCGCTCCACCAGCCGCGTCGACAGCTCGGTGCGGGTGCTCTCCGGCCGGTCGCCCTCCATCATGCGCACCAGCAGCCGCAGGCCCGTCGCCGCCATCTCCGACAGCGGCTGACGGACCGTGGTGAGAGCCGGAGTGGTCCAGCGGGCCTCGGGGAGGTCGTCGAAACCCACCACACTGATGTCGTCGGGGACGCGCAGACCCCGCCCGGCCAGGGCCTCGTACACGCCGAGGGTCATGCGGTCGGAGCAGACGAAGACCGCGGTGGGCGGTTCGGGCAGATCGAGGAGTTCCAGCGTGCGGCGGTGGGCCGCGCTCTCGTCGAACCCGGCGTGGCGGACGTACTCGGGACGCTGCCGTATCCCCGCCGCGGCGAGCGCGGAACGGTAGCCCGCCACGCGCGCGCTGCTGCCCATCCTGCGCTGGTGACCGGCGACGACCGCGATGCGCTCATGGCCGAGCGCGAGCAGGTGCTCGGTCGCGGTCACCCCGCCCTGCCAGTTCGCCGCGCCCACCGAGACCACGCCCGGCGGCGGCTCCGGATCCGGGTCGATCAGGACGTAGGGGATGCGGTGCTGGTCCAGCCAGCCGTACTGCGACGGCGTCAGCTCGGCCAGGTTGAACAGCACCCCGGAGGAGCCGCGAGCGGTGAGCTTGTCCATCCAGCCGCGATCCGGGCGCCCCGCCCGGTTCCGGGACAGCCCCGCCGAGACCACCACCTCCAGGCCCGCGTCGTGGGCCGCCGCCTCCACCCCGTGCAGCACCGCCCCCGACCACGAGGTCTCCAGCGAGTGCACGACCAGGTCGACGAGGCCCGACGACTTCGCCGCGTCGAATCTCGGTCTGCGGACGTACCCGAGCCGGTCCAGTGCCTCGGTGACCCGGCGGCGGGTCTCGGGCGCCACGTCCTCGCGGCCGTTGACCACCTTGGAGGCGGTCGGCACCGAGACGCCCGCCTCCCGGGCCACGACCGCCAGCGTGGGACCGGCCGCCACGCTCGCACTCCCCGTGCGGACCATCGGGAACCACCTCTCCGGCCCGCCCGAGGGCCATGAAAGTTTCGACCAGCGCGGAAATAGTAAGCGCTTCCTACCCTAGGTTCGCCCGGTGAAGTCGGGAAGAGGTCGGGAAGAGGTCGGGAAGAGGTCGGGCTCGGCGGGTCTTCAGGTCCTCCCGAGTTTCGAAACTCCGAACGCGTGCACACAGGGTTGGTTGGCCGGTGTCTCACTCGCGGATGAAGCGGTCGATCTTCACTTCGGTGAGCGAGTCGAGCGCACCGAGTCGCGCGGCTGCGGGGTCGTCCACGGCCAGTTCGGCCTCGCCGTTGTCGACCATGTGGACGACCGGTCGCGGTGCCGCACCCCCATGTGCGCCAGGTAGCGGCCGAACCGCGCTCTGCATCGGAATACGGAGCCGAAATGTGGTGCTCTGTTGTTCACGGTGCAGTAGCGCGGTGAGGAGGCTGGTGGGATGACAGCAGTCCAGGCGGACCCCGTGGTCAGCACGCCGTACGGGGACGTGCGCGGCCGCTACGAGAACGGCGTCGCGGTGTTCCGTGGCATCCCCTACGCGGCCCCGCCCTTCGGGCCCCGCCGCTTCCGGCCGCCGCAGCCGCCCGAACCCTGGGACGGGGTCCGCGACACGGTCGACTTCGGGCCGACGGCGCCGAAACCGCCGTACTCCGAGGCGTTCGCGCAGTACCTCTCCGACCCGTCCGTGCCCGGCGACGACTGCCTCAACCTCAACGTGTGGACCCCCGAGCCCGGCCCCGGAGCTCGCCTGCCGGTCCTGGTGTGGCTGCATGGCGGCGCCCTGACCAGGGGATCCTCCGCGGTGCCGGTGTACGACGGGCACGCTTTCGCCCGGGACGGCGTCGTGTTCGTCTCGGTCAACTACCGCCTCGGCGTCGAGGGCTACGGCCTCTTCCCGGACGCCCCCGCCAACGCCGGCCTGCGCGACCAGCTCGCCGCGCTCGCGTGGGTCCACGCGGCGATCGAGGCCTTCGGCGGCGATCCGGGGCGCGTGACGTTGGCCGGGCAGTCGGCCGGTGCGATCAGTACCGGTGCCCTGCTGGCGGCCCCGCAGGCCCGGGGACTGGTCCGGCGTGCGGTCCTGCAGAGCGGGCCGCCCGAGGTGAGCGACCGCGACAAGGTGCGGCGGATGGTGCGCCGGATGGCCACCCGCTTGAAGGTCCCCGCGACCGCGGCGGCCTTCGCCGACGTCGACCGTGACCTCCTGCTGCGCACCCAGGCCGAGGTGGGCCGGCTCAGCAGCCCGGTCCTCGGCGGCCCCGCGTTCGGGATCGTGGTCGACGACGACCTCGTGCCCCGTGATCCGCTGGAGGCGCTCACCGAGCCGGGCGCCGGGGTCGCGAGGGACGTCGAGCTGATGCTGGGCTGGACCAGCGAGGAGTACCGCCTGTGGCTCGTCCCCGGCGGCCTCCTGGAGCGCGTCGAACGGCTCGGCCCCGTCGCCCTCGCCGGCGCCATGGCCCGCTGCCACTGCGGCTCCGAGGTGGTCCGCGGCTACCGCGCCCTGCACCCCGACGCCGGCACCGCCGAGACCGTCGGCCAGATGGTCACCGACCACCTGCTCCGCATCCCGCTGCACCGCCTCGCCGAGGCCCGCCCGGGCACGTCGTACGTCTACGAGTTCGCCTGGCCCTCCCAGCTGCCGCAGCTCGGCGCGTGCCACGGCCTGGAACTGGGCTTCGTCTTCGACACCGGCGACACCCCCGAGTCCGCCAAGCTCGCGGGCGAGGGCACCCCGACCGAACTCGCCGACGCCATGCACGGAGCCTGGGTGCGCTTCACCGTCGACGGCGACCCCGGCTGGCGGCCCTGGGACGCCACCCACCCCGTGCAGATCTTTGGCAAGGGCGACCCCTACCTCGCGTCCGGCCCTCGGGACGGTGATTTCGCGGTGTGGACGGCCGACCCGACCACCGAGGAGACGGCGCCCGTGTCGGAACCGGTGGAGGGCTGGCCCGCACGGACCGCGGAGCTGCGGTCGGTCGTACGGCGGCTGCGGCGCTCGGGGCTCGCACGGCGGCACTGAAGTCGGGCGGCCCGGGTCCAGTCGCCGGTCGCCGCGACCGAGTCCCGGACCACCACATGGGTGCCCAGCAGGAGGTGCTCGGCGGGCTCCTCCGCCGTACGGCCGAGCGCGGTGCGTACGGCGAGGCGGCCCGGCTCCTCGTAGGGGACTGGACGTGCACGGTGGACGTCGAGACCGGCCTCGGGGAGGGCGGTCAGGGCGCCCGCCGCGACCATGTCCGTGGCGGCGACCACGGCCGTGAAGTCCAGGCCGTCCTTCAGGGCCCGGCGCATCGGACGGTGACCGGAGTCGCGCGTGAAGTCGCCGTTCAGGACCAGCGCGGGGCCTGGGCCCAGCGCCCCGCAGGACGCGCTCGCCCGGCTCGGGGACGCGGCCGGCTCGACATGACGGTCAAGGCTCCGTTCCGCCGCGAGCGCGCAGCCGGACAACGGCCCTCCGGCAGGCCAGGTGGCCGACAGACGGACCAGGCCGTGAAGCAGAGCTCACCCCGGGCACGGCACACCGGGGCGGCCCCGACGACAGCTCGGGGCCGCCACTCACGGGTTGTCAGCCGGACGCGATGCTTTCGGGGTCGTCCGCCGGGGTGCCGACGCGGAGCCACCGATAGCCGTACGGGGGCAGGTCGACGTGGAACATGCCGTCCTCGCCTGCCTTGAGACCGGTGTGTCCCTCGTCGAGCAGGTCCGTCAGCCGTCCGCCGGATCCGGCCTCGGCCAGTTCCAGCCGTACGGTGTGCGGCCGGTCCGCGAAGTTGTGGACGGCCAGCACGGTGCCGTCGCCGGCGCGGCAGACGTGCGCCAGCACGGCGTCCTCCCCGGTCGTGAGCAAGCGGTAGTCCCCCCAGGCCAGTTCGGGGGCCTCCCGGTAGCGTTCGATGAACAGACGCATGCGGCTCAGCAGGGATGCAGGATCGCGGCTCTGCTCGTACACGTTGATCTTCTGGGGGCCGAACGCGCCGTCCACCAGCGGGTTGGGGAAGGCGTCCGGCTCGGCGGTGGAGAACCCGGCGCCCTTCTCCGGGGTCCACTGCATCGGGGTGCGTACGGCCTGGCGTCCCTCCGCGGCCAGGTTCTCGCCCATGCCGAGTTCCTCGCCGTAGAAGAGCACGGGGGTGCCCGGCAGGGTGAACAGCAGGCTGTAGGCCAGTTCGACGCGGCGTCGGTCGCCGTCGACCATGGGCGGGAGCCTGCGCCGCAGCCCTCGGTCGTACAACTGCATGTCCTTCTCCGGGCCGAAGGACGCGAAGACCTCGGCCCGTTCGGCGTCGCTGAGTTTGTCGAGGGTGAGTTCGTCGTGGTTGCGCACGAACACGGCCCAGTGGGCGTCGCGCGGTGCCGCGGGGCGGTCGCGCAGTGCGGCGGCCAGCGGCCTGGCGTCGTGGCGTGCCATCGACAGGTACATCCGCTGCATCGCGACGAAGTCGAAGCACATGGTGAGTTCGTCGCCGCGGTCCGAGGACGGGTCGCCGAAGAAGCGGGTGGTGCCGTCGTAGGGCAGGTTGACCTCGCCGAGCAGGACCGACTCGCCGTTGCGGCGGCCGAGGAAGGCACGCAGGTCGGCGAGGTACTCGTGCGGGTCGGGCAGGTCCCCCGCGTCGCTCTGTCCGTCGGTCTCCAGCAGGAAGGGCACGGCGTCGACCCGGAAGCCGGACAGGCCGAGCTGGGTCCAGAAGCCCATGATGCGGGCTATCTCGTCACGGACCTCGGGGTGGGCGACGTTGAGGTCGGGCTGCTGCTTGTAGAAGCGGTGCAGGTAGTACTGGCCGCTGCCCTCGTCGTACTCCCACAGGCTGTCCTCCGCGTCGGGGAAGACCACGCCCTGCGGGCCGTCCTCCGGTGGCTCGTCCTTCCAGACGTACCAGTCGCGGTGGGCGGAGTCCCGGCCGGAGCGGGCGTCCTTGAACCAGGGGTGCTCCTCGGAGGTGTGGTTGACGACGAGATCGGCGATCACGCGGATGCCGCGGTCGCGCGCGGTGCGGACGAACTCGGCGAAGTCGCCGAGGGTGCCCAGGCGCGGGTCCACGCCGTAGAAGTCCGTGATGTCGTAGCCGTCGTCGCGCTCCCGCGTGGGGTAGAAGGGCATCAGCCACACGCAGGTCACGCCGAGGCGCACCAGGTGGTCGATGCGCTGGGTGAGCCCCGCGAAGTCCCCGATGCCGTCGCCGTTGCCGTCCTGGTACGTCTCGACGTCCAGGCAGTACACCACCGCGTTCTTCCACCACAGGTCGGACGTGCGTGTCAGACGCATCGGTACTCCTTCGCCGTCGCGGGGATCGGGCGGGTCACGTCGAGTCGCGGCAGTACCTCGGCGCCGAACGCGTCGATGAAGGCGCTCTGTTCGCGCCCCACGTGGTGCAGCATCACGGCGTCGAACCCCAGGTCGGCGTACTCCTGGAGCCGGGCGGCGTGCCGGCCGAGGTCGGAGGAGACGTCGACCGTGCGCGCCACCTGCTCGGGGGTGACGTGCTCGCTGACGACGTCGAACAGTTCCGCGGAGTCGAGGTCCCAACTGGCCGGTGGGGCGTGCACGTTGGTCCGCCACTGGTCGTGCGCGAGGGCGAGCGCCTCGGCCTCGTCGGGCGCCCAGCTCAGGTGCACCTGGAGGTGGAGGGGGCCACGGCCGCCCGCGTCACGGTACGCGCCGATGATCTCGCGCAGGCGTTCGCGCGGGGCGTTGACCGTGATCAGTCCGTCCGCCCACTCGGCGCACCAGGCCGCGGTGGCGGTGCTGCACGCGGCTCCTATCAGCGGCGGTTCCTCGGGCGGCAGCGTCCACAGCCGGGCCCGGTCCACGGTCACCAGCCCGTCGTGGCTGACCTCCTCGCCCCGCAGCAGCGCCCGGATGACGTCGACGCACTCCCGCAGGCGCGCGGAACGGATGTCCTTGCGGGGCCAGCCCGCGCCGGTGATGTGTTCGTTGGAGGCCTCTCCGGTGCCGAGCGCTGTCCAGAACCGGCCCGGGTTCATGGACGCGAGCGTGGCGATCGCCTGGGCGACGACGGCGGGATGGTAGCGCTGGCCGGGCGCGTTCACCACACCGAACGGCACCTGGTCGGTGGCCTGGAGGGCGGCTCCGAGCCATGACCAGGCGAAGCCGGACTCCCCCTGACGCACGCTCCACGGCGAGAAGTGGTCCGAGCACATGGCGGCGGTGAAGCCCGCCTGCTCCGCGCGTACCACGGCGTCGAGCAGATCCGCGGGCGGGATCTGCTCGTGCGAGGCGTGTAATCCGTAGACAGTCATGGCAAGCGCCTACCGTTCTTAAAGACTGAGCGGGAATGAGTCCTGTGGCCAGGCCCCATGCTCAGCCGGGTGCCCCGAACGGTGGTGGGCACCCTGGTCGCCCGCTTTCGCTCCACGGCCCGGCGGCGCGCATCCGGTGCGCGGTCCGGGAACGTGGGGGCGGGTTTCCTCACGCCTGCGGGTGTCCGGTCGGGCCTGGACGGTCCGATGCCCCGCACCATCACTCCGGTGGGGCGGGGGCGGTGCCATCCGTCGCCTGATCGGATGCCCGAGGGCGCGTCGCCCGATCGCGATGCTCGCCGCATCGTGCCGGGAAATCTTGCGGGTTGTCGTAGTGAGCGGCTGCTGCCAGTGTTCGGCACCCCAGCGGCTGGTGTAGGCGGGGTCCACCGCGACGACGGCGATGTCCTGCTCGGCGGCCATCGACACCAGCCGAGCCCTGAGCTTCGCGGTGGGGAAGCGGGAGATGAGACGGCGGAAACGCTTGTTGCGGCCGTGCTTCTCGCGGCTGGTGCCCTCGGTGAAGTCGAGGTCCTCGATGGCGATCGCGACCGCCCCGCAACGGCGGGCGTGGTGCAGGAGCCTGGTCAGGGTGTGCCGGATCTGCGCGTCCCGGTGCTGGGTGCTGCCGGTGAGGTCGTAGAAGAAGCGCTGCGGTTCGCCGACCGGGTTGCCGTGCACATCGAGGTGCCAGGCGGTGAGGTGGTCGTCGTTCATGTCCACTCCCACCACCCCCCGGGCCAGCGCCGCCTGAAGCGGCAGGACGGGGGCGGCGGCACGCTGCCAGGAAGCGGTGACATACCAGCGGCCGCGCACCACATCGTGGTGGATGCGGTAGGCCACCGCCCGGTTCGCGGTGACCCGGTCACGCCACTCCTGCCCGCGATGCTTGAACACCACGGCAGCGTCCAGCACATACCGGCCGTGCGGGGCGTTGGCCAGGTGGGCCAGCGGGGCCGGGAGCTTGAGGGAGAGCTGTCCGGTGTCGGTGACGCGGATCGTCTCGTTGCCGAAGCGTTTGCCGGACTCCCCGTCGGCGGCAAGGAACATCCGCTCCGCCTGCCACCGCTGCCGCCACGCCTGCTCGCCGAGGCCGGCTGCTTGAAGGTGGTGGCGGGTGTTCGCGAGGCATTTGCCGCCGCGCACCACACGCACCCGGCCCGCCGCCCAGTCCGTCTCCACCACCGCGAGGCGGTCCTTCAGCGTCTGCAGGCGGCGGGATTTGGCATGCCACTCACCCCGCGAGGCATACCCGCGCACCAGCCCCGCCCGCTTGTCGGCCTTGGCACCGAGCGGCCGGGCCAGCCGCGCCTCGATGGACACGATCTGCCCCCGCAGCCACGCCATGTGGGCGGCCTGCCCACGCCGGGCCAGCGCCCACTGATCATGGGTGGCCTTGGTGATGCTGCCCGCCCAGCGCGCCGACGACCTTCCCGTCAGCTCCCGCTTGCGCACCGCCCAGGCCGCCGCATCATGTGCCGGCCCCTGCCGGGAGCGCTCCGCGAGATCACCTGCCGCCAGCGAACCCAAGTAGACACCGACTTCGGTGAGCACCGCCGCGTCCGCCTCCGACACCCGCAGCCGGTCCCGGATCGCCACCCCGGCGGGGCCGGGCACCACGAACGACGCCGCCACCTCCCGCAGTGCGCCCACTCGTACACCCCGCCCTCTGCCGAAGATCCCCGTCCACAGCAGTCAACGAGCAGCATCCGCAAAGGTCACCCATTCGACCCACGAACTCCCGTTCCCTCCCGAAACCGGCAGCACACCACATCAGTAGACCCTCCTGTCGCGCAGATGAACCACCACATCCAGTACAGGCGCCCACCCACGATCACCAGAAGTCACTTCTGCAAAGTCCAGCGGCAGCAGTTCCCAACCCCCGATCTCTCCCTCGATCAGCCCGAGTGGACTTGTCGCAGCGGGCAGTGGACGACGACCTCGGGCCGGTTCGTCCTCGACGGCCGCCGCCCGTTCAAACGCCCCGGAGTCAGCCATACGTCTTCGGCCCCCGGCGCACAGCGCCGGGGGCCGAAGGTCGGTCATGCGCGTCAGCGCTCCGTCGTACCGCTGTCCCGGTAGGAGCGACGGGCCGCGTCGGCGGCCTTGTCGGTCTGGGAGTCGTACTTGTTCCCGGTCCGCTCGTCGACCATGCGCTCAGCGCGTGTCACGCCCTTGTCGGCCTGGTCCGGGTGGCCCTTCGCCATTGCCTTGGCCTTGTTCGCCATGTCGCCCAGCTTGCCCATGGGATACCTCCCGCGATAGCGCGTGCGTCGTACCAGGCGGCGAGTACCCGGGGGGCCCGGGGCAAATCATCGCGATCGGACCGGGGTGGACGAGCAGCGGCCCGAGCAGCCCATTCGCAACGAGGTGTTCCCGGCCGGCTCGGCAGCGACGAATGCAACAGCCGCTGACAACAGCCCCCGGGACGAAAAGGCGCACCGTCCCCGCTAACGCACCGCTCCCGCAATCCCCGAGATCGCCTCAGGACCCACCCGGCAGCATCCCCCGATCAGCCGTGCGCCCGACTCCCTCCACCCCGTGACCTCGTCCGACGTGAACGAGGACCGTCCCTCCCAGCGGCGCGCCTCCGCGTTCCAGGTCTCACCGCTGTTGGGATAGACGACCACCGGCTTGCCGGTGACCCGCGCGGCCGTCTCGATCGCGTGCTCCACGTCCTCCGGAACACAGCAGTTGACGCCGACCGCGATGACCTCGTCCACGTCGGCGGCCAGGGCGAACGCCTCCTCCAGGGGCTGGCCCGCCCGGGTGCGGTCGCCGGCGACGGAGTAGGAGAGCCAGGCCGGGACACCGAGGCCCCGGATCGCGCCGAGCAGCGCCCGCGCCTCGTCGCTGTCGGGGATCGTCTCCAGGGCCAGGACGTCGGGCCCGGCCGCCGCGAGCACCTCGAGGCGGGGCCGGTGGAAGGCCTCCAGTTCGGCCACGCTGAGGCCGTAGCGCCCCCGGTACTCCGAGCCGTCGGCGAGCATCGCGCCGTAGGGCCCGACCGAGGCCGCCACGTACAGGGGCCGACGGACCCCCTTCGCCCGGGCCTGCCGCGTCGCCTCGCGCGCCAACTCGACGCTGAGGGCGAGGAGTTCGGCGGCGCGCTCGCGCTCGATACCGCGCTGGGCGAACCCCTCGAAGGTGGCCTGGTAGCTGGAGGTGATCGCCACGTCCGCGCCCGCCTCGTAGTACGCGAGATGCGCCTCGGTGATCGCCTCGGGCCGCTCCGCGAGCAGCCGCGCCGACCACAGGTCGTCGCTCAGGTCGTGCCCGGCGGACTCCAGCTGGTTGGACATACCGCCGTCGAGCACGACCGGGCCGGCCGCGAGGGCCTCGGCGAAGGGGCGGGCGAGGGCGTCGGGGACTTCCGGGGTGTCGCTGGTCATGCCCCGACGCTAACCGAAGGGCCCGGAGAGGGCCGCGCCTGTCCGGTGCGCGAACACCGGGACCGGCATGCGGGACTACGCTCACCCGCATGCCCGACCTGGACACCGGCCTCGTGGCCGCCGAAGCAGCGGAGATCCTCGGCCCCGGCACGGGCCCGGTCCTCGCGTCCTCCCTCACCCACAATCCCCGCAACGGCGTCACCCGCGACGTCTGGAGCATCAGGTCCGGGGAGCGGACGGCGGTGCTCAAGGTCCTCACCCGCACCAAGGGCGTCACCGGACCGTGGCCGGCCTCCGAGGACCCCCGGCACTGGAACTACTGGCGGCGCGAGGCCGAGATCCACACCTCGGGGCTCGCCCGGGCCTGGCAGCCGTACGGCATCCGTGCGCCCCGGCTGCTCGCCTGCGTCGAACGGGCGGACGGGGATGTGGCGCTGTGGCTGGAGCGGGTGCCGGGCAGGTCGGCCGAGCGCTGGTCGATCGACGCGCACGTACGGCACGCGCACCGGATGGGGGTGGCCCAGGGGGCCGTCGGCGCGCGGGACGAACCGTGGCTGTCCCGCCGCTTCCTGCGGGAGTACATCGGCGGCCAGACCCGCGGGCTGGAGCTTCTCGACGAGGACGAGGCCTGGCAACAGCCGCTGATCCGCGACCACTTCCCCGCCGGGTTGCGGCACTCGATGGTCCGCCTCCATCAGGACCGCGAGTGGTTCCTCCAGATCATGGAGTCCCTGCCGCGTGCCTTCAGCCACCTCGACCAGTGGCCCGCGAATGTCCGCGCCGACGGACAGGGCAGTGTGCTGTTCGACTGGGCGTTCGCGGGTGACGGGGCGCTTGGGGAAGACCTCGGCAACTACCTTCCCGACTCGGTCTTCGATCTGTTTGTCCCCGCGGCTCGGTTGCCCCGGTACGCGGCGGCCGCGTATCACGCCTATCTGGAGGGGCTCCGGGAGAGCGGGTGGCGGGGGGACGAGCGGCTCGTGCGGCTCGGGGTGTGTGCGTCGGCAGTGAAGTACGACTGGCTCACCGCGCTGATGCTGGCTCGGGCGGGGGAGGAGCGGCAGCTGGACTACGGGGGGCGGCGGGAGGTTTCCGCGGAACGCCGGTACCGGGAGCGGGGATTGGCGTTGGCGTTTCTCGCGGAGTGGGCGCAGGAGGCGCGGGGCTTGGCGCCTCGGCTCGGGTTCCCGGCGGCGCCCAGCGCCTCCGGGTGAGTGCTGGAAGGCGTTGCCTGCGGGTCGCAGAGCCCCGGCACTGATCAGTGCGCCGCATGGCGCCCGCTCCGGTGTTGCCTGCCCCGCCGTCTCATCGTCGGTGGGATCACCAGGCCGACCAGCAGCCCCACCGCCAGGATGTACGGCCACCAGCCCAGCCCCTCGGCCACCTCACCCGCGGCACGGGGTGCCGCGACCGCTGCCTTCGGCGTCGTATCGGCACGGACGCCCGGCGAGGCGCTCGCCGTGACCGCGGTCAGTACGACGTCGTTGCCGTCGCCGCCCCGATAGGTGATCCGGTACGTCGTGTCGGCGAGCTTGAGCCGCGTGCCCTCCTTCAGGCCCTGGAAGGCGCCCTTGGTCTTCGACGTGCCCTTGTTGTCCAGCACGGTGACCCGGCGGGCGGGGTCGGTGCCGGCCGCCGAGAAGTCGAGCTCACCGGCAAGCCGTACCGGGCCCGTCACCTTCAACGGACGCCCTTTCAGGACCAGTTCGCCCTTCTCGCTCTGCGTGTAACCACCGTTGACCGTGAGGCCGCCGGCGACCACGCCCTCGTTGGTGACCGTGCCCTTCACCGTGCCCTTGCCGGACAGCGAGGAGACCACGCGGAGGCCGGCCGAGCCCGCGTCCAGCCGCGCGGCCGTCGAGGTGAGCCGGATTCCCTTGCTGTGAGTGAGAGTTGCTCCGGACCGTAGGGCGAGCGTGCCCTTCTCGACCGTCGTCGTCCCCGTGTACGTCACCGCGCTCCCGGTCAGGGTCGTCGTCGCCCTGCCCGCCTGGGTGAGGGAGCCGCTGCCGCTGATCCGGGGCAGGGTGAGGGACTTGGCCGCGTTGTCGAGCACTAGCGAGCCGTCGTTCACCACCTCGTAGTGGGCGCCCCTGGTGTAGAGGCCGCCGTCGCCCCCCGACTTGCCGCTTCCCAGCCGGAGCACGGCGCCCTTCTCTACGGTCGTGGAGCCGTCGTAGTACTGGACGGCCGCGAAGGTGACGTCATTGCCCTTCGTCCCCTTGATGACGATGTCCCCCGCGCCGGGCGCGGACAGGGTGTCGTGGAAGCGGCCGCCGCCGATGGGGGCGCCCAGGGTGACCGGCCCGTTGTAGTCGAAGGCCAGGAGCGAACGGGAGCGCGCCGCCAGCAGGTTGATGTAGACCGTCTGTGCCGTGCCCGGCATGAAGATCTTGTGGGTCGTCCCGTCGCCCCACTGGACGTTCGCGCCCTTGATGTTGGTGCCGCGCTTGTTGACGTTCTTGGTGGCCGGCGTCCAGTTCAGGGCGGGGTCGCTGAGCGAGGGATCGGTGTCGCCGCCCCGGTTCGACCAGCTGTACTGGCCCGTGAGGACCACCTTGCCGCCGGGCCGGGACTGGACGTTGATGTCGCTGCCGTACTCGCGCTGGTAGAAGTCCATCCGCTGGGTGACGGTCCGGCCCAGCGGGGTGTCCACGGTCCAGGTGCCCTGGTTGAGCACCTTGCGGACGTTCGGCAGCGCGGTCGCGTACTCGGGCCGTCCGGCGTTGGCCTGGGTGCCGTTGTCGATGACCCCCGCGAACGGTCCGGACGTCAGGTCCCAGGTGCCCCAGAGGAAGCGCGGCTGGGTGATCAGGCCGGAGCCGCTGACGCTGCCCAGGTTGTAGGCGCTCTTCAGGGACAGCCTTAGGGTGCCGTCGACCCGGATGTTGTCCTGGTTCAGGCGGAACGCCGGGGTGTTGTACGGGAAGTGGCCGATCAGGCCGGTCGTCCCGCCGTTGCCGTACTGCAGGGTCGCCCCGCGCTCGACCGTGACCGCGGGCGGGTCCGGGCGGGTCGTGGTGACGTACGGGTGGTTGCCGCCCGGTGTCCGCACCGCCTGCCGTTGGAGAGAGACGGGCAGTGTGAAGTCGCTGTCCCTGGTCAGGACCAGCGTTCCGATGCCGCGCACGGTGAGCGTGCCCTCGCCGCGGAAGACCCCGTCGTACGTCGTCGTCCCCGGCGGCACGGTGACGACCGTGTCGCCGGTCAGGGTGACGTCCCGGTTCGCGAGGACGTCGGCGGTGGCGTCCCGGGGGCCGGCGGCCAGAGCCGGGGGAGCCCAGGCCAGGAGGGTGACGAGGGCGCCCACGGCCGCTGCTGTCTGGTGGATTTGGCTACGCACATGATCGGAGACGCGCGGAGGCCGGACCGATAACAGAAATCCGGAACGCAGAAGGAACGCAGAAAGCGCCTTCTTCTGATCGCGTCCGACCCGTTGACCTCCTGGTTCCCCAGCCGTACCTTTCGGCTGTTCGCAATAACAACAGATGTTCTCAATACCGAACATCGCTCTCAGGACACCCCCCATCCGAGAGGCAGTCCGTATGAGCCGCGCCCCCGACGTCCCCCACCGACGACTGCTGCTGAAAGGTGCCCTGGCCGCGGGCGCCCTGGCCGCGACCCCCACAGTCGCCGAAGCCGCCCCGCGCCCGAAGAAGGCCGCGCCCTTCGTGAACCCGCTCGTCCGCAACCGCGCGGACCCGTACATCCACCGTCACTCCGACGGCTACTACTACTTCACCGCCACCGCCCCCGAGTACGACCGCATCATCCTGCGCCGCTCCCGCACCATCAACGGCCTCGCGAAGGCCGACGAGTCCGTCATCTGGACCAAGCACCCGACCGGTGTCATGGGCGCCCACATCTGGGCGCCCGAGATCCACCGCGTGGGCGGCAAGTGGTACATCTACTTCGCCTCCGCGCCCGCCGAGAGCGTGTGGGACATCCGCATCTGGGTCCTGGAGAACGCCAACCCCAATCCCTTCAAGGGGACTTGGGTGGAGAAGGGCCAGGTCAAGACCGCCTGGGAGACCTTCTCCCTGGACGCCACCACCTTCTCCCACCGGGGCAGCCGCTACCTCGCCTGGGCGCAGCACGAGCCCGGTCTGGACAACAACACCGGCATCTTCCTATCCCGGATGGCGAACCCATGGACCCTGACAGGTCCTCAGATCCGGCTCTCCACCCCGGAGTACGACTGGGAGTGCGTCGGCTACAAGGTCAACGAGGGCCCCTCGGTCATCGCTCGCCACGGCCGGCTCTTCCTGTCCTACTCGGCCAGCGCCACCGACCACCACTACTGCATGGGCCTGCTCACGGCCGACGCGGACGCCGACCTCATGGACCCGGCGAGCTGGTCCAAGTCGCCGACCCCCGTCTTCAGCAGCAGCGAAACGACCAAGCAGTACGGCCCCGGCCACAACTGCTTCACCGTCGCCGAGGACGGCCGCAGTGACGTCCTCGTCTACCACGCCCGCCCGTACAAGGAGATCGTCGGCGATCCGCTGAACGACCCCAACCGGCACACCCGCGTCCAGAAGCTCGGCTGGCACGCGGACGGCACCCCGAACTTCGGCATACCGGTGGCGGACACCGCCACCACCACGGAGGTCGCGTCATGAGACGTGCTTACGCCGTACTGCTCGCCCTGTGTCTGGCCCTGGCCGGCGCCCTGGTCACCGCCGGACCGGCCCAGGCCGCCGCGGTGACCATCCCCAACGGCGTGCAGTTCACCGACACGTCGGGAAACGCCCTGCACGCCCACGGCGGCGGGGTCATCAAGGTCGGCTCGTACTACTACTGGTTCGGCGAGGACCGCAACGCCGACAACACCTTCCGGTACGTGGACGCCTACCGCTCCACCGACCTGAAGAACTGGGAGTTCAGGAACCACGTCCTCACCCAGTCCAGCGCCTCCGAGCTGGGGACCGCCTACATCGAGCGGCCCAAGGTCATCTACAACGCGTCCACCGGCAAGTTCGTGATGTGGATGCACAAGGAGAACGGCACCGACTACAGCGAGGCCCGCGCGGCCGTCGCCGTCTCGTCCACGGTCGACGGGAGCTACACCTACCAGGGCAGCTTCCGCCCGCTCGGCGACAACATGTCCCGCGACATCACGACCTTCGTCGACACCGACGGCACCGGCTACATGGTCTCGGCCGCCAACGAGAACTACGACCTGCACATCTACAAGCTCACCGCCGACTACACCGGCATCGCGAGCCTGGTCGCCAACCCGTGGGTCGGTGGACACCGCGAGGCCCCGGCGCTGTTCAAGCGGGGCAGCGTCTACTTCATGCTCACGTCGGGCGCCACCGGCTGGAGCGCCAACCAGCAGCAGTACGCCACCGCCACCTCCCTCGCCGGACCGTGGACCTCCATGACGAACGTCGGCGACTCCACGGCCTACAACTCGCAGACCGCGTACGTCCTTCCGGTGCAGGGTACTTCGGGCACCTCGTACCTCTACCTGGGCGACCGCTGGGGCAACTCCTTCGGCGGGACCGTCAACGACTCGCGGTACGTGTGGCTGCCGCTGACCTTCCCGAGCTCCACCACGCTGTCCATGTCCTGGTACCCCGAGGTCACGATCGACACGGCGGCCGGGACGATCGGCGGCACCAGTGCCACGTACAACACGCTGATCGCCCGGCACTCCTCCAAGTGCGCCGACGTGACGAGCCAGTCGCTGTGGCAGGGCGCCCAGATCAAGCAGTACGACTGCAACGGCGGAGGCAACCAGAAGTACTGGTTCAAGTCCGTCGGCAGCGGCTACTACCAGCTGGTGGTCAGGAACAGCTCCCTGTGCGTGCAGGAGAACGCGAGCACGGTCAGCCAGGAGAACTGCAGCGGGTCCGCCACGAGCCAGCAGTGGTCGCTGACCACCACCGGCTCGTACGTGAACATCAAGTCCCGGGCGAGCGGTGAGTGCCTGGACGTGAACGGCGCGTCCACCGCAAACGGCGCCGCCGTCATCACGTACACCTGCGGAACAGGCACCAACCAGCAGTGGACCAGGGGTAGTTAGACGTCGATCCCAGGACGGGCCGCCGAGGGCCGGGGTTACCCGCCTCGGCGGTACTCGTCGCGCCGGAGATTAAAGACTTGGGCAACGGGACCTCACTCCCGGGGAGCTCGGGAAAAGGCCAGGTCGTTACGAGAGAGCCATGATCACGTCATGTGGGAGCTCAAGGGGCCGGACATCCTCTTTTCGGTATCAACTCCTCCCACAGGAATGAGCGGGACAATGGCGACAACGACTTCAGGGCGCTCACGCGCGGCAGCGATCGCGGCCCGCGTCGGCACGGTGACGACCGGCGTGGCACTCACGCTCGGTATCACCGCCGGTACGGCGCTGGCGGGCGATGCGGTGCAGTGGAGCGGCGACTTCAGCTGGGCCTCGACGGCGATGAAGAGACTGGCGAACTGCTCCTCCACCCATTACTACAACGGCACGCAGCAGGCTGCGGGCTCGACGGGCGACGACTCGACCGGGTCCAAGCTCACCGCCTGCAACGGCGCCGCGTCCGACTCCTACTGGGACAGCGCACATCTTCTCGCCGCCGACACCCAGAACATCAACGCCCGACGCGTCGGTTACCGCTCGGACCAGAGCTGCCCGCCCAAGCGCGGCTCCCAGTACATCAAGTGCTACTACGTCAATGCCAAGTCCAAGGGCAACCCGGTCATGACCGTGTCCATCATCGACACCGGCAACGGCGGCGAGGACGTGGCCGTGGACTGGTACTACCTGTAACACCTGCCCGCAGGAACGGTGGCCCGGCGTGTCGAGCGTCGGGCCACCGTGCCGACCGGACCTCAGGACAGGAGGTCGATCGCGTCGATCGACGTGCCCGCGCTGAGGAACGACGTCGACCCCGAACCGCTCGCCACGTAGATCTTCAGCGTGTTGTAGGCGCTGGTGTCCGTCAGCCAGGCGGACGCCGGCACGCTGTAGGTGAACGTGTAGTTGTTGCCCCGGTACGAGCCCACGGTCAGCGACCGGGTGCTCGGCTGGGTGGGCGGCGAGGGGACGGCGGAGGTCCAGGTGTCGTTGACGGCGATCTGCGGACGGCCGTTGGCGTAGGCCGTCGTCACGCCGATGCGCAGGGTGTGCGCGGCGGCGGCCTGGGCGGCCGTCAGCTTGAAGTAGACGATGATCCCGCTGTTGACGTCCTTCCACAGGTAGCAGGGGAAGGACGAGGTCTCGGTGCCGCTGCCGACGATGACGTTCCCGGTCCAGGAGGCGGCGCGGGAGTCGGACGGATGGGCGTACGTCATCAGGTCGGCGTTCTTGAAGCCGCTGGGCGTGCCGTTCCAGTCGTTGATGCGCCAGATCGCGCCCGCGTTGCTCGGGTCGTTCGAGGACGGGATCGCGAGGGAGTTGAGGGTGGTCGTGGCGCCCGCGCTGACGCTCACCGAGGTGGTGTGGACGGCGAGTTCACCCTTGAAGACGGTCAGCGTGTACGTCCCTGGCAGCACGCCCCCGATGGAGAAGTAGCCGTCCGAGGACCGCGCCGAACCCCAGTACTGCGCGGCCGAGTTGGCGAGCCCGACCGTGTAGGGGTGTGCCGTGTTCCGGCCGGTGATGCCGACTCCCGAGACCTTGCCCCGGCCGCTCGCGGGGACGTAGCCGGAGATGCCGAGCGAGTCCGCCCACGCGGTGGTGAGGGTCCCCGGGTACAGCGAGGAGGAGGGGGCGCCGCCGTCGGTGAAGGCGATGACGTAGGGGCCCTGGAGGCCGAAGCGCTGGGCCTCGGTCTGGTTCTCGCCGTAGTACAGGATCTCGTACAGGCCGCCGCCGTCCGCGCTCTGGTGGCGCAGCAGGGAGCGGTAGAACGGCCCGCCGGAGGCCTTCTCGTGGTTGGAGCGCACGATGTACAGGCCGACGCTGCCGGTGGTCCAGCCGACGTAGTTGTAGTCGATGACCCGGGCCTTCGCGTAGTGCTTGGAGCGGGTCTGGCCGTCGGACTTCGCGAAGACGTCCTGGGCCTCGATGGTGGTGGGCGCGTAGGTGTACGAGTCGGGCTCGTCGTTGAGGAACTTGCCCGCGTTCACGCGCAGGATGTAGCGGGTCGCCGAGACCGAGTCGTCGGCCTTGTTGGTCCACAGGTAGACGTTGTTCTCGCCGCTGCGGGCCGCGTAGTAGTGCTTCAGCGTGCCGTACGCGACCGAGATCAGGATCGTCGTGCCGGACTGCTTGATGCTCACGGTGGAGGTGCCGAGGCCCGACTCGATGTGCGAGTTCTTGCCGCCGTAGCCCTGGTACTGCGTGCCCTTGTAGACCAGCGAGGTCAGGTCGCCGTTGGTCTTGCTGACCTTGAAGACGAGGTTCGCGCCGGTGTCGACGACGTAGTTGGAGCCGTCGTCGCTCCAGCCGAAGGTCGCGGCGGACGCGGTCTGGGCGAGCGGCCCGGCGAGCGCGGCTGTCCCTGCGGCGGCCGCGGTGCCGAGAACGAAGGTGCGGCGTCCGACCGGTCGGTGCACGGGGGATTCGGACATGGGGGTGCCTCCTTCGAGACATGTGGGGGTGGTGCGGGTGCTTTGGAGAGTGACAGTTGAATCGATTTCGCGAAAGGGCTTTCACCAGCGGGAGGTTGGCGATTTTGTGAAATCGGTTCAAGGTCTAGAAAGCGCTTGCAGATGGCGGTACGGTCCGGCGCCAGGTGTTGTCCCCCTGACGGAGGAACCGCGAATGAGACGTTTCAACCTGGCCCTGCTGGCGGCGGTGGCGCTGGCCTCGGGCCTGACGGCCGTACCGGCGCAGGCGCACACCGGACGCGCGCCGGGGCTGGAGAACTGCACGGCGGCCGGCTGCCACTTCGACGTCCCGCCGGGCACGTACGACGTGAAGGTCCTCCTGGGCGGTGACACGGCGTCGAGCACGGCGATCAGCGGCGAGACCCGGCGTTCGCTCCTCCCGGAGACGCCGGCCGCGGCCGGCGAGCGGGTCTCCCGCAGCTTCACCGTGAACGTGCGCACCCCGGAGGGCGAGCCGACCGGCCCCGACGGCACACCGGGCCTGGACCTCGTGCTGGGCGGCTCGGCCCCCGCCCTGGCCGGCATCCGCGTCACCCCCGCCCACCACACCCGCCAGATCTTCCTGGTCGGCGACTCCACGGTCTGCGACCAGCCCGGCGACCCGTACTCCGGCTGGGGCCAGCAACTGCCCCAGTACCTGCGCAAGGGCGTGTCCGTGGCCAACTACGCCGACTCCGGCGAGAGCACGGTGACCTATCTGGCCGAGCCGCGCCTGTGGGCCACCGTCCAGCCGCTGATCCGGCACGGAGACCTCGTTCTGATCCAGCTCGCCCACAACGACAAGACGACCGACGAGGCGACGTACCGGGCGAACCTGGAGACTCTGGTCGCGGGTGTGAGGGAGAAAGGCGGGAACCCTGTCCTCGTGACGCCCATCGTGCGACGCTGGTTCAACTCGGACGGCACGCTGAACAACGGGACGGCCCTGCTGGTCAACGGCCTCGGGGTGGACCATCCCGCGGTGATCCGCTCGGTGGCCGCGGCAGAGGACGTCCCGCTGATCGACCTGACGGCGAAGACGAAGTCGCTGGTGGAGTCCTTGGGAGTGGAGGGCTCGAAGGCGATCTACCTCTACAACGAGAAAAGGGACAACACCCACACCTCCGTACACGGAGCCACCGTGTACGCGGGCCTGGTCCGCGACGAACTGCTCGCACAGGGACTGGTGCCCAAGGGGGCTGTGAGGGTGGGATAGACGCCTGGGGCGTCCCGACCGGAACCGGGGCGCCCCAGGTCTGTGACGCGAGCCGCGAGCCTGTGAGTGGAAGAAAGAGAACCGATGCAGTTGCCCCCCGAGGACCGCACCCTCAGTCCGCACACCGGCTACACGCGCGCCCACTGGGAGGCAGCGGCCGACGCCCTGCTCGCCGCCGTGGAGCCGTACGCCACCGAGGACCGTGCCCTCTACTACCTGCCCGGTGACCGGCAGAGCTGGTCCGGCCGTCTCTCCGACGGCCTGGAGGGCTACGCCCGTACGCTCCTGCTGGCGGCCTTCCGCCAGGACGGGACCGCGCTGGAGCGGTACGCCGACGGGCTCGCCGCCGGTGTCTCGGGGGTCTGGCCCCGGATCGAGGACCGCAGCCAGCCGCTGGTGGAGGCGGCGTCGATCGCGTTCGCGCTGCGGATCACGAAGCCGCTGCTCTGGGACCGACTGGACGACTCCGTACGGCAGCGCGCCGCGGCCTGGCTCGGCGACGCGCTCACCGCCGAGGCCTGGCCCTGCAACTGGGAGCTGTTCCCCGTCACGGTCGCCGGTTTCCTGGCGTCGGTCGGCCACGAGCCGGAGGCCTCCCGCAAGGCGATCGACCGCGGCCTGGAGCGCATCGAGCAGTGGCACGTCGGCGAGGGCTGGTACACGGACGGCGACGGCCGCAAGTTCGACTACTACAACGGCTGGGCCATGCACCTCTACCCGGTGCTGCACGCCTGGCTGGCCGAGGACGACGGGTTGACGGACCTGTACGGCGGCCGCCTCTCCCGCCATCTCGACGACTACGCCCGCCTGTTCGGAGCCGACGGTGCCCCGATGCACCAGGGCCGCTCCCTGACGTACCGCTTCGCGACCACCGTCCCGCTGTGGCTGGGCGCGCTGACGGGACACACCCCGCTGTCCCCGGGCGAGACCCGACGGCTGGCCTCCGGAGCCCTCAAGTACTTCCTGGACCGGGGCGCGGTGGACTCCCGCGGCCTGCTCACCCTCGGCTGGCACGGCCCCGACTCCGCTGTCCTGCAAGGCTATTCGGGCCCGGCGTCGCCGTACTGGGCGAGCAAGGGCTTCCTCGGCCTGCTCCTCCCGGCCGACCACGAGGTGTGGACGGCGGTGGAGGAGCCGGGCCCGACGGAGCGCGCCGACGCCCTCACCCCGATCGCCGCCCCCAACTGGCTGCTCCAGAGCACGAGTTCGGACGGCGTGGTCCGCCTCCACAACCACGGCAGCGAGGACGTCCGCTACGACCCGTACTACACCCGGCTCGCCTACTCCACGGTGACCGAGCCCTCGGCGACGTACGACAACAGCCTCATCCTGGGCGGCGATCCGAGCCGTACGGAGATCGAGCCGTTGGGGGTGGGGGAGGGGTGGGCGGCCTCGCGGCACACGGCGGCCGGGGGTGCGCGCGTCTCCAGTGTCGTGCTCGCGCAGGGAGCCGTGGAGGTACGCGCCTTCCTGGTGTCCGGCGCGGAGCCCGGGACGCCGGTGCGGGTGACCGGGTGGTCCGCACGGGACGGTGTCCGGGCCGAACTGCTGCCCGCTGT
The DNA here is from genome assembly GCF_042880295.1 of Streptomyces sp. NPDC058307. NCBI lineage: Bacteria > Bacillati > Actinomycetota > Actinomycetes > Kitasatosporales > Streptomycetaceae > Streptomyces > Streptomyces sp. NPDC058307. The sequence continues at coordinate 71,286 of NZ_JBHVYZ010000017.1, forward strand.
GGGCCTCGACGAGGAGCTGGGCGGGGTGACGGGGGAGGCAGACACACTGTTCGTCGCCCTGGCACGGCTCACCGGCGACGCGGACGCGGTGCCGTTGGAGGAGACGGTGACTGTACGGGCTGTACGGGCCGGTGAGTTGACGGTGGTGTGGAGCGGAGGCCCAGAGGTGCGGGTTCGTCTGAACGGCTCCGGAGTGGACATTGCCGCCGGCGGCTGAGCCGTCTCGGGCGGCACGAGGAACATGAGTGACGGAGGCGAACTGGTCGCACTGGTCGAGCAGCGATCGCATCGGCGGACCGCGGTCCGGCCATCGATGGGGGGATCGTGCAAGGTGGGGCGCTGAGCGCTCGTTCGACCCGGTGACGTCAGTGACGAGACGATCCAGGCCATGGACATGGCCAAGCGCCAGGGGCTGCGGAAGGACTTGCGCGCCCTGGCCGCCGACATCCGTCCGATGCCGATGCCGATGCCGATGCCGATGCCGATGACCGGTACGACGGTGCGGAGCCCGGGTGTCGGGCCGGCGTCGAGTGGACGCTGCTGTGGATCGAGAACACGGCCGGCCAGCTGATCGATGGCCGGCCGTAGGCCACGCGCCCAGCGGGCTGACAGTCAGGGTGTGTCGCCGGAGTGGTGGAAGCGGGTTCAGCCGCCCTCCGGTGCACCTCCCTCCGCGGCCACCGTGGGCCGGGTCAGGCGCGGCGTAGGCCAGGCCGGCTCCCACGACCAGGCCGCCCAGCGCTGCGCGTGCGCGAAGACACCGGCACGGTCGGCGAGCATCGCCAGCACCTGGGCGCGGGCGTCGTCGACGGCCTGGTGCTCGGTGTCGCTGACGATGCCGAGGCGGCGCACGTGCGCGTACTCGTCTTCGTCCTTCCACTCCCAGCCGGTGAGGTCGGGGTGGATGAGCAGGTCCACGGTGAGATCGAAGGTGTCGAACCCGGTCTCGGTACGGCGGGTGGGGTGCTCGAAGTTGACGTACCAGTTCCGCAGTCGCCGCCCGGCGCCGTCGGGGACGAAGAAGGCGTTGATGCTGAACCAGGCCGCCGGAGGCTTCCACAGCAGCAGGTCGGTCTCTTGCCACACCGCGTCTACGAATTCCTGCCCGGCGAGGACTCCACCCGACCTGCCCGCCTGTGTGGCGGCCCGGGCCGCTGGCGAGTGGCCCGCGGCCACTTCGTCGCCTTCGATCTCCTGAAGCAGACACTGGGGTGGACCCGGCCGAAGCTCCGCAACCCCCGAGGCCGGAGACCGCTGGACGTGCCTCGTGATCGCTGCTCACACCCAACTCCGGCTCACCCGCGCGTCCGCCGAGGGTTTCGGAACCTCCGCCCGCACCTCAAGTGCCCGGCCTGTGCACCGAAACCCTGAACACCCGGACCAGGAAGCCATCGAGCGCGACAGCCTCGGGTGGTCGGGTCACGGCGCGTGTGATCCGGACCGGTCCTTTCTCATCACGGCTCCTCCCTCTCGGGTCCACTCCTCTGGATCATGCGCTGGCACAGCCGAGTTTGGGAGAAGACGTTTGTTCGTGCGCGATCGGTGCAGACGATGATCTGACACAGCCTTTATACGACGAAGCGGAGAGGCACCATGAGCATTATCGCGTGGATCTTCATCGGCCTGCTCGCCGGCGCCATCGCCAAGGCGCTGATGCCCGGCAAGGACCCCGGCGGCATCATCATCACCATGCTCATCGGGATCGTCGGCGGTCTGCTCGGCGGCTGGCTCGGCAAGGTCATCTTCGGCGTCGACTCCATCGACGGGTTCTTCGAACTCTCCACCTGGATCGCCGCGATCGCCGGCTCCGTCATCCTGCTCGCCCTCTACCGCCTCGTCACCGGCAACCGGCACTCGCACCGCCACGCATAGCCCGCTGAAGGCATAACGCCTCCGGACACACCTGGACGGCTCCCTCCCCTGTTCGCGGGACGGGAGCCGTCAGCATGCGCGGCCAGGCCTCTCAGTGCCCCCGGCCGCCGGCCCGTCGGCCGGGGGCGATCGCATGGCCCAGGCCAAACCGTGTCTGAGCTCGCGGTAGTCGTGCTCGATGCGCCACCGCATCTTCGCCCAGCGCACCAGATAGCCGGGGACAGGGGTGAGGAGGCGGGTCGCCGGGCCGTCGCCGATCCGCGGCTCTCTCCGGCGGCCGCGGCGCGACTGCTGGAGGACTCGCACGAACACGTCCGCTGCGCGGCCGCTCGCCCCCTTGGTCGAGCGGCTCGTACCGCTCAGGGCTTGAGGCGGGCGATCCGCAGACTGGTCGAGGTCGGGGAGGCACCCGTCAGCGGCTTGGCGTACGACGGTGCGACCGGGACGTAGGCCCAGGCCAGTGTGCCGTCCTTCTGGACCGCGATGTCACCCGTGATCCTCGCCGACACCACCTTGTCCGCGCTCTGGAACGTGCCGTTCCAGTCGACGAGCCGGAAGTGCGTGCCGGTGAAGGTGCCGGTGCAGGTACCGCTCCCGCACTTGGCGTTCTTCAGGGACTCCCAGGACACGAGAAGGCGGTTCTTGCCGTACGGCGCCACGTGCACGTCGACATGCTCGGTGCCCGGCGCGTTCGTGAGGTAAATGGCCTTGCCCGGCCCGGAGTTGCGGTTCTTCAGGAAGGCGACCGCCACCTGGTGGGTGCCGGTCTTCGGCTTGACCGTCCAGCCGCGGCCGCTCGGGTCGTCCGGGTTCTTCTTCGCCGACGCGGCACCGCGCGAGGCGAAGGCGGTCGCGTAGCGGCCCGTCGAGGACTTCACCAGGTCGCCGGTGCGGCCGGGGAACGTACCGCCGCAGTACCCGGCCCAGCACTGCTCGCGCTGCACGACCGGAGCCACGTCCGGGGCGCCGATGCCCGTCGACACGAACAGTCCCGAACGCCAGTCGTCGAAGCAGAGGGAGGTGAAGTCGCCGGTGGCCTCGGCGTGCAGCGCTGTGCCCTCGTTGTGGCTGCATCCCCAGCCCCAACCCCCGGTGAGCTTGGCGCCCTTGGGGCTGACGTACGACAGCTTGTCGCCGAAGTGGCCGTCCGCGAAGCCGCCCGCGCCGTGCACGACGTAATAGGCGCCGTACTTCGAGCCGTTCCAGGTGAGTTGGCCGTCGAGGGTGGGGGAGGTGTCGTGGGAGGCCGTGCCGGTGAGCTTGGTCCGGAACGTCTGTCTGTCGTTCGTGTACCGCACGATCGCGGCCGCCGTCTCCTTCCACTTGTTGGTGTCGGCGACCCGGGTGAGCAGCGCGAAGCCGTCGTTGTGCGCGACCAGGCCGCCGACCTCCTTCGCCCCCTTGACGACGGTGTCCGTGCCCGAGCGCTTCCCGGCGGACGTCAGCGGGGTGACGTGGATGCCGTCCGCGGCGGGCCAGGCGACGCGCAGGGTGCCGTTCGGTGCCGCCGCCGTCGCCGTCCGGGTCCACTCGCGGGTGTTGTTGTAACCGGCTGACAGATAGGGGAACTCGGCGGTCAGGGGCACGGCCGTGGTGGCGGGCGCGAGCGTGGGAGCGGTGGCCGCACCGGCGGTGGCGTACCAGGCGCCGACGAGCGCGGTCGTCGCGGCGAGACCGGCGATGACGGGCTTCCGGGCGGCGCGGACCCGGCGGTGGCCGACGCGGGGGGTGTCGCGAGCCGCGCCGTGAACGGTGCCTCGGGGGGTGTCGGCGTCGCGCGATGTGCGTCTTGCGGGAGTCATACCCTCAGGTCGCCGCAGAGGGTGCGAACGTTGCCGCCGATCTTGCGGTGGTCGACCGGACCCCGAGCATCCCCGTATGACAGCGGAACGGTACAGCTGACATCCCGGCCCGCACTCCGTGCCGTCAGGACCGCATGTCGCCGTCCCCGAGCAGTGTCCGCGTGAGGCGTTCGGCGAAGTCCACCGGGTGCTGGAGGATGCCCAGGTGACCGCCGGGAAACTCGACGAAGTCGGCCTGCCGCTCCTTCGTGAGGAACTCGGCGGTCCGGTGGAGGAGTTGCCCACGGGAGTCGGTGCCCGCGGCGACGGTGAGGCGAGCCGGTGAGGGGCCCGCGACGGGGACGTACGTCGTGAAGGACTCCAGGACGTGAGCGAGGAAGAGCGCCATGGGACTGTTCAACTCCTCTTCCCTGGTGAGCGGTTGGCCCTCCGGTAGATCGCCCTCCTGCCGCTCCTCGAACACGGCGGTCATCAGCGCGCCTGCCGCGGCCAGGCCTTTGGCGCGGTAGACATCACCGACTTCCGCGAACCGGGCCTGCTGCCGCTCCCCGTCCGGCAGCACGCCCACGCACGGCGGCTCGTGCGCGACGACGTGCCGCAGCCGCTCCGCATGCCGGGCGGCCAGATCGAGCGCGGTGATGGCCCCGGCACTGGTGCCGAGGACGTACGCCGACTCGCCCGCCGGAAGCGTCTCGTCCAGCACACGCCGGGCGCCGTCGCTCCAGTCCTGCACCCGCTGGTCCTCGACGGGTTCGCCGAGGCGGCCGTGGGCGAGGCCGAGGTGGTCGTAGGTGACGACGGTGAAGTGCCCGGAGAGTGCCTCGGCCACGGGGCCGAGGCCCATCGGGTGTCCGGCGCCACCGGGGAGCAGGAGCAGTAAGGGGCCGTGGCCGGTGATGTCGTAGTGCGGGTCAGTCATCGGTGTTCTCCTCTTGGGGCCAGTTCTCGAGTGCCACGTGCAGGGCGTCGACCGCCCTGTCCCAGGACTTCTGTACGTCGCGTGGCGCACCGAAGCCGCCCGCCGACTCCAGGGCGCAGTAACCGTGGAAGGTGGCGCGCAACAGGCGTACGGCGTCGGTGAGATCGGGTTCGGCGAGACCGTAGGCGCGGAGCATGCCGTACGTGATCTCGGCGGTGCGCCGGAGCGCGGGGGTGCCGGCGATGAGCGACTGGTCGATCCGGATCTGGGTGGCGGCGTACCGTCCCGGCCGCTCCAGCGCGTATGCCCGGTAGGCACCGGCGAAGGCGGTCAGCGCGTCCTTCCCGGCCCGCCCCGCCACCGCGACGGCGATCCGGTCGATCAACTCGCCACCGGCGAGCAGGGCCACCCGGGTGCGCAGGTCCTGAAGGTTCCTGACATGCGCGTACAGGCTCGCGTCCTTCACGCCGAAGCGCTTGGCGAGGGCGGCCAGAGTGACGTTCTCGAAGCCGATCTCGTCGGCGAGGTCGGCGGCGGCCTCGGTGAGACGGTCGGGGGTGAGGCCTGCGCGGGGGCTCATGGCAGCACGTTACCTAGGGGCCCTAGGTTATTGCCAAGGGTTTTCGGTGAACCTGGAGAGGATCAGGCGCCGAGTACCTGGTCGCGGCTTCCTCGATCCTCGCCACGGGCGGGGAGCTGAACGTCCGACCTCGACATGCTGTTCGTCGCCGTGGAAGTGGAGCAGGGGGCGATCATGACGGCATGGCTGGCACCGAGCCCCGCGTGCGCCGAGATGGTGCCCGATCCGAACAGCAAGGGGCGCTTCCGTTTCTCCGCGTCCATGAAGCCGGACTCCATGGACCGCTGGACCCCGTTCCGGCTGGAGGCGGCCGAACTGCCCCGGCGCATCCTCGCTCGACTCGCCGAGCTGGAAGAGGGGCCCGCCTCCAACCTGTAACGGCTGACGAGGTCAGCTCCGCGAGGCGAAGGCCACGAACTCCGACCAGGTGGCGGGGGAGAGGGCGAGTTGGGGACCGGTGTGGTCCTTGGAGTCGCGGACGTGGACGGTGGTGGGGGCGGCGGCGACTTCGACGCAGTCGCCGGAGCTGTCGCCGCTGTAGCTGCTCTTGAACCAGGTCAGTTGAGTCGTGCTCATCATGCTCCTCGCATCCGCTCCAACAGGCTCCGGGAGTCCTCAGGAGTCAGAGCCTGTGAGCGAAGTTTCGCATAGCGCATGTGGAGCACGCTGATCGTTTGCGGCTTGACGAGGAACTGGCTGCTCTCCTGTGCTTCGAGGTAGGCGAACCACTCGTTCTCCGGGGTCTCCAGCAGCTGCATCGGCCCGTTCAGGCCTGGGTGGTAGCCACGTGACAGCGGCATCACCTGGAGTTCGACGTTGCGCGGCTCGGTGGCCTCCAGCAGGTGCTCGATCTGCTCGCGCATGGCCGCCTCCCCGCCCGTCGGCCGCCGTAGGACATGCTCCTCGACGATGAAACTGAACGACGTGTTGGGCCGCTCCCCGAGCAACGACTGGCGCGCCAAGCGAGCCGTGACCCGGGCCTCGATCTCCGAGTCGGTGAGCACGGGCACCCGCTCGCGGAACAGCGTCCGCGCATACTCCTCCGTCTGCAACAGTCCCGGAACGAGCCGGTTCTCGAAGGTGTACAGGCTGATCGCCACCTCCTCCAGCTCGGCCCACTGCCGGAACCACGAAGCCAGCCCCTTCTCCCTCGTCGCGTGCCTGTACACCCCCTTGAGCACCCCGAACGCATCCAGGATCTCCTCCGCCCGGTCGACAAAGCGGCGTTGGGGGAAACGGCGGCCCTGTTCGATCGACGCGACCGTGGACGGCTGATAGCCGACCAGTGGGGCGTACTCCTCCTGTGTGTGCCCGGCCCTCCTGCGGAACGCCTTGTGCGCCTCGCCGAACGCCTTCAGGCTGTCGGACGGTTCGGGTTCGTTCGCGCTCTTCTCGACGCCGATGGTCTCGATGGTGCTGTCGGTCATACGGGTAACTCCCGGGTGCCTTGGTGCCAACCCCGCCAGATCACCCATGGTCACGGACCGTCACGGTCACTGTCCACTCCGTGACTCGTACAACCCGTAGCGTACGAGTTTCGTGCCTGGTGGACTCCCTTCGCTCCCGGGACGGTTGGGGCATGCACGCAGAGACCGATCTCCAACCTCCCGCCGTCGTCGGCACGTTCACCCAGCTCTTCGCCTGCACCCCGGTCGGCGCGCGGCGGGCCCGGCGGCTCGTCGCCAACCGGATGGACGTCTGGGGGTACGCGCACGGCGGCGAACCGAACGAGGACGTCACGCTCGTCGTCGGCGAGCTGGCCGCGAACGCTGTACGGCACGGCCGGGTGAGCGGGCGCCAGTTCCGCGTACGGCTGCTGCTGCGCGAGGGGTCGCTGCGGGTGGAGGTGAGCGACGCGAGGGTGGACCGGCTGCCGGTGCCGGCGCGGGAGCCGGACGAAGGGGGACGAGGACTGCTGCTGGTCGAGGCGCTGACGGAGAGGTGGGGCGTCGAACTCCGGCCGGGCGGGGCGTACAAGACGGTGTGGGCGGAGCTCCGGGTGGGGTCGTGCGGCGGCTGACTCCTCCTATGGCGTAGCCCGTCGACAGCCGGTTTCCGTGGACCTGTCGTGCAGGTAGCGGGACTGTTCGGAAGGGGTGAGGTCGGTGTCGACGGCCGCGCAGATGTGGTTGATCGCGTGAGCCGGGTCGGGCAGGTCGACGTCCCACAGCTCGACAGAGCCGTCCGTGCTGATGGCCAGGGTGCGTCCGTCCGGGCTGAACGCGACCGCTTCGGGTGAGCGCGCCGACAGGGTGAGTCTGGTCTGGCCGGTGGCGAGGTCCCACAACTGGACGCCTCTCGCGGTGCTCGCTGCGAGGGTGCGCGCATCGGGGCTGAAGGCCAGCGACGCCACTTCGCCGCCGACGGAGAAGCTGTCCTGGAGCCGGCCGGTGCGCACGTTCCAGAGTGTCGCCGATCCGCGACTGCCGCTCACGGTGGCCAGGGTGCTCCCGTCCGGGCTGAACGCGAAGACCGACAGGAACTGGCTGTTCGGCTTGATGGCGCGCCGGGTGCGTCCCGTCGCGGCGTCGAGCAGCCTGAGCTGATCACCGTCGGGCTCGATGTCCACTACGGCGAGTGTGCGTCCGTCGGGGGTGAACGCCACCCTCCTGACGAGGCTGCCGTTTCCGGACTGAGCCGCGGTTCGCCGTGCGCCGGTGGAGAGGTCAAAGAGGTCTACTGCCCCCTGCAGGCCGACGACGGCGAGCCGTGTCCCGTCCGGACTGAAGACCGCCGTGTCGCTGGCGTCCAGGGCACGGCTCAGGCGAAGTCGGCCCGTGGCGACGTCCCGGACCTCGATCACCCCTCTCTTGACGGATCTGGCAGCCAGGGCACGGCCGGTCGGGTCGAACCCCACGGCCGCGAGGTGCAGAACCGGGACGGACAACTGCTTCCCCTCGGGGGCCGTGTCCGTGTCGAGCGGCAGTGAGACGTCGCGGTCGCCGGTCCTGGCATCCCAGAGCTGTACTGCCCCCATCCCGGGCGGCCCTTGGCGGACCGTGACCACCGCGTGTCCGTCCCGACGGAAGGCCATGTCGCCGATGTAGGTGCCGACGGGGCCGGGCAGAGTGGTCTGCGGGGGATCGGCGGGCAGGTGGTGGACACGGACCTCGGGGTCCCTGTTGCTGCTGGTGACCAGAGTTCGGCCGTCCGCACCGAGGGCCACTCGCATGACTCCTCGTCCGTGGTGACCGGCGGTCACGGTGGCCCGCGCCGTGCCGGAGACGGTGTCTCGCAGTCGCACCGTGTCGTCGACGCTCGGGATGGCAATCGTCCGCCCGTCGGGGGCGAAGGCCACCTCGTTGACCCCGACGGGCACGTCGTTGAAGGTGTGCCGGACGATCCCGGTGGCCGCCTCCCGCAGTTGCACCGAACCGTCGACGCGGACCGCGTAGGTCCGTCCGTCCGGGCTGAAAGCCACCGCCCTGCCGTCTATTCGGCCGCCGCCGACGCTCCGGGTACGGCCGGTGGCCACGTCCCACACCCGCACGAGTCCGTCGATGCCCACCGCGGCGACGGTCCGTCCGTCAGAGCCGAAGGCGACCGCCTCCGGGTCGGGGTGCCCGGTGAAGCCGCGCCGCTTGCGGCCGGTCGCCACGTCCCACACCCGTACGGTCGCCGAGGAGGTAGCGGCCACGGTACGGCTGTCAGGGCTGAAGGCGATCGCGCGTATCGAACCGCCGGGGACGGTGAGGTTTCTAAGCTCCTTGCCGGTGACCGGGTCCCACCTGCGGATGACGCCACCGGTGGCTACGGCGAGGGTGCGTCCGTCGGGGCTGAACGCCGCGACTTGGCCGCTTTCGTCGGGGCCGGTGAACGTGTGCCGGAGCCGGCCCCCTGGCAGATCCCAGATCCGTACTCTGCCGTCCCTGGTCTGGTCGGCGACAGTATGCCCATCCGCGCTGAGGGCGAGGGAATCCACGGGTGCGGTGCCGCCGACCAGGCGCTCACGCAGCGGTAGCCCCGCGGCGGCATACAGGGCGGCGGCGGCCTCCCGGGTAGGGCTGGTCCGGTAGGCGTGCACGGCAAGCAGCGAGGCGAGATCGGGGTCGGAGTCCAGTAACGCACCGGACTCGGCGGCCAGTTGCCGCGACTGGGCCAGGTGCTGGGCGGTGACCGCGCTCCGCCACTGCCCCACGGCGAGGCCGGCGGCGACGAGGGCGAGGCACAGGGCGGCCGTGACCGCGGTGAGCACCAGCCGGGACCGGCGACGGCCCTTGTGCTCGTGATCGCGGCTGGCGTCGAGGTAGGCGCGCTCCAGGTCGGTCAGGTCCTCGCGCGGTGCGCCGCCGAAGTGTTCCTGGGCGGCGGCGAGCCGGCTTCCCCGGTACAGAGCGCCCTCCTCACGGCCGAGTGCCTGCCATGCGTGGGCCGCTTCGGTCAGGTTCCGGTGCACGCGCAGGCGTTCGCGGTCCTCCTCGATCCACCCGCGCAACCGGGGCCACGCCGTCAGCAGTGCCTCGTGGGCGATCTCCACCGTGTCCCCGTCCAGGGTGAGCAGCCGTGCCCCGGCGAGCGCCTCCACCACCCGGCCCGTCTCGCCGAGTTCCGCGCGCTCGACGGGACGACGCGTGTCGGGCGTGCCGTCACCGGGGGCGATCATGCGCAACAACACCCGGCGGGCGGCGGCCGCCTGGTCCTGCGTGAACCGGCCGTAGACGGTCTCGGCGGTCTTGGCGATCGCCCCGTCCAGGCATCCCGCCGCCTCGTACCCCGCCATGGTCAGTGTCTTGCCGCGGCGGCGGCGCCAGGTCTCCAGCAGGGCGTGGGACAGCAGCGGCAGCCCGCCCGGTGCGTCGGCGATCTCGTCGACCAGCCGGGTGGTGAGGGCGCGTTCCACGGTCAGTCCGGCGGCCGTGGCCGGCTTGACCACGGCGTCGCGCAGTTCCGTCCGGCTCATCGCTCCGGTCAGGAGGTTGGCGTCGCGCAGGGCGTCGGCCAGCCCACGGTGCTCGGCGCAGCGGCCGTAGAAGTCGCCGCGCACTGCCAGCAGCACGCGCAGGCGGCTCTCGGGCTGCCGGGCCGTCAGCAGCAGATCGATGAAGCGGGCGCGCTCGGCCGGGTCGTGGCAGAGGGTGAAGACCTCCTCGAACTGGTCGACGATCACGACGGTGTCCGCCCCGGAGTCGGCGACGCTCCCGGTGCGGGGAATCGCGGGTGCGAGGAGCGGTGCGTGGTTGCGGGCGGGGCGTTCGCCCGGTGTCAGGATCCTGATCGCGGCCGGACGCGGGCCCGGCCCCCGGGTGCGCCGGAGGACGGGTATCAGACCGGCCCGCAGCAGCGAGGACTTGCCGCTGCCGGAGGGGCCGAAGACCGCGGCGAACCGTCGGCGGCCCAGCAGGTCGACCAGCTCCGCGGTGAGCTGTTCCCGGCCGAAGAACAGGTCGCTGTCCCCGGTCTCGAACCGTGCGAGACCCCGATACGGCGCGACTGCTCCGGTGTCCTCCCGGGAGCCGTCGTCGGCGGACTCCTCCACCGCCGCCTTCCAGCGGGCCTCCCATTCCGCCGGGTCCGCACCGCACGCCCCCGCATAGGCCAGCACCACCGGGAGCGTCGGCAGCCGCTCGCCCGCCGCGGCCTGCGACAGCGTGGTCACCGAATAGCCCGCCCGCTGCGCCAGCGACCGGTAGGTGATCCCGTCCGCCTCCAGCCTCAGCTTGCGTAACTCGAACGCGAACCGCTGCACCGGACCCGCCGCCGGATCCAACGGCACCTCACGACGCCCCGCCACACCCTCACCCCGTTCAATGTTCGGCCGCCAGAACGGTACTGCCGAACAATGCGCCGACCGGTGAACTCGGTGATCAGCACACCCCGACCGGGGCCTGCCTGATCGAAGAGGACTCCGCTCACGCATGAAATCCCCAGCCCTCGTCCCCCCTCCGGCGAAGCTGGGGTGGCTGGACGCGTTGCGCGGTATCGCCGCACTCGTCGTGGTGTTCGACCACTCCTCGTACACCTTCATGGCGGACTTCCGGCGGGAGTTGATGCCGCAGTTCAACACCAGCCGCTACGGCATCATGGTGTTCTTCCTGGTGAGCGGCTACATCATCCCCGCGTCGCTGGAACGGCGGGGCTGCGTCCGGACGTTCTGGATCGGGCGGATCTTCCGGGTGTACCCGCTGTGGGCGGTGGTCGTCACGGTGCTCCTCGCCGCCCACCTCCTGGGCGTCGCGGAGCTGCGTGACGTCGGCCGGCAGAGCGTTGCCTCCGTCGTGGTCGCCCACGCCACGATGTTGCAGGAGTTACTGGGAACGCCCAATGTCCTGCTGGTCCTGTGGACGCTCTCCTACGAGATGTCCTTCTATCTGCTGGTCGTCGCCCTGTTCACGGTTCGCCTGCACCGGCAGTCCGCGGCGATCGCGGTCGTCCTGGCAGTGCTCTCCGCCGCGAGCGTGACGGCGGGCGCGGTGCTGCCCGCCTCCGCCCTGTCAGGCCTGGTCGGCACGGGCCCGCTGATCGTGTGCGCTTCCCTTGCCATGGGATTCGCCATCTGCTGTGCGAGCGCCGGCTCACCGGTGCTCCGGCGGTTCGGGGGTGTGCTCGGCGGGGTGTTGGCGCTCGTCCTGGTCCCGTTCAACGGCACGGTCCCGCTGTGGGAGGGGCTGGTGATCCTCGCAGTGATGTTCCTCGGCACCGCTGTCCACCGTGCCGAGAACGGTCGGAGCACCTGGCGCCGTACAGCCGGCGCGGCTGTCGTGATCGCCATCTGTGCCGTGGGGAGTGCGTACTGGTCCGGCACCGACGACCACTTCGCACGGCGGGGCTGGATCGTCGCGTTCGTGCTGGCTGTGCTCACCTTCGGCGCCGGACTGGCGTCGCGCGGCCGACGCGTACCGCCGGTACTGACCGGACTGGGGACCGTCAGCTACTCGGTCTATCTGGTGCATCCGGTCCTGCTGGCGGTGATCGACGGCACGATCGGCCGACGACGGCAGGACAGTCCCGTACTCGAAGTGGCCTTCTTCGCCGCGCTGTTGCCCCTGTGCCTGCTGACCCACCGTTACGTCGAAGCGCCGGGCCAGGCTTGGGGCCGCAGGTTGGCGGACCGTGTGCGTGGGGGACGGCAGCGGCCGCCTTCCGTCGGCCGAAAGTCGTTTCCGTGCCGCCGACGGCGGCCCTAAGGTGGCAGGTCGTCCGGGGATCAGGGAGGGGCATGGCGTACGAGGCTCAGCGGGACGGCACGACCGACAAGTCCCCACCCCTGCGGGCTGCTTCTCCTCCGCTGTGGCGCCAGCGCGACTTCGCCGTCTTCTGGGCCGCCCAGACCCTCTCCGTCCTCGGTGACTCCTTCGCCCTGATCGCCCTGCCGTTGCTCGTGCTGGAGACCACCGGCTCCCTGGCCCGGATGGGACAGCTGACGGCGGTCGGCGGGGCCGCCTCGGTCGTCGCCGCCGTGTTCGCGGGGGTGGTGGTGGACCGGGTCGACCGGCGCCGGCTGCTCATCGGCTGCGACCTCGTGCGCATGGTGCTGTACGGGGTGATCCCGCTGGTGTGGCTGTTCGGGCCGCGGGTGTGGCTGCTGTACGCGGTGCTGCCGGTGTGCGAGGCGGTCGGCATGCTGTTCGCCGTCGGTTACGTCACCGTCGTACGGAGTCTCGTCGGGACCGGGCAACTGACCGAGGCCAACGGGCGGTTGAACGCGACGGCCGCCGCGGCCGGGGTGCTGGGACCGGTGTGCGCGGGCGTCGTGGCAGCCTGGACCGGGCCCGCCACCGCGGTCGGCGTGGACGCGGCGAGCTTCGGGGTGTCGGCGCTGTGCACGGCCTTCGTGCGGTTCCGGGCGCGGCCCGCCGGAGCCGACGGCGAACGCACCGGCCTGTGGCGCGACTTGCGCACCGGAGTGGCGTTCCTGCGCGGGCACCCGGTGCTGCGCTCGCTCACCGCGCTGCTGTTCGTCTTCAGCTTCCTCACCTTCGGCCTCAACGACCTGGTCATCTACCACCTCAAGCACGATCTCGGCCACGACGACGGCACGGTCGGCACCGTCATGGCCGTCGGCGCGCTCGGCACGATCACCGGCGCCCTGCTGGTGGCCCGCGTCCGCCGCCGGCTCGGCTTCGGAGTGACCTGGACCGCCGCGGTCGCGGTGTGCGGGCTCGCCTTCGCCGGCATGGGCTGGGCGCGGGACGTGCCCGTCGTCGCGGCCCTGAGCGCCGCCTTGCTGGCCTGTGGCGCCGTGGCGGGCACCTGCTCCATGTCCCTGCGCCAGGAGATCACCCCGGAACCCCTCCTGGGCCGGGTCACCGCCGCCTTCTGGACCCTGCACTACTCAGCGGCCCCCGTCGGCGCGGCCGTGCTCACCTGGGCCGCCGAACACCAGGGCACGGCCCGGGTCGGCGTGGCCGCCGGCGCGTGCTGCGTGCTGATCGCGATCACCACGCTGTTCACCCCCGTACGGCGGGTTCCCTCGGCGGACGTCACCCATTGACCCCCGCGTAGTGCCGAAGGCTCCACCCCCACAGCACCCGCGACCCCAGGTACGCCACCACACCCAGCAGCGGGGAAACCGCCGCCAGCCAGTACGGGGCACCGGTGTCGTGGCCGTGGCCGGTGAGGACCGCTGCCGGGAAGTAGGCGACGAAGGCGAGGGGGAGGCCGTAGGTGAGGAGGCCGCCGACCGCCTTGGGGAGGACGTTCAGGGGGTAGCTGCCGAAGGTCCCGAGAAGTTCCTCCAGCCAGCGGCTCCAGTAGTCCGCGGCCGGGAAGCGCAGCGCCGCGCAGGTGATCGCCGTGAAGAGGGCCGCCTCCAGGAACATGCCGCCGATGACCGCGGCGATGAGGTAGGAGACGCGGCCCGGCGTCCAGTCCAGCTGGCTGCGGCTGAGCGCGCCGACCATCAGGCCCACCGCGACCGTCAGGTCGCCGATCGCGTTGGTGGGGAAGAAGGCCAGCTGGAGCTGGCGGTACACCGGCATCGGGCGGGTCAGGTAGATGTCGATCCTGCCCTCCTGGATCTGCCGGCCCGCGCCGTGCACCCGGCCGAGCAGAAGGACGAACAACCCATGGGCGAGCATCCGCGTCGCCGGGATCAGCAGGACCTCCGAGCTGTCCCAGCCGCCCATCCCGGTGAACCGGGTCAGCAGCACCGTGGCGAACACGATCACCGACACCTGCCAGATCGCGCCGATCGCGATCATCAGCAGGAACTCCGTGCGGTACTCCAGCTGCGCACGGAAGTTGAGACGCGTGACGCGCCACGCGATCCGCATGCCGTTCACAGGCCTCAGCCTCCTTGGGACATGACGCGGCGGGCGGCCCGCCGCCACAGGAAACGGGTGAACAGGGTGAGCGCCACGACCCAGAACGCCTGGATCGCAAGCTGCTCGAAGGCGTCCGAGAGCGGGATGCGCCCGATGTAGATGGACAGCGGCACGCTCAACGTCGCCTGGAACGGCAGGAATCCGCTCAGCGTGATGAACCAGTCCGGGAAGAACCACAGCGGCGCGTACACCCCGGACAGCAGGTTCTGCGCGAAGATCAGGATCAGCATCGCCGCGTTGTTGCGGACCGTCCAGAAGCACAACTGGTCCAGCAGCAGCATCACGTGGTACAGGACGCACTGGCCCAGCAGCAGGCTCAGCGCGAACACCCCTGCCACCGCGGCCGACCTGGGCGGATCCAGCACCCCGGCCGCCAGACAGACCAGGTAGCCGCCGAGCGCCCACGCGAAGCCGTACAGCTGCTCTCCGAGGGCGCGCAGGGCGTGGTAGCGCTGGGGCGGCAGCGGGCGCAGATACCAGTAGACGATCGTGCCGAAGTGCATGTGCTGGAGCACGGTGTCCCGGCCCGCGTACTGGTCCAACTCCCGGAGCCGGGAGGCGAGTACGGCCAGCACGGCGTACGTGACGGCCTGGCCCTCGGTGAGGCCCGCGGTGGTGCCGGTGTGCGCGTACAGGCCGTGCCACAGGGAGGCCACCAGGACCACCTGGACGGCCAGCCGGACCAGGACGGCCGTCATCCGGGGCGGCGCGTGCAGCTCGCCGAGCGGGGTGACCCGGGCGGCGCGCCAGGCGTGCAGGACGGCCATGTCAGACCGCCTCGGTCGCGGGTTCCGCGTGGACGTAGGCCGCCCGCATCACGTCTTCGAGGTCGGCCTCGTCGATGGCGACGCCCGTCACCTCGTACCGCTCGATGACCGCCTTCAACGCCTGGTGCACGGTGGGGGAGTCCGGTCCGTCGGGGCTCTCGGGGCCGAACACGACCTGCGGGCCCTCCTTGCTCAGCACCGCGATCCCCGGCAGCGGGACGACGTCGGTGTGCGCGTCGGCGAGGGTCGCGCGGACCTGCCAGGTGGAGCCGAACTTACGGCGGATCTCGTCGAGGGAGCCGTCGAGGACGAGCCTGCCGTGGTTGATCAGGACGACCCGCTCGGCGAGCCGCTCGACCTCGGTCATGTCGTGGGTGGTCAGCAGGACCGTACGGCCGCGCTCCTCCACCTGGTGGCGCAGGAACTCCCGTACCTGCTCCTTGACCACCACGTCCATGCCGATGGTCGGCTCGTCGAGGAAGACGACCGGAGGGTCGTGCAGCAGCGCGGCCGCGAGGTCGCAGCGCACGCGCTGGCCGAGGGAGAGATGGCGGACCCGGGTGTCCCAGAACGTGGACAGTTCCAGGATGCTGTCGAACTCCGCGAGGCGCGCGGCGTGTTCGGCCTTCGGCACCTCGTAGATGTCCCGGAGGATCGAGAAGGACTCGCGCACCGGCAGGTCCCACCACAGCTGGGTGCGCTGCCCGAACACCGCGCCGATGTTACGGGCGTTGCGTTCGCGATCCTGGTACGGCACCACGCCCGCCACCCGGGCCTCGCCGGAGGTGGGCGTGAGGATGCCGGTGAGCATCTTGATGGTGGTGGACTTGCCGGCGCCGTTCGGGCCGAGCAGGGCGAGGAGTTCGCCGGGCTGCACGTCGAAGGTGATGTCCGAGACGGCGTGCTTGGCGACCCGCTCCGGGTTGACCAGGGAGCGCAGGGTGCCGGCGAGGCCGGGGCGACGGACGGTGGTGTGGAAGGTGCGGGACAGGCCGCGAACCTCGATGCTTCCGGGCACGCTGTGAACTCCCTTGTCGGGAACAAGAGTTGCGGCCGCGAGGGGTGGGGGGCCGGCCCCCCCCCCCGGACCAAAAGACCTCCCAGAAAACCCAACACACAAGCAAAAGAAA